>PNLY01000008.1 GCA_013823325.1 Methylobacterium sp.
CCCCGCGCGGGCTCGGGTATCGTCAAACTGGTAGCAACCTCCGGCACGACCCCGGCCAATTGGGATGAGAACCAAAAGCTCGGCCTGTTCACGAGTCGCTTCCTGATGGGCGCCGCGGGGCTGGCGCGGCACGAAGGAGCGCCGGAAGACAGTCCTCTCGTCTGGTCTGATCTGCAGCGATACCTGGCGCAAGCAGTCGAGGCCGCCGCCCGGCGTGACAGCGGCCGCGAGCAGGCGCCGGAGATCGACCAAGCGTCCCTGGCACTGCCCGTGGGCCTGCCTGTGCCGGCGGTAGCGCGCGCCGTCGCGTTGGCACGGGACGAGGCCAACTGGCAGCGCGCCCAGGTCGCGGGCGAGCGTAGTGCGCTGGAAGCTTACGTCGCTCGCTGCGGCGAGGTCTGCCAGTATCGGGCGACGGCCATGGCGCTGCTCCTCAACAGGCATCGCGGCGCAGAGTCGGCCGCAGACGAACGGAATTGGCAAACACTGAGCACGGCCGGGAGATACGAGGAATATCTCCGCAACTGTGGGACGGTGTGCGCCTATCGAGCGGTTGCTCTGGGCTATCTTGGCCGAACGGAAGAGAGTGCTTCTGCACCGGCTGCGCAGCCGCCGAGAGCCCAGATTGTCGCGCTACCGCCGGCAAATAGCGCGTCGGCGGATGAACAGAGACCCACCGCAGCACCGCCGAACAAGCCCGCCGCGCAAGCGAAAACCCCTTCGCCCCCAAAATGCAAAAGAGGCGAAACGCTGAGCGGCAGCCGTTGCATAGCCGCGAGGAGGACGGATAAAGTCAAAAGCGCCAGGCCAGCCGCTCCGTCCGCACCTGCCCCAAGCGGCAGCAATACACAAAGTTTCCAGAACTCGAGCGGAGACCAAGTGGTGGTTCGAGCCAGAACCATAAGAACTTACGTCAATGCCCAGGGACATAAAATTAGAGTCGTCGAACGCACCGTCACTCGAAATGGCCGCCCGGCTGGAACGGATCAGGTCGAAGTCAATTTGCACACGAATGAGGCAAACGGACTCTAAGGATAAAGCCTGACGCGCATTTTCGTTCTGATAGCGCACGCTCCGCTGGCGCAGATCGGCGAAGCCAAATTCTCATTGCGGCCGGCGCGCCGCGATCTCTCTGATCAGCTGTTCGGCCGCCCTCAGCCGCTCGTCATGGCGCGCCATCATCGCGTCGAAGCTCTGGGCCTGCTCGATGAAGCGCGTATTAGCGACGGCCTGCTGCTCGACCAGGCCGAGCTTCACGCGATCGCCAGCCTGCTCGCGCTGCATTGTCTGCATGCCATTGTTGAGGGCCGTGATGCCGTCGACCATGCCTCGCACGGTCAAACCGGTCTGAGCGTTAGCCGCCTCGGCCGACTGCTTGGCCGAGGTCACCTGGTTGGCGAGGTCGGAGCGAACTGAGGAGGTCTGCACGTTGATCAGCCACATCAGGCCGCCGAGCAGCACGGCCGTCATCGTCACGGCGCCGAACAGCAGGCCGGCGAGCTGAGGGAAGGTCATCCGCGCATTGCGATGAGCCTTGCGGTCTTCGTCCGCTTTGGTGCGCCATTCATCGCGAAAGGCGGCGATATCGGTCTTGACCTCGGTCATCCCCGCCTTGAGCAGGACGATCTCGGTCTCGACATTGCTGCGCCACTGGTGGTCAGTCAGCTCCGGCATCGCGGTTCGCTCCTGCAGGTCCTGCGCTAGCGGGCCGGCGTCGGAGCGGCGAGCACCCCGAGCTTGGCCACCAGCTTCTCCGCGATCTCGCTCTCGGTCAGGCCGAAATGCGCGACGGCGTCAGGCACGGCCGAGCGCACATAGGCGACGCCGTCCGCGACTCCCGGGCTGGCGGCATCGAGCCGCATGGCGAGCGTGCCGGAGCCGAGGCGGGCGACGAGCAGGCCCGCCGCATTGGTCAATGCCGCCTGCAGAGCGTCCCGACGGGAGGCTTCGATATCGATGCCGGCCTTCTCCTTCAGCAGCTTGAGCGCATAGCCCAGGCCGGCGAGCAGCAGGATGGTGGCGATCTCGGTCAGGACCGGGCGCAAAGCGTCCAGCAGCGTGTTGAGCATGATGAAGCTCCGATGTCAGAGGATCGGCGGCAGGCCCGGCCGCCGGCGGGATGTCGAAAGATCGCGACGCTCTTCGGGAAACCGGCTAATGTGCCATGGAAGAAAAGGGGCTGACGCGATGAACAAGCGTTCGATGGCCTATTATCTGAGGCGGCTGCGAACTCAGGAACTCATGAGAAAAGCGAGGTCGAGGCAGAGGTTGGAAGCTGTACTCGTCATCGCGCCTGAGGCGGCAGTGCTTGCGGCCGGCGATGAATTATCACGCGACGAGTTAGTCCCGCCTTGGCCGGGCATTGCCGAGATCAGCTGAGCCACGCCGTAGTCTGATCAAAGGCGAGCCGCGACGATCGCCGCCATGAACTGGTGGTAGAAGCTGGCGATCTCCTCCCAATGGTCGGTGATGTTCACCGTTCGCCGGGTATTCTTGAGATCGTCCGGCTCGCCGGCGAATCAGAGAAACGCAGCGACGCTGGCCCGCAGCAGGTCTCCGCAGGCCTTTGCGCCGTTAATCAACGGGTCGAAGGCGAGCCGGGAAATATCCCACTTGCCGCGCTGCTTGATGCCGAGATTGGACTGCACTTCGGCATGCGAAAGCACGGTCTTCGGTGTGACAGAGATGTCGTATCGGCGGCAAAGATCAGCGACGACCTGCGCCAACTTCGCCCATTGCTCTTGCGTCATCGGCGCCTTGCCGGGCTCGAAGGGCTGCTCCTTCGCGCCGGCCATGCAGCAGAGCGAGACACCGATCGAGCCGGTGTTGCAGTTGAGCGTGTGGCTGGCTCGCGGGCCGGTGCCGCCGATGCCGTTGGCGGAGATGGCGCAATCGCCGCGCACCAACCCGCCATCCGCCTCGATCAGGATGTGATAGTGCGACCGGTCAAGCGCGGATGCGCGGTGCTGGCCGGCCGTCCAGTGGCAGATCACCCGCTCGAGCCGCCCCGGCGGCATCCAGTGGGCGGGGACGGCCTTGCCGGCCGGGGGTATCGCCGACGCCGGCTTCGCATCGGCCAGCACCTGATGCAGCTTGGCGATCGTCAGCTTTCCGGCGACACCGTCGGCCTTCAGCCCATGGCGCGCCTGGAAATCCTTGATTGCCGCTCTGGTCTTCGGCCCGATGTCACCGTCGACCGCGACCGAATAGCCGAGCGCGACCAGCGCGGCTTGCACCTCGTTGGGAATCATCAGATTGCTCCGGGCAAAGAAATGCCGCCCGAAGGCGGCGGATGGCCTTGACCGCGACGGCGTCAGTCGATCGGCGCCGGCCGGTTCAGGAAGGCGACGAGCTCGGGATCGTCGATCGCCAGGAACTCGCTCGCATAGGGCTGGGGCTGGGCATAGGCGCCGATGATCGCGCCGCCTTCATCGCGTTCGACATACATGGTCAGAGCTCCAGATAGGTCCAGCCGAGGGTGGCGATGATTGCTTCGGTGCTGGCGTTGAGGGCGCGCACGCCGATCTGCCCCGAAGCGTTGGTGATGACCTTGCCGAAGCCCTGATAGACGGCGCCGCTGTTGCCGCCATAGCCGAGCGGCGCGACGCTGTTCGACGGCGTTTCGTTCGTCTGGTCCGGCGAGCGCACGTACAGGAAGGCCGGGTTCCCCGAGCAGAAGGTGCGATAGTTGAAGGCGAGATCGACGCGCGCGGGCGGGGCGGTCATCCCGGTGAGCGCCCCCGAGGTCGATGCGGCGGATGTGGAGATGTCCGTCACGGTCGTGACCCAGCGGACCGACCGCCCGGTCTGGATGAACGCCTTGATCGCCGAGCCGGTCCAGTAGATGAAGCCGATCAGGCGCTTCGCCGTGAAGCCGCTGGGCAATGTCGGCGTCGCGGATGTCGAGGCGAAGGGCTGCGAGTTTTTGCCAGCCCCGCCGATCAGGAAGACCCGAAGCCACTTCGCGACGGCCAGATTGTCGGCACTGTCGCGCATGCCCGATGGCGTGCCTGGCGCGACGTATTCGGCAAAGGCGACGTCGAGTTGCTTGACGATGGTCGCGCTGGTGACGAGGTCGAGAACGTTGTCGTCGCTGCGTGCCGAAACCGGGCCGATATCCAGGTCGTTGGTGGCATCGGCCGCATTGTTCGTCATGGTGAAGCTGGAGAGGTAACCGGGCGGCACGCCGAGGATCGACCGCTGCGCCGCGACGCTTGGCGCGGTGATCAGGTCGTTGCCGGCCGTGGTGATACCAAGGAAGGCCCTCAAGGTGGTCGCCGAACTCAGCGTCACGAGCGCGCTCGCCGGGGCGGTGATGAAGACTTCCTTCGTACCGGCACCGAGATTGAGCGCGGCATCGCTGTTGGTGCTGGCGATCACCGTGGTGCGCGCCAGGGTCGCCGGCGCCGTGAAGGTACCGATGCCGACCTCCCAGCTCGCGCCGAAGACGAGCGCGTACCACGTGGTATCGCCGGTTGAGAGCCGGCTGGCAAAGGTCGAGAAGCCGACATCGGCACCGCCGAGCGTCAACGCTCCGGTGCCGGTCGTGGTCGTGCTCTCGCGAACGCGGTCGCCCAACTTGAAGGTCATCAGAGACGCTCCTCGATACGGTAGGTTTTGGAATAGGTGGCGAAGCTCGGCTGGGCGACCGGGCTGATGTCCTCCATCCGACCCCAGACCGAATCGCGCGCCAGCGCCGGGCTGGTCGGGTCGGTCAGCATCAGGATGTCGGTGTGCTTGCCGCAGACGCGGTCGATCTCCTCGACGACGCCATAGCGCTGCGCCTCGTCGAGATTGGCGAAGGTCAGGTTGAGCAGCCGGTAGGGGTCGGCACGGTCGATATAGGATTGGCCGCCGCGGCTTTTGGTGACGCGACTGGGATCGACGACGGCGCGGTCCCAGCCATAGGCGAAGTTGATCGTGAACTGCTCGGTCAGCCCGACGAAGAGCCGGCCGGCCTCGACGAAGAGAGCGCCGGGCTCCTCGAGGTCGAGCCGCAGATAGCGCGCCGCCACCGGCGCCGGCAGCAGCAGGATCAGTTGCGGATAGCGCGGATCGACCCGGCCGGCCGCCGCGCCGCTGTCATAGGCCGCGCCGTCGAGCGCCGAGGAGTCGCCGGCCGAGGCGCGCAGACGGGTGATGCCGGCGCCGCTCAGGCTGACGCCCATCAGGGCGACGCAGTCGAGATCGCACACCGCCCCCAGATCGACCGTGACATGCTCGGCCGCGCCGGCGACGCCGCGCCATTTGCGCGCCACATGCGGGTTCTGCAGCAGGGTCGGCGGCGTCAACTGCGCGAAGCTCGAGGCGGAGATCGCGCCGGCGTCGGCGAGATTGCGCCAGCCAACCCGGGCGGCGTTAGCGACCGGCATCAGCCGAAACCCACGATCTCGACGCTGTTGTCATCTGTGTCCTCGCTGATCGAGACGATCGAGAGCAGGCGGCCGTCGCCAAGGTTCCACCGGGGATAGGTGACGTGGATCACGTCGCCGATGTCGTGGATGAAGGCCTGCGACTTCATGGTGAGCCGGTAGAGCGCCGCCTGGCTGTAGAGCGCGAGCTGGCGCTGCGCCTCGGCCTTGGCCGGCCCCTCCTCCGCAAAATAGCTCTGCACCGGGTCGATATCCTTGCCGAGCGGCCGATCGGCGCGGATCGCCGCGCTCGACGCTTCGGCCAGCCGTTCGCCCTCCTTCAGGAAGGCGAGGCGCGCCGGCGTGATGCCGGCCTGGCCGTCGACGTCGCCCTGCACCGTCCAGTTGCGGCCCCAGGCCTGCCGGAAGCGCCAGGGCGGCGGCGAGAGATCGCCGGGCAGCCGCTCGCGGCCGATCTCGACGATGTCGACCTTGTCGTAGCGGCCGGTCGGTATGCCCGCCGCGGCCTTGAAGACGCGGACCTCGAAACGGCCATTCCTGCGGAAGCCGCCCCAGCCGCCAATGCCCCCCATCAGGTCACCGACGACATCGGCCACGGTGCGGTCGCTGCCGTCGAGCCAGATCCCGATTGCGGCCGGCTGCTCGATGTTGACGGCGTCGAAGCTCGGCAGGCTGAGCTCGCCGGGATCGACGAGGCCGCCGGTCCCGACGATCAGACGGCGGACGATGTCGGCAGTGCGCTCGACGTAAGCGCCGCCGGTCTTGTCGCCACGCAGATCGCAGGTGACCGTGCCGACCGGCGAACCGCCGAGCCGGACCAGGCCGGCGGCAAGGCAGGTGGCGAACTCGCCGGCCTCGATATCCTTGCCGGAGCCGGCCGCGCCCGTCGTCGCCGCCCGCAGCGCCGCGGCGCTGGCGAAGTCGCCGGCGGGCGTCAGCGCCACGGCTCGGTCATAGACGGCGGTCACGGCGTCGACCGGCCCGTCATTGACCTGGTAGACCAGCTCGGCCGGGATCACCATCGCCGGCGAGACGTTGAGGCAGCGGCCGAAGGCGCGCGGCTTGCGCCGGCCCTTCAGATCGTCATTCCCGTCCAGCCCGCCGGTGCCGCCATAGGAGTTTGGCTGCGCCGGCACGTCGAGCTTGTAGCCATTGTCGCGCAGATAGATGCGCAGCACGTCCTCGCGCACCTCCCAATCCGCGGCGGTGCCGTCGAACAGCGTGCGGAAGCCGTCATAGCGGGCGCCGGCGGCCCCGACCTTGACGACGATGTGGCGCCCGTCGATCGCATAGCGACCGATCAGGTAGTCATAATCGCCCTCGGCATTGATCAGCTCGAGCTCGCCCCAGCCGGCGGTGAATTCGCCGATCCGCCGCCCGCCGACGATCGAGCGATCCCAGCGCAGCGCCTTCTGCAGGGTGCCATGGAACGGCGTGTTCGGCGGCTGGTCGAGCGGATGCGAGATGAATTCGCGGGTCGCGCTGAAGATCCGGAACAGGGGCAGCGCCGACATCGACGCATCGCCCGCGAAGGCGACGGCCGAGCGGCGAGCACGATCGGCGTGCGGCTGCAGGGTTCCCGCCGCAGCCAGAGCCATGCCGGCGCGCATTACCCCGGCCGCGGAGGCAGAGAGCGAGCCCCGCGCGCTGAAGGAGACGCCGATCAGCTGGCTGATCGGCCGATGCCCGGAAATCGGGTAGGTGGAAAGCGGCTCGCCGATCATGCGTTTCGCCCGAGCGCCCAGGGCGAAATTTCGGCGGCGTAGACCAGCATGATCTTGGTGTTGGTGACGAGCTCGGCATAGGCGGTGGTCGGCGTGCCTTCCAGACTGGCCTGCCCGGCCAGCGTGGTGCTGAAGAAGCGCAGCCGCCAGGCCTCGCCGGCCAGATGCGCCGAGGCCGAAACGGCAAGGCCAGTGCGCGCCAGGCGCCGGGCAGTCGCCGAGAGGTCGCCGGTCGCCGAAAAGCCGCCATGGACGTCATGGATCTGGCTTGCGGCCGGGTGCAGCGCGCCGCCGGCGGCGAAGCTGCCCGACGGCCTGAAGATCGCCCGCGGTTGGCCGGCAAGCGAACCAGTCGCAGCAAGGGACGCGCCCGGACGCGCCAGGCGCCGCGGCGTGCCCGCCATGTCGCCCGAGGCCGCGAGCGCGACGGCGGTACGCGCCTGACGTCGTGGCGATCCGGACAGGCCACCCGATGCCCCCAGCGACAAGCGCGAGGCATGGATCTGGCTGGCGCGCGCCGAGAGCACGCCGCTCGACGCCATCGCGACGACGCCGGCGGCGATGCGCGCGGCGATCGCCGTGAGGCCTGCTACGGCATTGAACGTCGCCGTGCCGTTGACCGGCAACCGATCCGGCGCCCGCGCCGCGATCGGCGCCTGCGAGAGCGCCCCGAAGCCGAGCATCGATCAGGTCAGGCGAAGACGACGGAAAGCTGGTTGGCGGCGAACTGGAAGACGTCGCCGTTCTGGATGTTGCGCGACGAGTTCAATGCCGCGCTCATCAGGATGTTGCCGGCGCCGAGCGTGTTGCCGTCGATCAGCGCGGCATGGGTGATCACGCCCCAATCGGCCGTGGCAGGCCCGACCGAGATGACGCTGTCATTGAGCGAAGTCCCGGTCGTGGCATTGGCCGCGCCCATCGCCGCGGTGACGCTGACGCGCGAATAGCCGATGCCGGAGCCGACCTCGGCAGTCAGCGAGCCGGCTTCGCTCGGGTCAGCGGTGAACAGCGCGAGATAGACCGTCGGCATGGTGAAGGCGGCGAGGCCGAGCAGATGGTCGCAGAGCTTCTTTTCGGCATAGTTCGACAGATTGGCCATGCATGGCTCCTCATCTCCGCTCGGTCGACGCCGGCGGCTTTACGGGGTGGCGGATCGGGCGGATCGGGTCAGGCGGCGCGCGAGTCGCTGCGACTGGGGCGATTGCGGTCCTGCCGGGCATCGGCAGCGGCCCGGCGCTGCTCCTGGCGCACGCCGGCGACCTCGCCGGCGACGAGGCCGGCGGCGCCGTATTCGGCCTCGACCAGGCGCTGCTCCAGCTGCGCGATGCGGGCATTGAGCCGGCGCAGCTCAGCGACCACCTCGCGGCTGTCGCCGCCGTTCTGGTTGGCGGGCGGCGGCACGAAGACCGGGACGGGCGCAAGCTGCGGCCGGGCGATCGGGGCGATGTCGGCGAGATCGGCGCCGCCGTTGATCGCTTCCAGCATCGCCGCATGGCGGCGGGCGGCATCGGCGTTGACCATGAACTCGCCGTTGGATGCCCAGATCGGGATGCTGTCGGAGGTTGCCGAGCCCGGCCCCCTGATCCAGCCGCCGGCAGCATAGGCGCCGACATTGTCCGCGCCGAAGCCGCCGGAGGAGCCGGTGTATTGCATGATGTAGGCGGTGTTGTAGGCGATCTTGTTGAGCGCCGTGACCATGTTGTTGTTGACCGACGAACCCTTGATGGTGAGCGACGAGGTCAGGCTGAACTGGCTGTTCAACGCATTGAGCGTCGAGACCTGCGTGCTGTTGAGGTTGGAGATCGCCGTCAGCAGGCTGGTCATGGTCGACGCCAGCGCGTTGGCGCTGCTCTGCAGCGAGTTGGCGGTCGAGGCGAGGCTGATGGCCGAGTTCTGCAGCGAGTTCGCCTCGGCTGTGTTCGACGAGGTCGACTGCGTCGCGTATTTGATCAGCTCGAGCAGGCCGAGCTGGCCGTCGCCATTGGTGTCGAGCTCGCGGAAAATCTGCGAGAGCGTGCCGGTATTGTAGGTGCTGCCCAGCGCCGCGACGAGCTCGGCATAGCTGACCAGGCCGTCGAGGCTTGCGTCGATCGTGTTGAAATAGGCCGAGAGCGCATTGGCGATCGCCTGCGGGTTGCCGGCCGAAAGAACCCCGCCCAGGTAGTCGCGCATGAACTCGGTCGCGTCGACGGTCTCCTGCGTGTTCTCCTCGATCGCATCGACGATGAACTGCTCGGCCGAGACCTGCGTCGGCAGGGCGAGCAGCTGCGCCGTCACCGTCTCGAAGACCTGCTGGTAGCCGGCTGAGGAGGCATAGAAACCCTTGGCGGCGTCGATCAGGTCGGACGCATATTTGGTCAGGTTGTTGACCGCGTCGCGATCGCCGCCCTGCGCCAGCGCCAGCTGCGCATTGTATTGCGCCTGTGCGGCCTGCAGCCGCGCCTCCGGCGAGAGCGGCGATTGCGAGCCGGTGCGCAGACCGTCGACGAATTCGCGCAGGTTCCGGCTGAAGCTGTCGAAGAAATTCTGGGCATCTTCGAGGGCGCGCCGCTCCTTCTCCTGCATGTCCTTGTAGTACGTGGTGATGATCTTCAGCCGCTCGGCCGCGATCGCCTCTTCCAGCGCAAGGATCTCGTCACCGCCGGCCTTCATCTCCGCCTCGCGGTCGCGCTGCGCCTGCCGGTCGAAGGCGGCGAGCTGGCCTTCCAGCGTCGTGGTGTCGTTCAGGGCGGCGAATAGCCGATCCTGATACTGCAGCCTGCGGGTCGCGTTCTCGATCGCGCGCTGCGTCTCGTTGACCGCCTGGCCGGCCTGGCTGACGACGGCGGCGAACTCGGGAAACAGCGAGAGGAATTCGTAGAAGGCCGAGCCGGTGAGGTCGGCGCCGTCGACGATGCTCTGCGCCGCGGCCTTGAAATACGCATTGATGCCCTCCTGGCTGAGACCGAGCGAGGACGCGTCCTCGCGCAGCTGCGCGACTTCGTCGATCAGGCTCTGCGCCTCGTTGTAGTAGCCGTAGCCCTGCGCGTCATAGGTCTTCGCCGTGATGTCCCGCTCGAAAGCCTGGCGCAGCTGGTCGATCGCCTCCTTCGTCCCCTGCTCGACGGCATAGGCGGCATATTCCGCACTGTAGCCCAGCTCCCGCAGGATCTCGTCGAGCGAGGATGCGGCGCCGGCAATCTCCTGCAGGCGCTGCTGGACATAGCTCAGCGGCTCGGTGGTCTTCAGGCTGTCGATGGCGTAGTCGGCCGCGGCCTGCGACGCTTCGGCCGCGGCGCTGCTGTATTCACCGGAGACATATTTGACGTCGGCGACGAAACCGAGGAGTTCCTCGCCCATCGCCGCCATGGCGTTGCGCGCCTGGTTGAACGGCGAGTTCGGCCCGGTGCCGTTTCTCAGCGACGCCATCATGCCGTCGATCGAGTCGACGAATTCGCGCTGTGTGCGCTGGTTGAACGCGTCGAGCGCCTTGTTGATCCGCTCGACCGCGGCGCTGTCGCCGGCCTTGCCGGCGGCCTCGGCCGTCTGGGCGGCCTGCGTTTGCGCGTCCTTCAGCCGGGTTTCGAGCGAGCCGACGGTCTCGCCGCTCATCTGGCGGATGAAGATATCCGCCTGCGGCTTCAACTGCTCCCACTCCTCCTGGTACTGCTGCAGCAGCTGCATCATCTCCTGGCGGCGCTTCTTCTTGGCCTGCTGCTGGCCCATGATGCCGCCGAGAATGCCGGCGCCGGCACCAATCACCGCTCCGATCGGGCCACCGAAGGCGCCGAAGGAGGCTCCCGCGGCAGCCCCGGCCATCGCACCGCTGACGCCGCCCATCAGCGGGGACTGGCTGGAATAGCCTGCGGAGTAAGAGCCCAGCAGGGCTAGGCCGGCGCCGGCGAGGTTTCCGAAAGTCGATTCGCTCTTGGCGCCGGCGCTGCCGGAGCCGGTATCGCGGCCCTTGTCCTGGTCGCGGCTGACATTTCCAACGCCGATCTCGAAACCCTTGCCGACGGACTTCGCCATCTTCTCGTAGTCGAAGTTGAAGATGCCGCCGACGCCGCCTTTTTCCGTCGGCGAAAGACCAAGCGCTTGCGCAAACGGCCCCTTGCCGGTCAGCAGGGCGTCGAGCGCATTGTTCATATAGGTCTGGCCGAGCGACTTCAGCGCGCTCTCCAAGCCGCGACCGCTGGCGAGATCCTTGACGAAGCTGGCGAAGTCCTCGGCTAGCTCGCGAACCGAATCCTGCATGCGGCGCTGCGCCTCGATTGCCTCCTCGGTGGCCTTGCGCTGGCGCGCATAGGCATCGGACGTCTTGTCGATCAGCTCGGCCATCCCGGCTTCGTCGCCGCGTCCGGCCTGATTGGCGGCACGGCGCAGGCGGTTGGCCTCGGTCAGCTTGTAGACCTCGATCGTCGCCTTGGACGCCGCCTCCTGCTGCAGGCGGAATTCCTCGATCTGGTCGCGGCTGCGCTGCAGGGCGTTGTCGAAGGCATCGGCATTGTCATTGGCGGCGGCCCCGCCCGCCTTGGCGTCCTTGATCCGCTCCATGGCGCCGGCATGGGCGACTCGGCGGGCGGCCTCTTCCTTGCTGATGACCTCGCCGACGAGGTCGAGTGCCTTCTGACGCTCCGCGATCGTCGCCTTCTCGGCATCGGTCGAGGCCTTCTTCGCCTCGATCGCCAGCGCATCCTTCTGGCGCAGCAGCTCGGTCGAGCTGATCAGCTTGCCCTGGCCATCGGTCAGCGTGGCGATGGCACGGCCATAGGCTTCGTAGGCATCCTGCGCCGCCTTCGGGTCGGAAAGCTTGGCCGGCGTCTCCAGCGCCTGCTTCAGCACCGCCTGCTTCTGACGCAGCTCGTCATATTTCGAGGCGAGGGGATCGAGCGCCCGGACGATGTCGCCGGCCTGGACGCTGACCTTGTTGGCGGCGGCATCATCAGCCATCGCTTTGGCGGCGGCAGAGGCGGCAGCGCCATTGCGCCGATACTGTTCTTCGAGCTTGAACAGGTCGGCTTCCGCCTCCTTGATCTTGGCCTGCCCCGTCGGGGTCCGTGCCAGCAAGCCGGTTGAAACATCCTTGAGATACTGGCGCTGGTTGACCAACTCCTGCTCAGGCGAGGGCCCCTTCAGGGCCTGGGCGATCGCCTCCGCCGCACCCCGCGCCGCCGAGGCCACATAGGCCCAGGCGCGGCCGAGCAAGCTGGTGTTCGCGGTGGCATTGGCGAGCGCCGGCCCGAGCGCATCGAGCAGCGCCCGCTGCGCCCCGGTCTGGTCGTTCTGCGCCGCGAGCTCGCGAATATAGGAGCGCGTCGCATCGGAGAGGAAATTGAGCTTGCCATTGAGATCGTCGGCGCCCTTGACCGGATCGGCGAAGGAAGCGGCGAGCTGCTTATTGGCCTCTGTCACGTCGAGATTGAGCGCGTCGGCAAAGCGTTTGGAGATGGCGATCAGCCCCTCGAAATTGCTGAACCCGATCTGCCCAGTCGATGCGAGGGCCGCGGCGGTCTCACGCGCGGCCGAGGTGGTGACCTTGGCCTGCGCCGCGGCCGCTTCGGCAATGCGCGACAGGCCGGCGGCCGTCGCCGGCGTCGATCGGCCGAGACCGGACAGCGACTTCTCCAGCGCCTCGATCTCTTCGCCATAACGGATCAGCCCGACGATGCCGAGCGTGCCGATCAGGGCCAGCGCCGTGGCAGCGGCCGTCGCCGGCGTCACCAGCGAGAGGAGATAGCGGCCGATGCCGGCGAGGGCGCCGCCGATGCCGCCCGGCGCCGAGGACAGGATCGGCAGGATCTGCGCGCCCTGCTGGACCATGACGGTGAAGAAGGATTGGCCGGAGGCCAGCGAGACCGCGACGTCGTTGAGCTGAAAGCCGAGGTTCTGGACATCGTGCGCGGCGAGACCGGTCGCCTTCTGGAAGCGCGAGATCGGCGCGACATTGTCGTTGACTGCGGCGGCGGTGGCGCCATAGCGGGCCTGCAGCAGCGCGAGCGAGCGGGCGTGCTCCTCGGCCGAGATGTGGGTCTGCTGCAAGGCACGGTCGAGCGTGCGCTGGCCCTGCTCGAAGAGCTGCTGCTGGCGGTAGTTCATGTCGATCTGGCGCTGCAGACGCTCATAGGCGCGCTGGACCGAGAGGGCCGAACGCGACTGCGTCTCGCCGCTAGCCGCCGCCGCATCGCCAGCGCGGGCGAGGCGCTCCGCCGAGGCGGCAGCCTGATCGACACCTTCCGAGCTTGCCCGGATGGTGACGTCCTGGACGACGGCGCTCATCTTCATGGTTTAGCGGTTCCGGTTGCAACAAGGCCTCCGCAACGGCAGATTGCGCCGGGGCAGAGGGAGGAAGGGATGCAGCGGCTCGCGCTGATCATGGTCATGGCGGCATTGGCCGGCGGCGCACGCGCCATGGAGGATGCCGACGGCAGCGTGGCGAAGCTCAGCGCCGCCGATCAGGCTGCGCTGGATAAGGCGCTCGACATCTCGTTATTCGACGGCAAGAGCGCCCGCGTGCGCGACGTGAGGGTCGGCGCACCCAGAAAACTCTGCGGCTGGGTCAACGCAAAGAATTCGTCCGGCGGTTACACTGGCTACCGACTCTTTGTGGCTCACCTGGATGATCCAGCAGCCATCTTCGACAAGCGCGGGCCGGCGGTTGACGATTATGATCAACCGCTGGACGCCAAAGACAGAGCCGTATGCATCGCTGCAAAGCACCTCGATAAGTAACCGAGGGCCGCTAACGCTTGCCGCGCCGCTTTTCCTTCGGCCGCTTCGCCTTCTCGGTTAGGTGCTTGAGGAAGACGCCGTCGAGCCCCCGAATGATCGTGCTGAAGCGGGCGAAGTCGTCGGCGTCCGTGACACCCTGGCGCTCGGCATAGCGATCGAGCGCCAGAAAGGAGATCGGGCCGGCGCCGCCCATCGCGCCGAGCTGGCGGTCGCCGTTGAGATCCCAGAACGCCGCCAGATACCAGGCGATGCCGTCGTCGATCTCGGGCTTGGCCAACAAGGCCGGCGGGACGAAACCCGCCTCCTCGTCGACCAGGTCCTCTAGGACGGATTCTCGGGCGCCCCATTCGAGATGCCAGCGGAGGGCGTCTGAGAGTTTCCCAGGGCGGCGTCCGTCGCCTCGCCGATATCCTCGGCAACCGTCGCGGCAGCCCAGATGATGCCCTCGCGGAACTTCCGGAACCTCGGCTCCTTGATCCAGCGCAGAGCGAGATCGCGATCATAGGGCTGCGGCGTGCCGTTCTCGCCCTCGATGCCGCGCCAGTCGAGCAGGATGACCCGGTGCAGACAGGCGTCCATGACGTCGTCATTGTCCTCCTGGCGCAGCTTGCCCTTGAGGCGGCGCTTGCGCGGGATCGCCTCGATCAGCTTGGACTGGAGCTTGCGGAATTCGGCGCAGCCCATGCCGCGCACGCGCAGCTCGATATCGCCGAGCTCGGGAATGTCGCCGACCCAGGCGCCGTGCTCGAGCTTCTCCGGGTCGATCGCGATGTCACTCATTTTCATGGGCGCTAGCCTTCCTGCTGTCGCCCTTCCGGGCGGGTTTGGTGATGGTCTGTTCGGCCGCAGGCGCGGCGGTTTCGGACGAGGCCTCACGGCCCAGCCCCTTGCCGACGATGAGATCGGCATAGTCGTCGGCGAGGTCCTCGACAGCCCCGGCGACGAAACTGCGCCGCTCGCCGCCGGGGTAGCCGTCGAAGCTCTCCAGGATGATGATCGACTTCATGGGGCGCCTCCGGGCTGGCGCCGACGCCGTCAGGCGACGGCGCGGGTGATCTTGATCGAGCAGGCCTCGGTGGTGTCGAGCACGGCGCGGATCGGGATCGAGACCATGACGTCGTCGTCATTGCCGCCCGCCGTCTTCTCGCCGTCGCCGAAGATGATCTTCGGCAGCAGCACCGTGTATTTCTCGGCAGTGACATCACCGATCGTGAAGGCGAGCGCGCCGGAGCCATGCGCCAGCACCTGCTCGTAAAGCTCATTGCTCTCGAAATAGGCCTCGATCGTCCCGGTGACTTCGCAGCGACCGATGCCGAACTCGTTGGAATAGAGTGAGCCGACCTCCGGCCGCTCGCGCAGATTGTTGGCGACCTCCAGCGAGAGCGACATCACCCGCGTGCTGATGCCGGCGACATCGAGGGCCGCGACCGAGCGCGAGGCCGTCATCACGCCCTTGGTGTTGGGCGCGGTATAGGTCGCGCCGGTGATGATCGCGTCGTCGAGCGTCTCCTTCTGCGCCAGCCAGTCGAAGCTCAGCGTCGCCTTCTCGCGGGCGCTGAGGCTCAGGGAAAATCCGCTGAGTGCTGCGCCGGTGAAGCGCGAGAAGGAATCGGTCGCGCCAAGCTCATAGGTCTCCTCGACCGTGAAGCTGCGGCGCACCGTGCCGTTCTTCAGCACATTGGTGGCCCAGGTGCCGCAGAGAACCGCCTCGAGCCAGTCGTCGAAGCTGCCATAGGAGAGCTCGGCCGCGTAATTGCCGCCGGCGCCGAGGCCGAGCATGAATTCGTCGCGGACGTTGCGATCGGCCTGGCGCTCGTCGCTGGTGCCGGTCTGCTTGTTGGTGCGCAGGCCGCCCGACGTGACGCGGGCGACCTTGAAAGTCGGGGTGGCGGGCGTGACGCCGAAAGAGGTTTCCGCGACATAAGCGACGCGGACCTCGCTGCCGGATGCGAAGGCCATGATGTTCTCCTGTGGTGCGGGGCTTAGGCGAAGCTGTCGAAGTCGTATGGAACCGCGATCGACGCGCGGTAGGTGCTCCCGGCGTCGGCGCGATCGTCGAAGACCGGAGAGGTCGGGGCATAGGTGCGCACGCCGTCGAAGCGGGCGTTCCGGAAAAGCGTGCGCAGCTCTCCGGCGAGGATGCCGATCCGATCGGTGCCCAGGCCGGCGCGGACATGGAAGACGAAGCGGATCACACCCTCTTCGCGGAAGACGTTGCTTCCGGGCGCGCCGAAGCTGGCCTGGCGTTCGGAGGCCAGCGGGTACTGGACCGCAACATATTCGGCGAGGCCGGTCGCCGGCAGCGCACCGTTCGGGAAATAGACCGGCGCGGAGGTGAAGCCGGCGGCAAGCCGGGACTTCACCGCAGCCATCGTCTCGGCGCTCGCCATCAGCGCAGGCTCACGACGATGGCTGGCTGACGATCGTCGCGGCCGCCGCCAAGGACGTTGCGATAACTGAAGCGGATCGTCGCGAGATTCCCGTAGCGCTTGGCGGCGAGCGCCGCGACGGCCTCATAGACACCGTCGGGCGCCTGCTCCGACTGGCCACGCTCGATCTTGCGGGCATAGAGAACGGTGCTGGCGAAAACCCATTCGTCGGCTCCGTTCTTGGGATCGAAGCCAGCGACCTCGACGCCATCGGCGTAAAGCCGATGCGAATCCTGATACTCACCGGTCAGCACCGGCGAATGCAGGACCAGCAGGCGGCCGATCTCGGCGAACATCTCCAGTTGCAGCTCGAAGGCGAAGACAATGACGCCGTGGTCGGGATCGACGCTGTCGAGAGCCTCGCTGCGCCGGCCATCGACAAAGCTGTCATGCTCCGGCTCGTAGCCCAGCACGGTCCTGTTCGCGGCCTGCGCCTCCGCCAGCGCGCGGCGCGCCACGTCGGCGATCTGCCGGGAGCGCGCCGCCGGCGACAAGAGCCGGTCGACCGCGACCGAAAGCTCGCGCGAAAAACGTGTCAGGCGCGCCATCTAGCCCTCGATCATGCCATCGATGCGCACGACGTCGCCACCGAACGCGAACGGATCGGCATGCTCGATCCGGCGCTCGCGCGCCTGCACCACCAGGAAGTCGCCGGTGGCCGGCCAGACGACACCGCCCGCCGCCCCGGGCCAGGACGCGCCAGCTGCAGTGATCGGGGTCGGAGAGAGGATAAACTCGCTGCGGACCTGGACGATGCCACCGGTGAGTTGCATGGGCCGGCCGGGCTTGATGCGGGCACGCATGACGAGATCGACGAAGGCTTCACTTTCGCCGATGCGCCGCCGCAGGGTGACCGTGGCGCCATGGGCGGAGAGCTGGCGATCGAGAGCAGCTATTGCAGCGGCGGGCGTCATAGCGAATAGACCTTCAATCCTGAGAGGAGCGCTTCGACGGCGCGGCTGATCGCCGGCCGCTCGATGGCGCGATCCCACTCCTGCGACCCGACGCCCTCGACCACTTCCTTCTTCAGCGCCGGGTCGCCGGCGCCGGCATGGCTGAGCTCGCTGACGCGCAGCGCCAGGGCGGATTTCACCGTGGCCGGAATCGCGTCGGGCGCGTAGCCGGCAAGATAGCGGATGCGGACGCTGCTGGGCTCGCAGGCGACGGCCGGCCAGGACTTGCCCGGCGCGAGGCCGATCTGCCCGTCGCGGACACGGTAGACATCGCCCGCCACGACGCCGTCAGTGCCGTCAGGCGCGGTGAACGCGACTTCGCTGACGCTGATGAAGGGCGGCAAAGGCAGCCGCAGCCACTCGCCGCGACAGGGGAAGGCCGAGCCGCGAAGCTCCAGCGTCTGGCGGCCGATGGCCCGGCCGAGCCAGCCGGTCGGACCATCGATCTCTTCGGTCGCCGCCGCAATCAACCCGTCGAGCAGGCCATCCGCCACCCCCGCGAGCGCGGGAATGGCAGCCTTGACGGCCGTAGCCGTCAGCACCGGCTGCGGCAGATCGATCACGACGACGCGGGAGGCCATAGGGCGCCTCATAGCCGCGACAGCACGGGATAAAGGTCGCACTCGACGGTCGAGCCGTCGGCATTGGTCAAGGTCAGCAGGCCATCGTCATCGACAGCGAGACGCTCGACGCAGGCCACGGGACGCGAGGACGGCGGGACTCGATCAGCAGGGCGACCCGCTTTCCCGTGCGACGCGAGGAGCTGCCACCCTTCGCCCGGACATGGACCTGGAGCGTCCCGCCGCGCAGCGAAGGAAGAGCCGCCAAGCGCGACCACGTCCAGACCGCGATAGTCTTCGCCCGCTTGCCATGTCCCGCGAATCCGGAACGAGCGGCCATCGGTGCCAGCACGGGCCAGACAGGTCCAGTCGGCATGCGGCGGCTCCCTGGCGGTGTCGACGAGTGCCTGGAAGGTCGCGCCGCCGTGGCTGACGACATCGCCGACATAGTGAACCCTATCGGACCAAGCGCGCACGATCGGCAGTTTCCCGGGCGCGCCGTCCTTCGGCGGCGGCAAAGCGGCAATGGCCTCGGCGATCATGGCGCGCATCACGTCCGGGTCCGCGTCGCGGCCCGGCGCCGGCGCGGGCAGCGCGGCGACGGCCTCGGCGATCATGGCGCGCATCACGTCCGGATCGGCGTCGCGGCCCGGCGCCGGCGCGGGCAGCGCGGCGACCGCCTCGGCGATCATGGCACGCATCACTTCGGGATCGGCGTCGCGACCCGGCGCCGGCGCGGGCAGCGCGGCGACCGCCTCGGCGATCATGGCGCGCATCACGTCCGGGTCCGCGTCGCGGCCCGGCGCCGGCGCGGGCAGGGCGGCGACAGCCTCGGCGATCATGGCGCGCATCACGTCCGGGTCCGCGTCGCGGCCCGGCGCCGGCGCGGGCATCGCGGCGACGGACTCGGCGATCATGGCGCGCATCATCTCCGGATCCGCGTCGCGGCCCGGCGCCGGTGGCGGGAGGGCGGCGACGGCCTCGGCAATCAGGGCGCGCACCACCTCCGGGTCGGCGTCCTTGCCTGGCGCCGGTGGCGGGAGGGCGGCAACGACTGCCGAAACCTGCTCTGCAACCATCTGTGCAATGCGACCCTCGACCTGCTGCAACCGCGTTTCCGCTTCGGCGAGACGGGCTGACGCCTGCGCCAGCACGGCGTCGGCGCGGTCGCGCAGCAGGGCGAGCTCCGCCGTCGCGCGGGCGATGACGCTGCCGAGGGCGCGCTCCAGCGCTTCAGTGTAGGCTGCTTGCATAGCCATGGAGTCGCTGCTCGATCGCGCTGGCGGAATGGGTCTGGTCGTGTTCGACGGCGGGATCGCCGCCATCCTGCTTAGGAGGCGTCGGCGCTGCGACGGGCTCGGCCGGCTTCAGGGCGCTGCCATAGCTCAGGGGCACGACCTGCTGCTGCACGCGCGGCTCCTTGCCGACGCCGCCCGGAACCGCCGGCAGGTCGACGAAGGCGCGAGCCTCGTCGGGGGCATAGATGCCGGAGATGACGCCACGCGCCAGCCCCTCGATCTGCTCCTTGAAGGCCGAGCGCATCAAGGCATTGGTGTCGAGCTCGAGATAGTCGTCTGGCCAGCCCTTCAGTCCGAAGAGCAGGCCGAATGCCTCCTCGATGTGGTTGAGTGCGAAGCCGAGTCCCGAGGCGCGCCAGGAAGCCATCAGCGCTTCGGTGGACGCGAAGGGCGTACCACCGATGCCGAGGATCTGGAGCGGGATCCGGAAGGACAGTGCGATTCCTTGATCTGTCAGCTTCAGCATGTCGGCGAGATGGCCGTCCTGCGCAGTCGTCGGGGCCGCCTTGGCCTTGAGGCCCGCGGTCAGGATCGGCGTGCGGCCGGCGTTCTCACCGGTGGTCTGCTCCTCCCAGCGCTCGCGCAGCTCCTTGACCTGCACCGCAGTTAATTGCGTTTCGGTCTCCAGAACCCAGGAGGGGCGGGCCTGGTTGAGGTAATAGGCGACCTGCTGGTTGAGGGCCGCGCCTGCCAAGCCCCGCTCCAGGACGGTTGCGAGGATCGGGCTGGCGCCTTTGAGCGGATGATGGGGCGTGTGCAGACGCACATGCAGCACGTCGCGGGCCGGGATCGGTTGCGATAGATCGAAACGGCGCTCAACGATCTCGTTGCCGCCGAGCTGATAGAAAATCGAGCCATCGGCGGCGATCACCGGATAGCCGTGGCGCATAAGGTGCAGTTCCGACGGCTCGAAGCGGCTGTTGCGAACCGCGAGAGCAAAGGTCTCACCGCCGTCATAGAGCCGCCGCGCCAGGTTGAGCAGCAGGTCCGAGATCGTCTGATAGTCGTTCGGGCGCTTCATGATCCGCGACAGCGCCGAGGAGGTGACGCGTTCGCGCCCGCCGTCGCCGAGGCTCCGCCAGTGATCGCCCGGGCACATCGCGATGGTCTGGGCATAGGCCGAGACGCAGGCCTCGACCATGGCATTGCCTTCCCCGAAGGAGGCCGGCGATTTGCCCATCTGCCACCAGTTCACCGCCGATCCGGCGGGCAGCCAGCCGTCGCTGATGCGATAGGGGCCCGGCCGGATCTCGCCTTCGCCGTGGCCGCGGCGGATGAAGCCGCGCAGGCGCGCCAGCATCGACACCGGTCAGTCCTTCGCCTTGGCGTCGCGGGTGCGGTAGGGCTTGCCGGCCGCCGGCTGCATGTCACGCTCGCCATTGGGGGCGCCCTGCGCCTTCAGGCGCTCGGCCTCCGCGGCAGCGGCGTCCCGTTTGCACTGTTCCGCCTCGGCAAGGCGCGCAGCTTCTGCATTCGCGGCAGCCTCCTCGGCCGCGGCGCGCTCCGCTTCAGCCCGCGCGACGGACGTGGCCCGCTCCGCATCGGCGTCGATCGAACGAGAGCGCGGACCATGCGGGCCGAGTGCGACGGCGACGCCCTCCTTATGGCGCAGCACGCCCTGTTCGTCCGGCGCGACATGGTTGGGGTCGGCGACGCGGCCATCCGCGAGCACATACCAGGTTTCGATCATCGGCTTGCCCTCCGGTCAAAAAGAAGCGGGGCGCCGCGGCGGGCGCCCCGCGACGCTCAATCCTCGATCAGGATGAGGAACTTGCCGGACTTGGCATTGCCGCCGGCCGCGATCGCGATCTTGACCCGGTCGCGTCCGAGCGTGATCGGCGCCTGTACAGCCGTGCCGCCGGAGGCGTAGAGCGCGGCCACACCGGAGCTGTTATGGGTCGCGGCGCGCGGATAGCGCGCGGTCGCGGCGTTCACGTTGGCTTCGACCCAAAGGCCTTCGCCAGTGGCTTCCGAGGTGATGGTGAAGTCGACCCCATCGGCGAAGTCGGTCTTCAGATAGTGGATCGCAGCGAGCTTGCCGGACAGCCAGGGGCTGAAAACGGTGGCGCTGCCATCGGCGGCAGTGACGACGGACACTTCAAAACGACGGACGGTCATGGGCTTGCGAGCCTCCATATCTGGCGGGGAACGACCGGGCCGTCATGGCCCGGTCGCTGTTCAGCGATTGGGAGCGATGTGGCGGACGCTGCGGCCCGGCCGGCGGCGTCACCAGCTGGTGTTGTCGATCCAGCTGACCATGCCGGTGCGCGCCATTTTCCACGACACGTCCATGATCATGCGCACGCCCATGGAGTCGGTCTGCCAGAAGGAGCGGACCGGAGCGGCCGGCGCCGGGCCGGTCGCGACAATCTCCGCCGGATTGGCGTCGTCCATGTGGATGGTCGCCTGGTTGCTGACCTCGAACTCCGGAAGGTCCCCGAGCGCCGTGGCGAAGTCGCTGTTGCGCACCGCGACCAGCCGCTTCGCATTGGCGTGGGTGGATTCGACGATGTTCACCCGCTTGGCGATCTCGGCGAACCAGCCGGCATTGTTGGCCGGGCCGTCCATCATAGCGATCGACAGACCCTGCGCCGGGTTCATCACCACCGTGATCCCGTCGGCGGCGCCGGCATCGAAGAAGGGCTTGAGCAGCGCCTTGAAATCCTCCTTGACCGCGACATGGTCGCCGCCGCCATAGCCGGACGCGGCCGGCGCGACGCCATAGAGCAGGCCGGCCGGGCGGATGCTGTCGCCCGCGGTCGCATCGAGCAGATGCGTGTCGAGCACGGCGGAGGTATCGTCGAGGATCGCCTTGCGGACGACGCCTTCCAGGCTCGGCGTCGAGCGCTTGGCCGCCTCGCGCGAGAAGGGGATGATCACGCCCATCTTGCGCGAGGTGAAAGTCGGCGCCGTGACGGTGACGCGCCCGACCCGGATCGGCTGCCCCTCGGCGAAGAAGGAGCCGTTGGCGCCACCGGCGGTCAACTGCGGCAGATAGGCCGTGCCGGCGGCGTCGAAGGAGACGCCATAGCCGCGCTCGCGCAGCACCGGATAGATCGACTTGCCGCGCAACGCGTCGAGGAAGCCGGCATAGGTGACCTGCTGCAATTCGGCGACGAAGCCGGCATTGCCGGTCGTGCCCAGCGGCGCGGCGGCGCGCGCCACCATGGCGGTTGCCTCGTGGCCGGGATAACGCTCCTCGACGATCTGCTCGACACTGCGCTCGGAATAGAGCGAGCAGGCATGGATCAGGGCGCGGCGCACCAGCAGGTCGAGACCGCCGACCTCGCGCTGCGGGAAGCCGAGCGGGCGGCGGTTCACCGCCGGAGCGGCCGGCGTGGTGCCGGTCGGAGCGACGCCGGCGCCGATCTTGAGCTCGGCCGCCTTGAGCGCGGCGAGGCTGCGTTCCTCGCCGTCGATCTGGGCCGTCAGCTCCTCGATGGCGATGACGTCGGGCGCGTCGGCGGCGGTCAAATCGGACAGCTTGTCCTTCTTGGTGACGAGGGCGGTCTGCGCATCCTCGATGCGCTGGGACAGGGTCTTCATGGTGGGGTTCCTGACGACAGGAGGAGGAGCGGCGTGCTCGCCGGTGGAACCGCGACGCCTCAATCCATCGCCTCGTCCGGCATGCTCGCCGAAGGCCAGGGTCAAGGTGTCGTCGGAGATCTGGAGCGACTTCGCCAGCGCCAGCGCCGCCGGATTGGCGGGGACGCTGACCAGGCTGCATTCGAGCAGCTCCTGCTTCTTGTAGAGCTGCCCGCCATAGGGCTGCTTGGGATCGATCGGGTCCCATTCGATCGGCCGGAAACCGACCGAGACGGCCCGCAGGATGCCTTGCTCGACCAGGCTGCGCAGCTCGTCGATGCGGGCGCTGGTGCCGGCGGCCGCGAGCGCCAGCCGCGCCAGGAGCTTGCCGCCCTCGACCCGGACATCCTCCCAGCGGCCGATGGGGAAGCTGGCGGAATGGCTGAACAAGGCGATCGGGTTCTGCTTGAACCAGGTCAGCACCCAGCCCGACGCCTCGATCACGTCGCCGTACCGGTCGACGGTCGCATCCGACAACACGAATTCCAGCCCGTCACCGGCGGCGACGGTCTTGCGGACGATGGTCATGGAAATCTCCGATCAGCCGATCAGGGCGTCGATTTCGATTGGACCCGCAGCCGTCGGGTTTCGGCTCATCAGGTCGAAGGCGTTGAAGAGCGCAATCAGCGGATCGATCTTCGCCGTGCCGGAGGCCTGCTTGGTGATCAGCACGGCCGATCCGCGCAGTTCTGAACGGGCATTGCCGACGGCCCAGGCCATCAGCGGGCGCGCACCGTGCTTCAAGGTTCCATCCTTCAGCTTGCGGGCTGCGCCCTTGATGACGCCGGAAAGGCGGTAGCCCTGCGGTACCGCCGCGATGCAATCGTCGGGGATCTCGCGCAGCGAGAGCTCATCGAGGATCGCGGCGATGCCGACCGCATCGACGCCGATCCCGGCCTTCGCAGGCAACAAGCCGGCCTTGAAGATGCGCTCGACGATGTCGGCGACGCCGGCGACGTCGGCATTGGCCCCGTCCACGGTCTCGGCGATGTCGACGAAGGTCAGGTCGCCGTCCTTCTCGAAGTCGTCGAGCCGGGAGGCAATCTCCTTCCGGAGCAGCTTGACGCCGCGATCGGCCCAGGCGTGCCCCCAATGGTACCAGCGCTTGGTCACGCGGTGGCGGCCGAGCACGGTGAGGCCAAGCAGATCGTCGAGCCCGCCGCCGTCGATACCGACCGTGCAGACCTCGCACTCGGCCAGGATGAACTCGAGCGTCGCCGCCTTGCTGCCGGCGTGCTCCCAATGGTCGGCGCCTTCCCAGCGGTTCGAATGCAGGGCGAGGCCGATCTGGATATTGAGGTGCTGCGAGGCCCAGCGCCGTTCTTCCTCGTCGCCCATCTCGCGGGCCGTGGCGTAATCCTGCTCCAGAACGGGCAGCGAGACGCTGCGGCCCAGATTCGGCAGCACGAACGGCCAGTTCTCGACCTTGCGCCAGGGCTTAGCGGCGTCGAGCTGCATCGCCTCCGGAAACTCGTACAAGACCGGCAGCACCGTGGCGTTCTGGACCCGGCCATCGCGGACAGAGCGGGCGTAGTCCAGTTCCGCCTTGAAGGCGCCGGCCGGCGGCTCGTCCGACTGCGTCGTGATGATGATCCCGAAAGCCTCGGGGATCGCGACACGGGCGCCGCGCAGCTGGCCGATGACGCGCGAGGTGTAGGCGACCTTGCCGAGCAGGTGCAGCTCGTCGAGAAGCCAGCCGGCATATTTGCCGCCGGTCGCGACCTTCATGTCGAAGGTCATGACCTTCAGCGTGGCGCCCGTCACGCGGTTGACCACCGTCTTGAGGTGATCCCGCACATGCAGCAGCGTGTCGAGATCCTTGTCGGCGGCGACCATGCCGGACACCGCGGCGAAGGCGAGGTCGGCGATCTCCTGCGTCGGGCCGAACAGGGCGAAGGCTGCGTTGGGCCGCTCGTTCATGAGCAGGGCCGTCAGCATCAGCGCCGCGCCGTTCGTCGTCTTCGAATTCTTCTTCGGGACCAGCAGGAAGACGCCGGGCACCTGGCGGATGCCGGTCGCCTCGTCGATCGAGCCGAACACGGCGCGGACGACATCGCGGAACCAGTCGCCGGCCGCATCGCCCAGCGTCGGCTGGCCCGGCACGTCCGGCAGGTGCAGCCGGTCGAAAATCGCCGCCGCCCGATCCGCCTCGAGCCGGTCGAGGGGCAGAAGCGGGACGAGCGATCGCCCGGCGAGGAGCGTGCTCTCCCAGCCCGGTTGCGCGAAGTGAAGCGACATCAGCCGCGCTTTCGACCTACCAAGGCAGACCAGGGACCGCGCGTGACGACGCCGTGGGCGTCGAGTTGCGCCTGTTCCTTCTTGCCGACCGGGTCGGGTGCCGGCGCCTCGGCTTTGGCTGCCGCCTTGCCGCGCACCTGATCCTGCAGCGCAGTGAGGTCCGCCCGGTCCATGATAGCGAGCATCTCCTTTTGGGCAGCGACGTTGCCCTTCAGCGCAATGCGGTGCATCGCGGCGATCACCTCGGCCCGCTTGCGCAGGGCGCCGGTGTCGAGCTCCGCCGCGAAATGCTTGCGGATCGTCGGCTCGGTCTTGACGAAGATCCGGGCCAGCTGCTCGACGCCCATGCCCGACGCGACCAGGACCGCCGCTTTCTCGCGATCGGCATTTGAGGGCTTCCAGGGTGTGCGACCGCCCGAGCCGCGGCGCTTCGGCTTTTCCGAAGGAGGCGGCATCGTCGGGATCAGATCGGCAGTGTCGCCGAACAGACCGCCCGAACTGACGCGGTCCTTCAGTTCCTCGACGAAAACCTTGCGCAGCGTCGGCACGCTGATGCCGATCTCACCGGCGATGACCGGATGCGTCAGCCGATCCGACGCCATCCGGCGGACGGTCGCGCGCTGCTCATCGGTCGGCTCGAAAGCCGCACGGCCACGACGCTTTTCTTTCTTTCCGCCGCTGGAATCTGCGTCGTCCAAGAAAAAAAACTCCGAATGAGTCCCAAGCCGGTGAGAAGGGTTGGCGCGTCGGGGACTTTTGACCCGCCCCCCAGGGCTCAAACCGCCCGAAGGTGACGTTTCGTCCGCTCGATCGCCGTTTTGCTGTTGTGGCAGGCGATGCAGAGCAGCATGACGTTCGCGATGTCGAAATCAGCTCCGCCGTCCCGTCGTTCCTCGACATGATCGGCGATCAGGCCGCGAGGCGCATGACTGCAATCGCGCCTGCAGTCTGGGTTCTCGCAAACATAGCCGCGAGCCTGCTTCACGGCCCGGGCGAACAGCCGCCACTCCGCAGAGAGGTAGAACGGATCGGCCACCTTCTGCGGCGGGGCAGTGCGAGGCGCCACCGAAGCGACGCGGCTGCCGATCGTCTTGAGCCTGCCCATGATTATAGGGGCCGAAACATGAAACCCGCCACCATCGGGCAGCGGGTCGACATAGCTTCGCACTTGGTCGCGGGTGAGGCTGACGCGGGTTCCGTGAGATACGAGCCGCCGAGGCGACGATCAAACTACCGGAATAACCGTGCGCCCATGGATTCCGATTCGGGCTGCGGGAGTCAATGGGCGCACGTCAATTGATATCGGAATGCTGTTCATCACTCAGGCCGCGTCGAGCTGGTCGATATCGATCTGCATCGGCGTCTTCTGCCCGAAGATGTCGATCAGCACCTCGGCACGCTCCAGGCCGATCATGTCGACAACCACAGCCTGGAAGGTGGCGAAGGGGCCGTTGATCACGTTGACCCGCTCGCCACCGACCAGTGGACGCCGTGCCTTCGAAGGCTGCAGCACGTTCGAACAGGGCGGCACATAGTCGTTCTGAAACTCGGCGACGGCGGCAATCGCCTTGCCCGGCACCTTGAGCCAGCCGCGCGGCGTGCCGACCACGTCGACCACGCCATCGATATCGCGGATGTCGACGATCGGCCGCCCGTCGATCGTCACCACGCTGACGCCGTCCTCGCCGACATAGTCGCGTCCGCGCCACCGGAATGGGACACCTGCCACGAAGAGATAGCGCGGATAGGTCGCGATATCATGCTCGGTCCTGCGATAGCGCTGCGAGATCACGCGGTGGATCGCCGGCAGGAAGACGCTGCAACCGGCCTCGGTCAGCGCCCTCGATACCTTCGCCTCCATGCGTGGCGCGGTAAAGACCAAGAACCAATCGGCCGACAGGTCGAGATCGACAGGCGCCGGGACCTTGGTCTCTTCGACAAGGCGGGAGTGGCCATGGAATTCGGCCTTTGGCTTGGTGTTGTGCGGATTCCGCCGTCCCATCGTCAGCCCTCAAAACCGAACGTCATCGTCGCCAGCGTCCCGCTTGCCGCCGGGCGGCATCGGTGATGGCAGGAACACGCGGGCGTCACCGCGCATGTCGGGGATGCGGGCGCCGCGGGCGGCGAGCCAGGGCCGCCATGCGGCGAGCTCCGGCCCGGTGCAGAGATAGGCGTGAAGCTCGCCGAGCTGCTGGCGCGCCTGCTCCTGCTCGCGCGCAGTCGCCGTGATCGCCTGGCCGCTCTGCACGGTGTAGCCGACACGCTGGCCGGCCATGATCCGGAACAGCACGAGCCGCCACCAGTCGCGGGTCCAGGCCCTCACGGCGCTGTTGGCGGCGGCGGCGCGCTCGGCCGCCCGTGCCGGCAGCAGCGTCCAGCGCCGTTCGCTCAGATAGGTCGAGGCCGCGATCTGGAACTTTCGCGGGCCAAGATCGGCGAGGAAGGGCTTGATCCCGTCGATCGCGGGCCGCCGCATGGTGAAGGGCAGAGCCTCCCAAGCGGCCTCGATCGCCTTCTGGCTGTCGCGGTGGACGTTCGGCCACGCAGCCCGGAATTCGGTCAACGTCGCCGTCGGCTGATCCGCCTGCTCAGGCTCGCCCTCGCTCGCTGGCGTGCCCTCGCGCTCCCGCGCACCCTCTCTCTCATAATTAAGGTTTCTACTAAGGGGTTGGGTATCATCTGGGTGATACCCTTCCGCCGGATTTGGAAGGCTATCACGGTGATACCCTTCCACGGTGATACCCTTATTTGCGCCGGGACTGCCCGCCTCTCGCGCGCCTGACCCGGCGTCCGGCGCATGGCCAGCCGCCTCGTCATCGTCGTCGGAATCGGTCAGCGGCTGGTGCACCGCCGCAGCTTCGAGCGCCGGCCACATCTCGGGCCGCCGCAGCTTGGCCAGCAGGTCGATGTCCATCTCGTAATGGTTGGTCGACTTGGCGCCCGAGCCGCCGTCCCTGACCTTGCGCAGCAGGCCGACGCGGCAGAACGTCTGCATCACCCGCCGCGCCGTCGGCACCGAGCATTCCGCGTCCTCGGCGATGGTGGCGAGCGAGGGGTAGATCCGCGTGCCGTCCTCCTGGCAGCAATCCACCAGCTTGATCAGCACCATCTTGCGCGTCTGCGAATGCAGCTTGGCCTTGAGTGCCAGGCCGAGCAGGGCCGCGCTCATGCCGCACTCGCGCAGGAGTTGTCATGCGGCTCACCGAAGGGTACATCACGCCGGATCGAGGAGGTTAGGAAATGGATCAAGAAGAAGGCAGTCCGGCTGAGCAGATCAACGACATCCTCGGGAAATACACTATAAGATTTGCGCCTGACCGTGGAGCCGATGCTCGCGAAATCCTGTCTTACCAACGCGCGGCTTGGACTTCCTTCATGGAACTGCTCGGCGTTCGAACCATTTTTAGAGAGCACGAGAGTGCATACAGGGTCATAACCGGCGTTATCGACGCGCATATTTCTGAAAATCCACCAGAGTTCAAAACGGGATCCGATGGATTGATTGTTGTCGAGTCGAACTTCCCATTGCTTTTGCAAGCCGATGATGGCCGTCGCCGAGAGCTTATTCAGGCGGAAGAGTGGCTTGTGCTCGCTGCCGTAATAACGCGATTCAGGGTATTCATGGGCAAGGCCCTGACCTTGATCTCCGATGCCGACAGATTTGCTATAGCCAAGCTGTTTTCCGACGCTCGCGTTCTCGTCGCACTCGTGGATTTTCGTGCGAGCTTCCAATCTCAACAATTGCGGCAGAGTTTTCGCGATGCGGCCGTAGAAGTGAGGGAAGCCATCAATGAGGCAAAAGGAAATGCGCTGATCCAGGCGGGCGATTGGACGCGACTCATGGAGGAAAGTGAGGCTGGCCTGGGAGTGCTGGAGAAAAACCTTACAGACGCCAGCGCTCAAAGAGCCGCCGAGTTCGAGGCATTTATTGTCGAAGCTAAAGCCAGCATTGAGGCAGCGCGAAAGCAGGCCACCGAGGCGGGCATTTTGCTGAGCGCCACACGCCTGTGGGCTCGCAAGGCAATCCAGCATGGCGTCGGCTTTTGGATCGGCCTCCTGGCCATGGCCGGCATCGTCGGCACTGGCCTTTGCATGGCCTATTTGCATGGCCCAGCCTTCCTGGCTTCTTTGCCGAAGAAGGCGGACGGCGAGGTCACTTATGTCACCGTGGCACTCATTACGATCTGCGCCATCGCTGCCGGCTGGCTGCTGCGCTTCATAGGGCGCTTTGTAACTGAGAACATGGTGCTGCAGACCGACGCCGATCAGCGCCGCGTCATGCTTCAGACCTATCTCGCGCTCGTCGGCGACAAGGACGCCAAGATGGAGCAGGCCGACCGCACACTTGTCCTGAACGCAGTCTTCCGCCCGCTGCCGGGCCATCAATCGGAGGACGTCGCGCCGCCGACACTGCTGGATCTCGCTAAGAGCGTCGTGCCGGTAGGCGACAAGAAGTAGGTGCCAATCGCCCGCCCTCGCCAAATGCGAGCGCGCCGCTAGAATGCGCGCGGGGGGATGGGCATGAAGACTGAAGACAAGATCGCGGTCGCGTTCTTCGGGATCGTTATGAGCTGCGCGGTCGGCGGGGTTGTCATCGGTGACATAGTCGGACGGCTCTGCGATGGTGTCGATCTCGCCAAGCTCAATGAAGGCCGCCCCGCATTCAGCTGCGGCGAGTTCTGGCTCAGCCGATATCAGACAACGGTGCAGACGATCATCTCCGGAGCGATCGGAGCTGTTGGCCTCTATTTCGTACTTAAGCAGCTCGCTGGGTTGAACCAGCAGAACGAGATGACGCGCGCTGCACTCCAAGCGACATTGCGCCAGCAGGAGGCGACTGAGCGCGGATTGCGGGCCAAGGCGAGAGTAGCGATCAGCACGTTCGCGAGCGCTTCGGTTGCGCTTTTCCATGAAGCCATGATTGCCGATGACCCAGCACAGAATCGCGCAACGAAAATCAACTACGAGCCGTTCCAAAAGGCGGCTGCGATGCTCGGAGAAATCGCCCCCGCGCTGGACACTATTGAGGACCGTGCAGAATGGACTGTCTTGCACCAAGAATATGGGCGGTTGTTTGCATATATCGGAGCATGTCGCGCCGGTATGACGCTGGACAAGATCCAGCAGGCATTCATTGATCAGGAGCAGGCCCCGAAAGACCTGGTAAACGCAGCCAAGCGTGCTTGGGTGTTGAGCACGATGATGAACAACCTTTCGACCAAGCTCGATCGCTGACAGAGAATGAGAGGGGTGAACGTTCACTCCGCCGCCTCCATGAACAGCGGCATGTCCGCCGGCGGCGCCGGGCGCTCGATCTCGCGCGGCTGGTAGTTGGCGGCGACGAGGGCCTGCGCCAGCGGCGGGCAGACACTGTTGCCGCACATCCGCACCTGCGCCGTCTTGGTGATCGGGACAACCTCGGCCGGCCCATCATCCTCGCCAAAACCCTCGCGCGGCTCGACGCGCAGGCCCCGGTCGATGATGTAGCTGTCGGGGAAGCCCTGCGCCCGGTAGAGCTCGCGCGGCGCCAGCATGCGCATGCCGATATCGGCGATGACATAGGGCTCGCCGCCGATCTCGACCGTGACGAGGCCGTAGCGGTCCTTCGTCACCACGGCATGCATCGGATCGGAGCATTCCTGCCCGTCGCCAGTACCGTAATATTTGGTCAGGAAGGCGCGCACCTCGGCCGCATGTGTCGTGCCCGCGCAGATCGTCGGAAGGGGCTCATGCGGCCCGCTGGCGGCGCGCTCCGACCCCTTCATGTTGAGGACATGCGAGGCGACCAGCGCCTGCTGCGGCATGCCCCGCTGGCCGCCTGCCGTCAGGGTCGAGACCGGCTCGCTCATCGCGTGCCCGACGACGCCGGTATTGTGTTGCGCCAGGAAGGCGGCAGTCAAAGTGCTCTGCCCGCCGGAGGTGGTTATCGTCGGGAATGGCTTATCGACCGTGCGGCCGGGCTTCACCCCGACATGCTCGGTATTGTGCTGCGCCAGGAAGGCGGCGACGGCGGCGTGCTTGACGCCGCCGGCGACCACGGTTCCGAGCGGCGCCGCCGGGTCGAGCGCGCGCGGCTCCTGGCCCTCGCGCTCGCCATAGCCGGTCTGGATCAGCGTGCCGGCGACGAGCGAGAGGCCGGCGCCGCCGGCCGTCACCGTATGCGTCGGCTCGTCCGCCCCGTTGAACGGTTTGCCGGCATTGCGCATCGTCATCAGATGCGCCGCGATCAGCGCGTTCTGATCCTTCGCCGAGGCGCAGATCGTCGAATGCGGCTCTTCCGGCGAGCGGTTGAGCCCGCCCTGCTGCGCATAGGTCAGGACCGGCGCGACCAGGCAGACATCGGCCTTCGCCGTGCCGGTCGCGGTCGGTTCGTCTGCCGAGCGCTCGCGCGACTGGCCGGCCCGGCCGCCGCAGCCGGCGAGGATCGGAGAGACCAGCCCCAGAGGGGCGGAGCCGCCCGGCCGCGCCCGGTTCTCGCCATTGGCGGTCACCGTGTGCAGCGGCTCGTCGAGCCTCGAGCCGACACTGTTGGCCCGGAACTTGGTGATGAACGGCGTCGCGAGCGCGAAATCGTTGGAGGCCGTCGCCGTAGGCAGCGGCTCGGCAAGGTCATGCTCGCCCTTGCCCCAGCGCTTGCTGTTCGGGCCGGTCTCGCCATGAGCCGTCCGCACCACGAACGGCTTGGCCGCGTCGATCACATAGCGTTTCACCCCGCGGGCGATGCGCGCCATGGTCGCGTCCGCCAGCGGCCGGTTGACGCCGACGGCCCGGCCTTCCTCGCGGCTGAGGAAGATCGAATGGCAGGGCAGCGACCAGTCGATGATATCCGCCGCCGTGCGCCAGGGCAGCTTGCGCCCGGCGATCACCTCGGGATCGTCCGGCCGGCCATGCGTCGGCTTCGGCCAGACGATCTTTTCGCCGTCGCGCCGGGCGATGACGAAGAGGCGCTTGCGGATCGTCGGCGCGCCATAGTCGCAGGCGCGCAGCTCGCGATGCTCGACGCGATAGCCCAGCCGCTTCAGCTCGGCGCACCAGCGCTTGAACTCGTCGCCCTTGCGCTCCTTGCAGGGTACGCCCTCGGCCGAGATCGGCCCCCAGTCGCGGAACTCCTCGACATTTTCGAGGATGATCACGCGCGGGCGCACCTGCTTGGCCCAGCGCGGCACCACCCAGGCGAGATCACGGATGTTGCGCTTCACCGGCTTGCCGCCCTTGGCCTTGGAGAAGTGCTTGCAGTCCGGCGAGGCCCAGAGCAGCCCGACAGGCCGCCCCGCGGTCACGGCGACGGGATCGACCTTCCAGACATTGTGCGGCAGGTGCTAGGTCTCCGGATGGTTGATCCGGTGCAGCGCCAGCGCCTCGGCATCGTGATTGATGGCGATGTCGGGCGAGCGGCCGAGCGCCAGCTCGATCCCGGTCGACGCGCCACCGCCGCCGGCGAAGGAATCGACGATCAGTTCTTGCACGTCACACCCGCATTGGCATGAGGACGCGGGTCATCTCCGCATCGGAATCCTTGATCAGGAGCGGATCGCTCGGAGCGGACAGGCCGAGCGTGATATCGCCCGCGCAGCCGGAGACCATGTCGCCGAAATAGACGGCGTTCAGCCCGAAGGGCGTGAGACCCTCCGGCCAGGGCGAGGCCGTCTTTGCCCGCGCCCCGCCGTCGCCTCCGCTGCGCACGAGAACCAGCCGGCCATCCTGCGCATCGAAGCGAACTGCGCGGCCAATGTCGCGGCCGAACACGCCGAGGCGGGCCAGGGCGGCGGAAACATCCGGTCGCTTCAACGCCAGGACAAAGGCGCCTGATTTTTCGACGACGGGCGCAAGGATCTTGTCGAAGTCGGGATAGGCGCCGTCGATCAGTTTAGTGCGGATCGAGAGTCTGTCCGTCTCGAAGGCAAGGCCGCTCAGCGCTGTGCCACCTTCGCGCTCATGCACGCGGACGTCGAGGCCTGCCATGTGCTTGCTGATCAGGTTAATCGCCTTGCGCGGAATGATGCGTGCGACGGGCTCGATCGGATCGGCGCTGACGCGGCAACAGGCGAGCCGATGTCCGTCGGTGGCGACGAAGCGGGAGCCGAGCGGCCCGCGATGCCAGCACACGCCGTTGAGGTAATAGCGCGTCTCCTCGGTTGAAATGAACGCGCGCACCTTGTCGAGCTGCGTCGCCAACTGGCCGTTGGAGAACGTCTCCAACAGTGCGCCGCGCATGACGATTCCGGTCGGGAAGTCCGCCGCATGGAGCGCATCGAGCGTATAGACCACCTCGTCGTCGCCGACGCTGATCACGGTCTTCGCCGCTTCCTGGCCGCTGCCGAGCACGATGCGCACCGGCATGACGCCGGCGACCTGCGCGATGCCGGCCAGCGCCTGCGCCGGCAGGCACAGGCTCCAGCCGCCGGCCCGGTCGCCGTCGATTACGTCGAAGCGGGTTTCGACCTCGATATCGAGATCGGTCGCGGAAAGCCGTAACCCGTCGCTCTCTAGCGCCAGCCGGACATAGCCGAGGATCGGAACGGTCGAGCGCCGTTCGATGACGTCGACGAGTGGCTTCAAGGCGTGCTTGAGGGATCGGCCCTCGACCGTCACGAACTGCATGTCGGCTCTCCAGGGGATGAAGGGGAAGGGGGAAACAGCTCCGGCGCTTCCGCACCCCAGACGTCCCAGGTCTCGCGCGCTTCGCGGGCGTTGAGCTCGATCTTGGGCAGGGTTGGCCAGTAGTGCTCAGCGATCAGGTGCGCGAATTCCGGCTTGCGGCTGTGCTCGCGCACCGGGAAGGGCTGGACGCTGTCGAACTGCTCGCCCATCGCCGGCGCCGGCACATTGCCGCGGATGCCGAGCAGCAGCAGCTCATGCTTGTTGCGGTTCCAATAGCCCGTGCCGATCCGGTCCTTCACCCCGACCCAATGCGAGCGGTAGGTGAAGCCCCAGGCGTTCAGGATCTTGAAGCCGTTTTCCAGATGCGGCCCGGTCACCCAGAGCAGCAGGGCGCAATCATCGGCCATGATCGCCGGCACCGGGCGGGCGGCGATCGCGTCGATCGACGAGGTCGGATAGTGGTTGTCCGGCGCGCGATCCATGCCGGTTTCGGCGGAATAGACGTCGAACGGCCATTCCGGATCAGCGAGGATCACGCCATAGCGCTTGCCGGAGGCGCCGGCCGCGAGCATGGCCGCATTGCCGCTCGCGATCTTCTCGCCGAGGTCGCGTTCGCGTTCCTCGCGCCGCGCCTTCTTCTTGTCCTGCCGGGCCTGATGCTGCTCGCGGACGATCTGGTGCAGGGCCTCGACAGGCAGCGAGCGGATGGTCGCGACAGCGGCCGCGCGCTTGCCCATGGCGGCGGTGTCCATGGTCGAAACGGTGCCGTGCTTCGTCCGGAAGGTCCGTTCACTGGCAACGTTGCCAGTGAGGTCGCGCAGCTTGGCGACGAAGGTATGCGAGACGCGGGCCTTGTCCGCGATCTCCCGGTCGCTCCATTTGCGCCATTCGGCATCGCCGAGCAGCAGCAGCACGGCCCGGCGCTTGTCGTCGCTGGTGCGGCGCAGGCCATGGGTGGCGTTGGCGCCGGCGGCGAGCAGGACGGCGTCGCGCCGCGTGCCGGCGGTGATCTCGGCCTCGATCTCGCCGATGCCCGCCGCCTCGAAGCCGGCGGTGCGGTGGAAGCCGTCCCAGAGCCAGTAATCGGTGCCGTCATAGACGAGGCCGATCGCCGGGAAACGCACGCCCTCGCGCGCCGCCTCGGCATAGGTCTCGACCGTGGCCGGGTCGAGCGCGGCGCGCGGCTGCGTGCCGCCGTCGCGTCGGATCAGGGCGATGCGGATCAGCTCAGCCATGGGCCGCACCCGCCTTCAGGCTGCAGCCGCGCGGCAGGGGCGCGGGCGTTACGCCGAAGCGCCCTCCGGTGAGCCAATCGAATTCCTGCAGGAACCAGAACTCGGCCTCGTCCGGCTTCCAGAAGCGCAAGGTCACGCCGAGCGGCTCTTCCTCCTGCACGCCCCAGGGCGCCGGCGGGCTCGACATGTTCTGTTCCAGCTCGTCGCGCAGGATGCGATAGTCGGCATTGTGGACGGCGGTCGGCATCTCCGGCTTGAGGCCGAACCGCAGACAGATCGCCGCCATCACCGCCGCTTCCGCGATGTGATAGCCGACGACATGGCGCTTCACCGGGCGCGGCAGGTCGACGAGATAGGCCTCGGCCGCATCGTGCAGCAGCGCCCACAGGCGCTCCTCGCGGTTGGCGAAGGCCCGCGCCAGCAGAACGCTATGCTCGGCCACCGAATAGAAGCGGCGGCAATGGCCCGCATAGCGGCACTGGTTGGCCAGAGCATGCGCGATGTCGCGGATCTCGACTTCGTCAGGCCGCGGGTCGAGCGGCCAGAACTGCCGCCCGGTAAAGGTCTGCATCCAGTCGCCACGGCGGCCATCGTTCACCAGAGCCATTGCAGGGACTCCACGTCTTCGCGGGACTGGAAAGGCCGCCGGCCCGTCAGGGAGGGGGCGCGGGCCGGCGGCAGGTGTCCGGCCGCGTTCGCGGCGGCCGGAGGGGGAGGAAGGTTGAGGCGGCCGGAGCCGGCGCAGCCGATGCAGGCCGGGCGCGTCCCATCCTGCGTGATGATGCGGAAGCCGCGCCCGCGGCAGGCGGGGCAGGCGCTCATGCCGGGCCTCCGGCCATCTGCGCCGCGATGAACTTGCGGAAGGCCTCGGCCCGGGCGATCAGGTCGCCGAGGTCGCGGTCGAGCGCGGCGCCGTCGGCGCGGGAGAAGTCGCCATCGGCGGTGCGCTGGGCGAAGCTGCCGACCAGGTCGGAATATTCCTGGCTGATCGCGGCGACGGCGGCGAAGGGATTCGCCGGCAAAGGCCCCGGCGCCGCCGTAACCCGCTCCAGTCGGTAGCCGAGCATCTCGGCCTCGACCTGCGTCGCCACCGGCTTGCCGCAGTCGCGCTCCAGCACCAGCTTGCCGCGCACGGTCAATAGGGCGCCGTGCTCGCGGTTCTGCACACAGCTCATCATCTGCTGGCCGCGCTCGATCAGGCCGCCGGCGCGCTTTTGCCCGCCGCACAGGTCGATCAGGTCGCTATGGGACGCCTTGATCCGGTGAAACTCGGCATCTGGGCGGAGCATCTGGGCCTCATTCGTGACAGGCCGCGCGATACCAATCGCGCCGGCGGGCGACGTTGGGTTAGGAAACGGGGCAGTCTGCAGGGGCGGGCGGAGTGGGCGCCGCACCGGGCGGATAAAGGTCCGGACGCAAGTCCGATCGGGGAATTGAAGTGGCCGCTTCAATGTCGATGACACGCTCGGCAGGGATACGGCTGGCCGACCAGCGGCTAACGGTGCCCTTGTCGACTCCGACGAGGCGCGCAAACTCGACGAGGCGGAGGCCGCGGCTGAGAAGGGTTCGGGTCAGGTGAGTATCGCGCATGATTTGACTAGTTGCGCAACTCGCAACAAAAGTCAAACCTCACCCTTGCTCAACAGGATAACGACCTGCAAGCAGGCTGGGCGTAGCGTTCGGCCTATGCCAAACGTCACTGAAATCCACCGCAGCAAGCAGCCGCGACGCCCGCACCACATCCCTGATTGGGCCGAGGCGCGCGGACTCAGTCAGGCCGACATTGTTCGCGAGACCGGCGCCGACAAAAGCGTCGTGTCTCGCTGGTTTAATGGCACAACGCCGGGCACGGACTGGCAGGAGAAGCTTGCGGCTCTGTTCCACACCGACCCCGAATCGCTGTTTCGCCATCCGGACGACGACTGGCTGAGGCGCTTCCTCGAGCGTCGCTCCCGTGAAGAAATCGAGCGCATCAAGGCGACGCTCGAAACCGCCTTCCCGCGCAGGTCTGCATGAGATTTTCGGCTATAGCGGCGGCGCTCCTGCTGGTTAGTGCGAACGGGCCACGTGCTGCTGCGCAAAGCGATCCTGGCACCTTGAAGATTGCCTTGTCAGCAGGCTTGACGCTCGGGCGCGCCGTTGTTTGCGGCGCGTCCAAGGATCGGGTCGCTGCCGTCATGGTCGCTCAGGCAGCGCTCGTTGAGCATCTCTCTGGCGGAGACGCCAAAACAATGTCACTGCGCGACGAGATGATTGCGTCCGGCGCCAGCCATCAACGCTCCGTTGGAACAGAGGGGTGCTCCGACGTGCTGGCGGCCTTGGGAACAATGGAGGCCGCATTTCGCTCGCGCGGCCTCATGAACTAGTTGCACGAAGCGCGTTGACATAAGTTGCTAGTTGCGCAACTAGTAACTCCATCGAACCCCGATGGAGCGCGCCCATGTCGGCAACCACCACCGCCGCCACCCGCCAATCCGAGCCCTCGCTGGCGCGGCGCATGGCCGATTTCATCACTAGTCACGTTGCCTCCGCCGGCAACGTGACCCGTGAGGACCTGCTGCTCGATTTCACCGAAGAGCAGATCACCACGCATTTCGAGACGGCCAAAGCCATTGCTCGCAATGGCGTCCCCGCTGCGGAGCAGATCGCCCGCCGCAACGGCAAGGCCCGCCGCTGATGGGCGCCTTGCCCGCCCTCACGGCCGGCGTGCCGCAGGCCGAGCAGCCCTCGCTGCATCAGCGCGTCGCGCTCGGCCTGCTCTGCACCGGCGCGCTCTACCGGCAGGGTGGCGAGGGCGGGCACTGGCGCTGCCGCGCCTTTCCCGAGCAGGCGGTGCGCGATGTCACCGTCAAGGCGCTCGCCGCGCGCGGCTGGGCGCGGCTGCAGACCTATCGCGGCCTCTATGGCGAGGAGCGCGCCTGCGCCACGCAGACGCTGGCCGGGCGCGGCCTCTACACCCGGCTGGGCGGGCGGCTGGCCGATGCCCGCAGGGCGCCGCCGAGCGCCGAGCGCATCCTCGCCGAGCTTGAGGACGCCGCCGCCGAAGTCGAGCGCCAGCTTGCGGCCCTGACTGCCGAGGCGGCCCATCTCGTCGACGAGATATCGCCGCGCGCCGCGCGCCTCGAGGTGCTGCTCGCCGGCCGCCGCCGGCTCGATGCGCGCATCGCCGACCTCGCCCGCATCGCCGCCGAGCAGAACGGCCGGCTGGCCGGAGGGCGCCGGCATGGATGACCCCCTCGACAACAACCAGCTCAAATCCATCGTCCAGCGCATCGAGCGGCTGGAGGAGGAGAAGAAGACGATCGCCGACGACATCAAGGAAGTCTACGCCGAGGCCAAGGGCAACGGCTACGACGCCAAGATCCTGCGCAAGGTCATCGCGCTGCGCCGTCGCGATCTCGACGAGCGCAAGGAAGAAGAGGCGATCCTCGATCTTTACCTGCAGGCCGTGGGAGAGAGCGCGTGAGCACTGACCCGAACATCCACGCCAACATCGACGATATCCGCAGACATCTCGGCAGCCACGGCGCGTATGCGCGCTGCATGGCCCGGCTCGGCAACGCGATCCATGCCGAATACTGCGAGTGGTTCGAAGACGAAACGCGTCGCAGCAAGACTATGGCCTTGCCGCCTCGGCACTGTCGGAATGGTTCGGCCAGATGGTCGGAACCATGATCGCTGCGACCAATGCCAAGATGCCGGAACTGACCGACGAGGTCCTCGCCATCGCGCGCAGGGCGATCGAGCAGCGCATTGCTGATGCGGACGCTGGGCTCATTCCCACGCGGGATGAGCTTTGATGCGCCCCTATCACGCTACGCTTGCGCCCGGCCTGCCGCCCGCCGGCGCCACCAGCGCCTTCATCGGCCGGGATGCGCAGGGCAGCCTCTATCTGCTGCGCTGGCACGACACGAACGGCTGGGAGGCGCTCGGCTGGGTCGGCGCCGGCAAGGCCGCCATGCCCGCCCTGCGCCATCCGGCCGGCGAGGATCAGGGTCTGATCGTCGGGCATATCGAGATTGCAGGATCCGGCGCGGGCGAAGGTCCGCCTGCCGGCTCCGAGGGCGCGGCCGGGATAGGTGGCCCGCGGCCGGCTGATCGGCACCCCGAAGGGGTCCGCGCCCTCGGCCCTTCCTCCATCAGCCAGGCGCGCTTGGCGCAGGCCGCGAGCCGTATCGCCAAGGAGGCGGCCGGCTGGGCCAGCGACGCGCTCGACATGATCGGCGAGGTCGAGAGAGCCGCGCCGCGCGACACCGTCCGGCGCTTCCTCAAGGGCATGGACGAGCGCCTGCGCTATCTTGAGCGGCAGGCCTTCGGCTCGGAGGCAGACCAATGATCACACGTCGTTTCCTATTGGCGGCTGCAACTGTCACCGCGGGTGCGGCTGCACTTCCGACGGTCCCGACCGTCGCCGCTCCGGCAGCCGCGCCAACGCTCCCGGCATGGGTCGTCGGCACGCCCGAGCAATGGAACTGGCGGATCGTTCGCGCCGAGAGCGCCGACAAGGCAATCGCCCGCTGGCTCGCCGATGAAGGCTATGGTGAAGGCTGCGAAGATCCCGAGCCGGACGGCAAGTGCGGCATGTGTGAAGCCTGCATGTTCGGCTACGCCGAGGCGAGCCGCGCGCCGGAATTCGATCATGTCGCCAAGCCGACCCCCGGCGATTGGATCAGAGCCGGGCTCGGGCACACCTGTTGCCGCTGCAACGACGAATGCGATGCGTCGAGCGCGTACGGGATCGGCGACGAAGCGGTCTGCAATTTCTGCATCACCGCCGGCGAACGGCTTGCGATCGAGCGACAGGAAGCGAGCCAATGATCGCCTGGCTCGACGCCGCGTTGCCGCCGCTCGATCCGGCGCTCGGCTTCATCCTGCTGCTCGCTGCCGGCGCCGGCTTCGGCGTGGCCCGTCTCTTCGACCGGCCCAGGTCCAGGCCCGTGCCCGAGCCCCATCGCTATGCCGACGCCCATGGCGACGTGACGGAGCCCCTCATGGCTGACCGCAGCAACGTCGAATGGACCGATGCGACCTGGACGCCGATCAGGGCGAAGCACAAGGCCACCGGCAAGGTCGGCTGGCACTGCACCCACGCCACGCCCGGCTGCGTCCATTGCTATGCCGAGGGCATGAACAAGCGCCTCGGCACCGGGCTGCCGTTCAAGCCCGGGCACGCGGACGAAGTTGAGCTCTTCCTTGACGAGCAGATGCTGCTCGCGCCGCTGCGCTGGAAGAAGCCGCGGATGATCTTCGTCTGCTCGATGACGGACCTCTTCGCCGACTTCGTGCCCGACGAGTGGATCGACCGCGTCTTCGCCGTCATGGCGCTGACGCCGCACCACACCTACCAGGTGCTGACCAAGCGCAGCGCGCGGATGCGGGCTTATCTGACTGGGACGCCGGCGCGGCTTGGGAGCATCATCTTTCTCAACGCGCTTCGCCTGCAGCCGCCCGGCGTCGATGCGGAGCAGTGGCGCCGCGCCGAGGACAGGCCTTTTCCGCTGCCGAACGTCTGGCTCGGCGTCAGCGCCGAGGATCAACGCCGCGCCGACGAACGCATCCCCGATCTACTGGCGACGCCGGCGGCGATCCGCTTCGTCAGCGCCGAGCCGCTGCTCGGGCCGATCGATTTCCGCAATCATCGCGTCTGCAGCGAGTGCGAGAACACGCCGTTCAAGCTCTTCAAGAATGACCCGCTTTGTCCGGAACCCATGCCGTTGTGGAGCGATCAGCAATGCCCGCTCCATTGGTGGCCGTCCGACGGCTGCGACGTGACGCTTCGCTCCGGAATCGACTGGATCATCGTCGGCGGCGAGAGCGGCCGCGAGGCGCGGCCGATGCATCCCGACTGGGCGCGCCAGATCCGCGACCAGTGCGCCGCAGCAGGCACGGCGTTCTTCTTCAAGCAATGGGGGGAGTTCGCCCCGTTGGCGAGCTTCACCGATCCGGCCGCGACTCATGAAGGCCTGCCGGAGCAGGACCGGGCAGCGGTCTACCGCGTCGGAAAGAAGCGGGCCGGCCGCCTGCTCGACGGCGTCCAGCACGACGCGATGCCGGAGGGTAGGCGATGAGATACTACAGCGACACGGCGTCCGAGAGGCTAAAAATACTGCTTATAACCGAGCCTAGTCAGACGTTCATCCCAGTAGGCAGCCGCATCCGCGATCAGGGTTCGGACTTTGACAATTTTTCCGCTGCAGGAAACCGCCAGCCGCTGCTCGTGTTTATTTCCAGCTGGAGCCACGAACTCGATCTTTCCGTTCTGGTCTCGTCTATATTTGAGCATGTACATCGTACTAGTCCGCACTCCGATATCGTGGCGTCCTTCCAGTCTGAAATGCTTGCCGCCATTAGCGATCTGGCGACACAGATCCAACTCGGGGAAGCCGGTGAGGCAATCGGCGTAAAAATCTTTCATACGGGCAAAGTTCTTAGGCGGGCTCTCCAGCTGCGGAAGGGTATGCCAAGTCCATTCTGCCAAGTGCCACGCAGTGGACGCGGCGTTGAATGCTGCGAAAACATGCCGGTCGTCGCCGTCGTTCTCGAAACCAACAAGCATGTCGTATTCCCAGCGCAACTTCAAAAGCGCTTGGCGCGGATGCCACAAGCCGAAAGTTTTGCCGCGTCCATCGATATCGAGTTGGGTCATGGCGGGAAGCATGGCTAAGGTCGACATGACGGTAAAGCATACGCCCGTCCGCCTCCAGCTCTCTCGCCGCAAGGGCTTCGACCTGCAGGCGATATCGCAGGCCACCAACGGCCTGCCAGCAGTGAAGGTCACGCGGCCCGGCATCTACGGAAACCCCTTCGTACACCACGACATGGCGCAGGCCGTCGCAGCCTTCCGTCGCCACTGCCAGGGCGGGACACAGGCTTTCGAGATGGGGCCGGGCAAGCTCCAGTTCGCTACGACTCTGCACCAGAACAGCCTGCATTGGGCTTGGCCCGAATGGCTTCGCTCGGAAGGGCTTGCCGCGATCCGCGGCAAGAACCTCGCCTGCTGGTGCAAGCCGGGCGCGCCCTGCCATGCCGACGTGCTGCTCGAGCTGGCGAACCGGCCGGTCTGCGAGGCGGTAGCGCCATGACCGCGGACGATCTCTTCACCCCGGCGCAAGCGATGGGCCTGCTGAAATGCTCCCCCAAGATCCTGCGCGACTATGTCCGCAGGGGCGAGCTCAGCTACATCCTGAAGGGCTCGGGCTTGAAGCGGCCCCGCCGCCTGTTCCATCCTGACGATCTGGCTGCTTTCGTCGCCCGCCGGAGGAAGACCGAATGTCCGTCTACAAGCCCAAGGGCCGGGACACCTACGTCATCGACTTCCAATGTGGTGGCCGTCGATTTTGCGCCCCGCCACGAACCGCCGGGAAGCGGAGCGGCTCGAAGTTGCCGAGCGCGAACGTGCCAAGCAGGTCATCGCGCAAGAGCGCGCCGCTGCCGCAGCCTTCCGGGGCGAAGCCCCGCTCACGCTGAAAGCCGCCGCCGAGCGCTACTGGACCGAGGCCGGACAGCACCATGCCGGCGCCGACACCACCTGGACCGACATGCGCCGCGCCATGGGCTTCTTCGGCGAGGGCAGGCGGATCGACGAGATCGCCGACGTCGATCTCGCCGGCTTCATCGCCTGGCGCCGGGGGCAGACCGTCAAGGGCCGCAAGACGCTGAAGGACGGCAGCCCGGTGCCGCTCGTCTCGAATGCGACGGTGAACCGCTCGACGGTCGACCTGTTGCGCAAGCTCTTCACCCATGTCCGCAAGAAGTGGAAGATCGCGCTGCCGGCCGAGCCGGACTGGAAGGTGCATCGCCTCGAGGAGCGCGGCGAGCTGGTGCGCGAGATCCGCGAGGGAGATCAGGAAGCCAGCATCGGCGAGGCCCTGCCGCCGGGCTATCGCGATCTCTGGCGCTTTGCCCTGGCGAGCGGCTTGCGCCTCGCCGAATGCTTCCTGCGCTGGGAGCAGGTCGACCGGGCGGCCGGCACGATCACCGTCGTGCAGAAGGGCGCGCGCGACCACACAATTCCGCTGACGCGCGAGATGCAGGCGATCCTCGCCGCCAGCGCCGGCCAGGACGGCGAATGGGTCTTCTGCTATGTCGCCCGCCGCACCCGCCGAGCGGAAGGCAAGGTGCTGGTCGAGCGCGGCAAGCGCTACCCCGTCACCTATTCGGGCATGAAGTCAGAATGGCGTCGCAAGGTGAAGACCGATCTCGACCTCGACCTGCGCTTCCACGACACGCGCCACACCCGCGCCACCCGCCTGCTGCGTAGCACCGGCAACCTCAAGGTCGTGCAGCGGCTGCTTGGCCATGCCGACATCGACACGACCGCGCGCTTCTACGCGCATGTCACGCTCGACGACGTCCGCGCCGCATTGGAAGGAGGCAAGGCCGTTCAACCGTCGCGTGGTGTTAGGCGCCGTTGAGGAAATTGAGCTGTGATACAGGTGATTGGCGCATCTGAGGTTTATTGTTGCGAAAATTACACGGGCTGGTCACAATAGAAATCGTAGTTTGGATTGAACCCATGCGCTATTTCTACCAGGCACGCTCCTCATTCATTGCAGCTGCGGCATTCTCAGTCGTAAGTGTTGCGCAAGCTGGTGAGTTGAAATTTAGAGAAGAGATACCCAATGTAATAATTGCTATTGCTATGTCTCAAAGTAAAGATGATTGGACAGACAGCAAATTAATTAAATTAGATCGTCGCAATAAATTGGACTACTTCACAATAAAAGTCGATAACTGTAAAACCAATTTTAAGATTAGAACTTTGCTGGCGGAATATATTTTTAGTGACATAGACGTTTGTACTGTTTCTGATGTGTTGTTTACCGGGAATTTGATTGTCATCGGCTCGCAGGTAGTGCGCCCTTCCCAAAGGCGTTCGTTTGACACCGCAACCGCCTCGGGTAGCGCGCCGATCCCGACGACGGCATTGGCGTTCGCGCCCGGAAGTGCCGCGGACGACAAGCCCACACTAGTTAAGGTTCCTCTGCCGCCCACGCGCCCAGCAAGTGCTGGCCCTGGTGATGACTCGGAGGCTAGCGAATTTGCGAAAGCGGCATCCGGGCAGGTCTCCAGTGTTTTTGATCCCCGTCTGACCGAATTTCTATTCGCGACAAATCGAACCCGTCCCGACGCCAAGAAGACGACGAAATTTGGCTACGGGCGGCAGGAATGGCTGACTCTGGGGGCCGCCCGAGTGAGGGTGCCCGAGGATCACAAAGTCGGACGGATCGAGCTTCCCGACACAGGTTATACCCTCTTCGGCGTCAAGTTTGGTGGGGAAAATTTCGACAAGAAAAAGCACTTTCAAATCCAGAATATCTCGACTTTGAACAAGGAGCGCTGGCTCGAACTAGCGAAGGCAGCGTCCAACAGCGAAGAAGCCTTGATTTTTGTACATGGATTCAACGTTGAGTTTGAGGAAGCGATTTTGCGGACTTCGCAGATCATCTTCGATGTTCAGTACGAAGGTCTCGCCGTCCTCTTTTCGTGGCCAAGCAAGGGTGGCGTGCTTGATTACCGATATGATGGCGAGAGCGCGCTGCATGCGCGAAAGCACTTCATCGATCTGCTGCGGCTCTTGCAGAGCGACGTGCAGGTAAAAAAGGTGAACATTCTCGCCCACAGCATGGGCAATTTTCTCGTCACCGATGCCCTTGCGGGACAGGTTGGTCGCTCGAATCCTCCGCAGGTAAATGAACTGATCATGGCGGCGCCGGACGTTGATCGCGATCAGTTTCTGCAGAATGTTGAGGGCGTCCGCTCTCTGACCAAGGGCATAACTCTTTACGCGTCGGCCGCAGACAGGGCTCTTGTCGCATCCCGCACACTGGCTAGCGCACCTCGCGCGGGTGACCTGTTCGGCGGCAAGCCGGTCCTCGCAGATGGTGTCCAGTCGATCGATGCGACAGTCCTCGGTGAGGAGATGCTCGGGCTGAACCATTCGACCTTCGCTGAAAAGCGAGCGCTGATGAACGACCTGAGACTGCTCTTGTCAGGGATCCGGCCGCCTAACAAGCGCCTGACGGAGATCCGCGCGATGCCGGAGAATGCCCCCAATAAACCGGAGTATTGGCGGTTCACCGACTGACCTAGGAACCGATCAGCGACTGGGTTTCCCGACGAAAGTCCCGTCGGCGGTGAACATAAGGACGGAAGCGTTTGTTACTCATTGGAAACTGGACCTGTGCGTCTAACGCTGGGGGACAAGGGGTCGGAGGTTCGAATCCTCTCGCTCCGACCATTCTTCTCTTTGATCTCGGTTTTGCGAGAAGCGGCTTGGCCGCCCGCACTGGCGCGTTCTGACGAAACCGGCTCAGGCACCGCCAACTGGCGGACATGTCCGCCAATCAGCCGCCGCGCGCTCCCATGCCGTTCCGTCCAGTGAGAATCATCGTCGCCTTGTCGCTCCTTGCTTTCGCGCTTTGCGCTTGCGCACGGGAGCGGGCAGGCCCGGCGACATGCCATACCCACAAGGCCGGGAATGGCGATTTGACCGAGTGCGATTGAAAGCTGGCGGCCTCAATCTGGTGCTGTCTCGTTTCGGAGCGCTTGGCTCTTCCCTTGTTGGCCGTCTCTTAAGGCTTCGATTGCGCGGTCTCTGCCATGGGCGCAGGGTCGACGCCTCGCAGCAGGAACGGGACATATCGTCATGTCGATGGCGCTGACCGAACGTCGGCCGCTGCGGTCGCAGGACCTCTCCGGGGCGGGCAAGGGCTCGATGGAGAGCTTTTTCGCCGGGTGGCGCCTCGTGACGACCTATGCCTACATCGTGGTGCGCAAGGAACGCTGACTTTCCGGGGGCGGCGTCCGCAGGGCCGCCAGGCCCCAGATCAGGCCGAGCATCAGGTAGAAATGGCGCCAGTGATCGGTGTCGATCTGCAGGCCCTGCAGGATCGTGACGAACAGCGCCGACCAGATCACGATCGCATGGCCCTGCCAGGGCGTGCGGCGGAAGACGGCGCGCCAGCCGGCGATGCAGGTCGCGACCGTCAGCGCCAGATAGGTGATGCCGCCGAGCCAGCCATAGGAGGCGAAGGCGTTGATGTAGACGTTGTGCGGGTCTTCCGGGAAGGTGAAGCGGAAGCGCAGCGGCCCGAAGCCGTTCGGCAGGTCGAGCAGCAGCGGCAGCGAACGCAACTGGCTGCCGAAGCGGCCGGTGACGCCCTGGTCATAGTCCTGGTCCAGGCTGGCGCGGATCTCGAAGACACTGCGGATGTTCTCGAAGGAGAGCGCGATCAGCAGGGCGACGACGACCAGCACCAGCATGACCAGCGTCAGGAAGACGATGCGGGCACGCTGCGCCGTGCTGCTCGAGGTCAGGAAGGTCAGGCTCGTCATCAGCAGGGCCGCGGCGACGAGATTGCCCCAGGCCCCGCGCGAGAAGGTGAGGAACAGCGCCAGCAGCGGCACGCTCATCAGCAGGAAGCCCTTCGCCAGCCCGATGCGGCCGGTGAGGATGGCATGCAGCAAATAGGTTAGCGGCAGCACCAGGAAGGGGCCGAGCACGTTCGGGTCCTTGAACGTGCCGGACGCACGCGAGGCGTAGGTGAACACGCTAGAGAGACCGCCGACGTCGAAATAGCCGAGGATGGCGGCGAGGCCCGCGCACCAGGCGGCGAAGAGATAGCCCTTGCGCAGCGTCTCCAGCCGGCCGAGCGGATCTTCCGCCATGATCGCGGCGAAGAAGATCGCGGTAAGCATCAGGTAGACCGAGACGGCGGTGAAACGGACGGAGGCCGGCTCGTCCATCCAGGGGATCAGCGCGATTACGCCGCCGATATTGTAGACGAGCAGCAGCACTGCCATGGGCAGCAGCTTCTGCGAGAAGCGGATGCCGGTGATCGCGAAGACGAGCAGCGTGATCGGAAAGACGAATTCGTAAGGCGAGGGCTCGATCAGGGCGAGGAAGCTCACTGCCATCAGCAGCCACAGCGTGCCCCGCTTGATCGCGGCATAGGAGACGGTCAGCCCCCTGCGCCGGGCCTTGCCGTCCGGTTGCTGCGCCAGCGCGCTCAATAGGCGTTCTCGTTCTTGGTCATCAGCGAGAACGGCGTCTTGATCAGGATGTAGAGGTCGAGCAGCACCGACCAGTTCTCGATGTAGTAGAGGTCGTGCTCGACGCGGCGCTGGATCTTGTCCTCGGTGTCGGTCTCGCCGCGCCAGCCATGCACCTGGGCCCAGCCGGTGATGCCGGGCTTGACCTTGTGGCGGGCGAAATAGCCGTCGACGACCTGCTCATAGGCCCGGTTCGAGGCGGTGGCGTGGATGGCGTGCGGGCGCGGGCCGACCAGCGAGAGATTGCCCTTGAACACGACGTTGAGCAGCTGCGGCAACTCGTCGATCGAGGTCTTGCGGATGAAGCGGCCGACGCGGGTGACGCGCGGATCGTCCTTGGTCACCTGCTTGGCGGCGGCGAAGTCGCTCATCTCGTGATAGAGCGAGCGGAACTTCAGCACCTCGATCATCTCGTTGTTGAAGCCGTAGCGCTTCTGCCGGAACAGGATCGGGCCCTTCGAGTCGAGCTTCACCGCGATCGCGGTCGCGATCATCAGCGGGGACAGGGCGATCAGCGCCAGCGTGCCGACGATCTTGTCGAACACCCATTTGACGACGATGTCCCAGTCGGCGATCGGCCGGTCGAACACGTCGAGCACCGGGACCGCGCCGATATAGGAATAGGAGCGCGGCCGGAAGCGCAGCTTCGACATGTGCGCCGAGAGCCGGATGTCGATCGGCAGCACCCAGAGCTTGCGCAGCATGGCGAGCAGCCGCGCCTCGGCCGAGATCGGCAGGGTGAAGATCACGAGATCGAGCTTGGTACGGCGCGCGAACTCGACGAGGTCGTCGATCGTGCCGAGCTTGGGATAGCCGGCGACGAGATCGGGCGATCGCTCGTCGTTGCGATCGTCGAAGACGCCGCAGACGCGCAGCCCCGTGTCGCGCTGCGCCTCCAGCGCCTTGATCAGTTCCTCGCCGGCGGGGCCACCGCCGACGATCGCGGTGCGGCGCTCGAGCCGGCCCATCCGGGTGAGCCTAAGAACGACCAGCGAGGCCGTCAGCCGCTCGGCCAGCAGAAGCATGAGGCCGACCGCATAGAAGGCGGCGAGCCAGACACGCGAGACCTGCTCGCCGATCTTGAGGAAGAAAAAGCCGGCCAGCGCCAGCAGGAACAGGATCGTCCAGCCGGCTGTGACCCGCACCGCCATGCTGATGAAGTTGCGCAGCGCGCTGACATGATAGAGGTGCAGCGCCTGGAAGACGGCGAGCGCGCCGACCGCCACCAGCGGCACGGTGATCTGGTAGGGCAGGGCGTAGTCGACCTTGCCGGCGACGTAGCAGGCGAAGATCAGCCCGCCTACGGCGAGGATCACCAGCACGTCGGCAAGGCGCACCAGCCCCTCGATCAGCACCGGCGACAGCGTCTGCTTGACCGGCATGGCGGCGATGCGCTCGGCCAGCGGGTGAAACGTCCGCGTGCCGTCGGAAGAGGGGCCGCCCGTCGGGGAGCGGCCGGTTGAATCCGCCTTGATCAGGTCGCGAACGTCGAAAGCGCCCATCTCGTCCAGTCCTCGCGCGCGGCGCCTGCCACGCAGGCCGCGCTGAAAGCCCCCGTGACCTAGCGCAAATTGCTCTCGGAAGACTTAATCGGACTCTGCGGAAGCGATCGGGATTTGAAGCGATTTGGGCTCAAGGCGGCCGGGAACCGCATCCTCGAGGCATCTTTTTCGGACGTACGGAAAGGTTGATTTTCGCTCGGGCCTTCAAGGTATTAGCCGAGGGTTTCGAGGCCGTGAAAATAGTGTCGAAAGCGCTGAAATCCGCGATTGAGTTGACAAAAAGCATAGATTCAGGCATTTAAGCCCCCGATGAGTGTCTGAGAAGCACATATTTCATTGACCTTGCCCACGGGTATTTCCGGTGATTGGGCTTGGGCGTGTGCTGGCCTTCGGCGAAAGCCTGAGCGCTCCCTTCATCTCTAACATCGTCTTTTGAACGCCAACGATGCGCACCCCGCAGACGCCGCACCCGCGACGCCTGCGCCCTGGGCCAGCGCCCCTGTGTGACTTATGTCTTTTCATTGGTTGATCCTGCTCGCGGCCATCGCCGTGGAGCTGCTTGCGACGTCGGCTCTGAAGGCCTTCGTCGCGGGCCCGGTCCTTGTTGCGGTCTTGCCGCTCATGCTGATCGGACTGTCCTTCGCCCTGCTCAGCGTCGCCTTGCGGGTCATCCCCATGGCCGTCGCCTATGCGGTCTGGGAAGGCCTCGGCATCGTCGGCATCGCCCTGATCGGCCACGCCTTCTTCGCCGAGCATCTGACGGTCCCGCGCATCCTGGCGCTGGCCCTGATCATCGGCGGCATCGTGCTGCTGGAACGCGGCGTCGGTCACGACGCCGACCATATGGCCCTTGAGGAGGATGAGCGGAGGCTGGTGTGACCTTCGCTGCTTCCGCGCAAGCCTTCGCGCTTGCCTGGCTGGGCCTGGCCGTCGCCCTCGAGGTGATCGGCACCAGCCTGCTCAAGCTCTCCGACGGGCTGAAACGTCGGCTCGTCGGCGCCCTCGGCGTGCTCTGCGTCGTCGGCGCCTTCGCCGCGCTGGCGCAGGCGATCCGCGGCATGGACCTCTCGGTCGCCTACGCCGTCTGGGGCGGCGTCGGCCTGGTGCTGACCGCCGTGGTCGGCGCGCTCGCCTTCGGCCAGCGCATTCGCCCGGCCGGTTGGCTCGGCATCGCGCTGGTGGTCGCCGGCGTGGTCGGGCTCAAGCTGTTCTGATCCGAACGCGTCGTCTCAGTTCAGGAACGGGTTCTTCCACCCGCCCTGCTGGGCCGGCGCCTTGGCCGGAAAGACCTCGGCGAGATAGTCCAGCACCTTGCCGCGCTCCTCCGTCGCGAGGGCCGGCATGTTGTGCTTCGTCACCATCCAGTCGAGGGTCTCGCTCCACTTCTCGCGGCTCATCCCCTGCGCCGCGACCAGCTTGAAGTTGTGGCAGGCGATGCAGGCATAGAAGGCCTCGTCGCGGTTCGGCCCGGCCGGGAACATCTCCGGCGTCTCCTCCGACGGGGCAGGGGCCTGCGCCAGCGTCGCCGGCGCAGCGAGGAGAAGCCCCGCGCCGAGCATGAGCCCGGCGCGGCGGATACGTGCGATCATGGCGCTCACCCGACCAGCACCGCGACCCGGTGCATCGGGTTGGCGCCGTAGCCCTGCGGGTTCCAGCCGCCGGCGACATGCGGCTGCGCCCGGCCCTTGCTGTCGGTGGCGCGGACCCAGAGCTCGTAATAGCCGTCGGAGGGCAGTTCGACCTCGGCCGTCCAGCGCCGCCAGTCATAGCGGTTCTTCGGCTCGGCCGCCTTGGCCGGTTGCCAGGTCGCGCCGAAATCGATGGAGACGTCGACGCGCGAGACGCCCTCATGCCCGTCCCAGGCCGCGCCGCGCAGAGCGAGCTTGCGCGTGCCGGCGGCGAGGCGCGTGCCGTTGGCCGGGTTGGTGATGATGCCGCGCACCGGCATGTCGGTCATGGTGCGCATATTGGAATCGTCGGTCTTGCCGCCGGGGATCATCGGCTTGATCGCGACGGAATAGGAGGTGCCGCCCATGCCCTGGCCGTCGTGCACCTTGTCACGGATGGCGATCCGCTTCAGCCATTTATGCGAGACCGAGGCCGGGAAGCCGGGGATGATCACACGCAGCGGTCCGCCATGGATCGCCGGCAGCGGCTGGCCGTTCATCGCCCAGACCAGCAGCGCATGCGGCTCCAGCGCCGCCGCGATCGGCACGCCGCGCGAGATCGCATCCTTGGTCGCGTCACCGGAGAGGTGCTGGTCGGCGCCGTAGTTGCCGGTATGGACGGCTGTCGATTTCAGACCGGCGCTCTGCAGCACGTCGGCGAGCGGCACGCCGGTCCATTCGGCGCAGCCGGCGCCGCCATTGGTCCACTGGTTGCCGCGCGCCTGCGGCTGGAAGAAGGAGCGGCCATTGCCGCCGCATTCCAGCACCATGCGGAAGGTCTTGTGCGTGAACTTCTGCTTGAGCTCGCCGAGCTTGATCTTCAGCGGCGTGTTGACCTCGCCGTCGATGGTCAACTCCCAGGCGTCGCCTTCGGTGAAGGGCTCTGGCGTCTGGCCGTTGTTGCGGACGTAGAACTTCTCGATCGGCGTGGTGTCGTCGTCGAGCATGTGCTCGGGCGTCTCGGCGACGAGCGGGCGGTCGCCGAGCAGGATCAGGCCCTTGGCCTTGCCGGGAAAGTCGAGCAGTTGCGGGCCCTTCGGCGCGGCGGCTGCCGGAGCCGCGGATGGGACGGGGGAGGCTGGCGGCGTGCCTTGCGCCAGCGCGGCAGGAATCAGCCCAGCTGGCATCTGGTCGGAGAACGGGATCGCGCCGCCGACGGCGGCGCCCATCGCCGCGAGCCCGGCGCCGCCGAGGAAGCCGCGGCGCGAGGAGCCGGTGCGGCGGCCGAAGGCCAGCGCATCGCCGCGCTCGGGATCGTCGCCATAAAGTTCGCCCAGGGACCGTTCCTGCTTGCCCATCATGTCCTCCCTCGCGGCGGCGCCCTTGCGCCGGCGTTCTGGAACAAGACGCGGGAGCCGGCCGGATCATTCCATCCGATCGCAAAAATATCTCAGGCGAGGCAGGGCTGGGCGCTCGGCCAGCCGTTCAGCAGGGCGGTGCGCAGCCGCGCGACCCTGTCCGCAGGCTCGCTCGTCAGGGCTCTGAGGAAACCGGCGATCATCTCGAAGCGCGCTGGCGGCATCCCGGTCGCGATCAGGAGATAGCCGTGCCCGCCGGCGCTCCAGCCTGCCAGCGTCCCGGTCGACTGGTCCAATGGGGGCGCCGGTTCCGTGTGCGGGCTGACATGCAAGCTGAGCCGGCAACCACGCAGGCCGACGAAGCCGACCCGGACCTGTCCGGTCGCCGAGGTGGCCTGCCAGACCGGCTGCAATCCGAGCCGGGCAAGCTCGCTCGAGGCGGAGCCCGCTGCGGCTGGCGCGATCGTCACCACAGTCTGAGCGGATGTCGCCGCGAACTGCTCATGCGCCGCGAGGGATGCGGCGAGGAAGCTCTCGGAAGCGTCCTGCCGCAGCAGCATCGGCGTCAGCGCGACGGCCACGGTGACGAGGAGCACGGCGGCGATCGCCGCGACTCGTCGCCAGCCTGCACGCGACGGTGCCGGGACTGAGGGCAGGGGCGGCGTGTCGTCATCCGACAGCCCCTGCAATTCCTGCTTCAGCCGGACGATGCCGCGCAGCGTCTCTGCCGCTTCCGGCGAGGTCGCCAGCCGCTGCGCCATGGCGCGCTGCTCAGCCGGCGCCAGCTCGCCATCGGCGAAGGCGTTCAGCTTCTCCCAGCCCGATGGGAGCGACTGGTCAGCCGGCGGCATGGCGCGCTGGGAGCACACGGATATTGGCTCCCCCTATGACCTGGAGCAGCATGGCCCGGGCGCGCGACAGGCGGCTCATGACCGTGCCGGCCGGCACGCCGATCAGCGCTGCCGCCTCCGCATAGCTGAAGCCGTCGAGATCGACCAAGACCACCACCTCCTTCATCGCGACCGGCAGCTGCTCCAGCGCCTGCCGCACCGTGATCGCGCTGAGCGCGCGCTCGTCGAAACGCCAATCGGCCGGCTCGGGCGCCGGCGTTCCCTGCTCGCGCTGCCGCCGCCGGCTTTGGTCGATCAGCAGGTTGCGCAGGATACTGTAGAGCCAGCGGCGATAGGCGGGATCGTCCACCGGCTCGCTCCTGGCCGTCAGCACCCGCAAGGCGGCTTCCTGCGCGGCGTCGGCGGCCTGCTCCCGGTCGCGCGTCAGCGCGCAGGCATAGCGGAACAGCCGCGCCCATTCGCGTTCGAGCCGCGCGCGGCGCGCGCTCGCCTTGCGTTCGTCGCGCCACATGCTCGCGCCATCCGAACCGGTTCATGCCGCGAGCGGGCGAGGCCAACGCTGGGCCGCCGCGACGCCGGCGAGCATAGGCGAGGATTCGCGAAAGCGGAACTGGAGTGGGGCCGAGGTCGTCCGGCTGGTCAGCCGGCGCGCTTGGCGAGCGCGACTCGGTAGGCGTCGAGGACGCCGTCGATCATCGCGTTCAGGCAGAAATTGGCCCTGACATGCGAAGCGAGATCGGCTGCCTCAGCCAGGCGCTCGGCTGCGGGTGTCGCCAGGGCCTTGCGGATGGCGCCCGCCAGGATGGTCGGCTCGTTGGCGGGGATCAGCCTTCCGGCATGCCGGGGGCCGTAGATCTCCTTTATGCCGCCGACATCGGTCGCGATCAGCGGCTGGGCCGCCGCGGCCGCTTCCAGGATCACATAGGGCAGCGATTCCGCCCGCGACGGGATCACCATGACATGCGCTTTGGCGAGCGCGGCGCGGATCGGTCCCGGCGGCTCGAACACGCATTGGCTCGCGACGCCCTGGTCGACCGTCATCTGCCGCAGCAGCGCCTCGTCCGGGCCGGAGCCGACGATCAGCACGCGCGGCGTCAGCCCGTCGCGACCTCTCATCAGGGCAAGCGCCTCGATCAGCGTGTCGACGCCCTTGGCCGAGCGCAATTCGCCGAGATAGACGAGGTCGAATTCGGCATCGGCATGGTCGATCGGCTCGAACTCGGCTTCCGAGATGCCGTTCAGGACGATGCGGTGATCGGTGCGCGGCTTGTGCCCGATATGAGCTTCGAACCGCCCCGCGATGAAGGCACTCTCGAACAGGAACATGTCGGTTGCCGGTTCGAGGAGACGCTCGATCGCCATGTAGAGGCGGTGCTCGGCGCTGCCGGGCTTGTAGTTGAAGCTGCCGCCATGCGGCGTATAGGCGGTGACATAGCACCTGCCGGGCGAGACCAGGGCCGGCACGCGGGCATAGACGCCGCCCTTGGAGCCGTGCGCATGCACGATCTGCGGCGCGATACGCTTGCGGGTCGAGACTTCCGAGATCTGCGCGCGCAGATCGGTGAGGCTCGGATAGCGCGACATCGGCACGCGGGTGACGCCGAGCGAAAGCTGCGGCCCGAGTTCGGCGAAGATCTGGTCGCCGCGCGGTCCGCCCGTGGTCGAATCACAGAAGATGCCGACGTCGTGGCCGCGTTCGATCTGGCCGCGGGCGAGGTCGAGCACATGCCGGAACAGCCCGCCGAGCGGCGCGCGGAAGACATGCAGGATCTTGAGCGGAGCGGAGCTGGCCACGGCGGACATGGTCTCGGGAACCCCCGTCGCGGTCAGAACCAGCGTTCCTTGATCACGATCGTGTCGCCGGGCCGGACCGGATAGGTGATCGGTACCGTGCCGGTGACGAGCTGGCCGTCCATCAGGCGGGTGACCTCGGCATAGTTGCGCTGGCCGCGTGGGGTGAAGCCGCCGGCGATTGCCACCGCCGTCTGCACCGTCATGCCGTTGACGAACGGGAACTGGCCGGAATTGGTGACCTCGCCGAGCACGAAGAACGGCCGGTAGGCGTCGACCTCGACCGAGACCTTGGGCTCGCGCAGATAGCCGGCGCGCAGGCGCGCCTCGATCGCGCGCTCGAGCTGCTGCGTCGAGCGTCCCTGCGCCTCGACCGCGCCGATCAGCGGCATGGAGATGCGGCCGGAGCCGTCGACGGCATAGATGTTCGAGAGATTGTCCTGGCCGAAGACGATGACGCGCAGCTTGTCGCCGCTGGCGAGCTGGTAGGGGGCGGTCCGCTCGACGGCGAATTCGGGCGCTTCGATGCGCGGCGCGCAGCCGGCCACTGCGAGCGCAGCGGCAAGCGCCAGACAGACGGGATGTCTACTCATCATCACCGGCGAACCCTTCAGAATCTGCCCGTAGGGTTAGGCCGACATGGTTAACAAAAGCTGAGCGAACGGTTGCAGGGTGCATCCGGGCGTTGCGGCGCCTTAACCCGGCACTAACCTTAATGCGCTCAGATGAGGCTGCGTGCTCTCCAAAGGGCACGAGAGTTCTGCGTGAATGGAAGCCTCATGACCGCTCGCTACGACACCGTTGCGGCCGCCGGCGAGAGCCGCTCCGACCTGCTCGACCTGCCGGCCCTCTGGGCCGCGATCAAGGCGAAGAAGCTCTGGATCATCGGGCTGACGCTGGCCGCCCTCGGGCTGTCCTTCGTCGCGGTCAACGTCATTCCGCCGCGCTATACCGGCCAGGCGCAGCTGCTGCTGCAGAGCCGCGACAGCTATTTCACGCGGCCGGGCCAATCGGAGGTCGCCGGCCAGCAATTCGATCCGGAAGCCGTGCAGAGTCAGGTCCAGGTCGTGCTGTCGCGCGACCTGGCGCGCGAGGCGATCAAGCGCATCGGGCTGGTCGGCAATCCCGAATTCGATTCCGGCGCCGGCGCGCTCGGCGCACTGAGGAAGATCGGCGTCCTTGTCGGCATCGGCGCCCATCCGGCCGATCGCTCGCCGGAGGAGCGGGTGCTGGAAGCCTATTACGACCGGCTCCTGGTCTTCCCGGTCGGTCGCTCGCGCATCGTCGCGGTCGAGTTCACCTCGCGGGACCCGGCGCTCGCGGCCAAAGCCGCCAACGATATCGCCGCCGTCTATCTCGAAATGGAGGAGGCGGCCAAGCAGGACACCGCCCGCAGCGCCTCGTCCTGGCTCTCGACCATGATCGACCCACTGCGCAAGAAGCTGGCGGAATCGGAGGCCAAGGTCGAGGCGTTCCGCTCCCGCCACGGCCTGCTCGTCGGCGCCAACAACACCACCATCACCGCCCAGCAGCTCGCCGACCTGTCGACGCAGCTCTCCAATGCGCGCAACCAGCAGGCAGAGGCCCAGGCCAAGGCCGGGATCATCCGTGACGCCATCAAGAGCGGGCGCACCTTCGATATTCCTGATGTCGCCAACAATGAGCTCGTCCGCCGGCTGATCGAGCAGCGCGTCAACCTGCGCGCCCAGATCGCGCTGGAATCGCGCAACCTCCTCTCGGAGCATCCGCGCATCAAGGAGCTGAATGCCCAGCTCGCCGATCTCGAAGGCCAGATCCGCGCCGCCGCCGAGCGCGCCGTGCGCACGCTGGAGAACGAGGCCAAGATCGCCGGCCAGCGGGTCGAGAGCGTCACCGCCGCGCTCGACGGCCAGAAGAAGACGGCCTCCGGCGCCAATGACGACGAGGTCCAGCTGCGTGCGCTCGAGCGCGAGGCCCGCACCCAGCGCGAGCAGCTCGAGCAATACATGCTGCGCTATCGCGAGGCGCTCGCCCGCGACGCCCAGAACGCCACGCCGGCCGATGCCCGCATCATCTCGCGTGCCGTCGAGCCGACCGCGCCCTCCTTCCCGAAGAAGCTGCCGACCATGGTCGTGGCGACGCTGGCGACCTTCCTGGTCGCGCTGGCGGCGGTGGTCTCGCGCGAGCTCCTGAACGGCGGCGCGTCGACGCCGGCGCAGGACGCGCCTCGCCGCAAGGGCCCGAATAATCGCGGCGAGCCGGGCTTCGGTGCACCGAAGGACGAGGAAGAGGACCGGGAGGAGGGCGAGTTCAAAGCGCCGCCGCCGCGCCGCGAGCGCATCGCCGGCCTCCTGACCCATGGCGGGCGCGTCGGTCAGCTTCATCTCGACCTCGCCGACCCGGAGGCGGGTGCGGCCGATCTCTCGGCCTGCATCAACAAGCCGAGCGAAGGCCATGCGCCGCTCGTCGTTGTGCTGGACGGGGCCGAGCCCGGCGAGGCATCGCCGCGGGCGCTGGCGCAGCTCCTCTCCGAGCGCAGCCGCTGCATCCTGATCGACCTTGCCAGCGATAGCCGCGACCACGCCGGCTTCTCCGAACTGCTCGCTGGCGAGGCGATGTTCTCCGACATCATCACGCGCGAGCCGGATTCGCGTCTTCACGAGATTGCACCGGGCCGAGCCGGCCGCGCAGCCGTGCTGGCGGCGTCCGACATCGTCGACGTCGCGCTCGACGCGCTCTGCGAGACCTATGACTGGGTGCTGGTCGCCGCCGCTTCGACCGACGAGGCCGAGACGCTGGCGCCGCTGCTTGGCCGCGCCCAGGGTGCGCTGGTGATGGCCGGCCATATCGGCAACGGCCATGCGGTCGAGGCCGCCTATCGCCTCACCGACCTGACCGGAGCCCCGATCGCGCTCGTCATGGTCGAGGCTCCGGAGCCGGTCGAGATCGCCGTGCCGGAGAAGGAGCCGGTGCCGGCCTGAGCATCGGATCGAAAAGCGGGCACCGCTTTTCGGATGAATTCGGTGCTCCGACGAAGAGGCAGGCGGCCTACTCGTCCGCTTCCGCCGGCTTGCGCCGCTTCAGAAGGCCGAGGACACGTTGCGCTGTCTTCAATGCCAGCGGCGAGGCCTTGATCCGTCGCTTCAGCGCGCGCTTGGCCTGGCTGTAGCTGGCATAGGCTCGCCCCTTCGTCGTCAGCGGGAAGAAGGTGTCGACGAGTTCGTCGCTGTCGTCGCAGACCGTCGTCTTGTAGCGAGCCTCGCCGACGCCGAGATCGAACATGGCGAGGCCGGCGTTGCATTTGTGCTTGATCAGCTCGACCAGCAGGATCTCGCCCGGGCTCGTGCGCGCCGTTTCGGAGAGAAGGTCGAAGGAGGTCGCCATGCCGGAGAAGCGCTTGCCCTGCACGGCGCCGACATAGGTCGCGACCGAACGGCCGGCGAGGTCGAGCGAATAGAGCTCGATTGCCGGCGGCCGGCCGGGGTGTCCGATCGCCCCCTCGCGCAGGAAGCTGCGGATCGCCGGAGCGGCGAACGGGTCCGGCACGCCCATCTGGGCGAAGCGGGCCGCCTTCTGCGCCAGGAACGCGTCGAGCACGCGTTCGATCTCGGCCTCGCTGCGGGCCTGGACCAGTTCGGACGGGCCGTACTCGGCGAAGCGGTTGCGCTTCGTCGTCATCTTCTTGCGGGCGTGCTTGCTCATCGAGCGCCGAAGCGTGCCCTCGCCGTCGCCCGAAACGAGGGCGAGCTTGTAGGCGCGGCTCGGGCTCTGGCCGGCGGCGAGCAGAGCCGGTGGATTGGCGATGCCCTGCCAGGCGGTCGGCTGGTTGATCAGGAACAGCGCGTCGATGCCGCCGATCGCCGCGCCGATCTCCTGCAGCAGCTGGCGGGTCGCCGCCGCATCGAGCGCCTCGGCAAAGCCGGGCCGGTAGAGCGCCATGTGATAATTGGCGTGCTTGCCGCCGACGAACTCGGCGAAGCGCGTGCCCAGGCGCCGGGTGATCACCAGCGGGAACAGTGCGAGCAGGCCGCCCTGGCTGTCCTCGACACGGACGAAGCGGAACTCCATGCCCTCCGCGCAGCCGATTGTCGTGGCGAAGGGCCGGACCCAGTCATAGGCCTGATAGGGCGTCACCAGTGCATCGGCCTCGAGCGCACGCCAATCGGCTTCGAGCGCGGCAAGGTCGCTGCCAGCCCGGACTCTCGCCCACGGGCGCGCCTCCGCTTCCCGCCGCAGGGCAGGGGCAGTGGGCGGGCTGGGCGCGCGATCGGCGACGACGGACATGCCGTCTTCCTTAACCCCGCATTGTGAACGGACCTGCCACTGTCGCGGACGTTGCAAGACAGCTTCGCCCAACAGCGTTAGCGAAGGGTTGAATCGATCTCTCGGAGACGCCGGGCATGAGCCTGCGCCACAAGGTTTTTTCGGCCGCCTTCACGGCCATCGCGGCGACCGGCGCCGATCGCTGGGCCAGGGGGCTCGCGCAGGGCAAGGGCGCGATCCTGACGCTGCATCATGTCCGCCCTGCGGCATCCGGCGGCTTCCGCCCGAACGGGCTGCTCGAGATCTCGCCTGATTTCCTCGACCGGGCGCTGACCCTGATCCGGGCTGAAGGCTACGACATCGTCTCGCTCGACGAGGCGCTTGTTCGGCTGGCCGATCCGAAACCCGGCCGCTTCTTCGTCGCGCTCACCTTCGACGACGGCTATCGCGACAATCTCGACCATGCCTGGCCGGTGCTGGCCAAGCACGGGGCGCCGTGGGTGCTCTATGTCGTTCGCGGCTTCGCCGAGCGCACCGCCCGGCTCTGGTGGCTGGAGCTGGAGGAGGCGATCCGGGCGCTACCACGCATCTCGGTCGAGCTTCCCAGTGGTCGCTTCGAGGCCCCCGCGGGGACCAATGCCGAGAAGCAGAAGGCGTTCGACCGGCTCTACTGGCGTCTGCGCAAAGGCCCGGAAGCGATTCTGCTCTCGGCGATTTCCGATCTCGGCCGGCAGGCGGGTATCGACCCTGTTGCGCTGGTCGAGCGCGAGTGCTTGCCGGTGGAGACGCTCTGCTCGCTCGCCGGCGCGCCCGGCGTCACCATCGGCGCGCACACCCTGAGTCATCCGATGCTGGCCAAGCATCCCGAAGCGGTTGCGCGTCGCGAGATCGCCGAGAGCAAGGCTTGGCTGGAGGCGGCGCTCGGCATGCCCGTCCGCCATTTCGCCTATCCGGTCGGTGATCCGACATCCGCCGGGCCGCGCGAGTTCGCTTTGGCGAAGGAGGCGGGCTTCGCCAGCGCCGTGACGACCCGGCCGGGGCATTTTTTCGCCGAACATGCCGAACATCTGCACGCGCTGCCACGGGTCTCGCTCAACGGCCTGCATCAGAGCGAGGCGGCGCTGAAGGCGCTGCTGTCCGGTTTGCCTTTCCTGCTGTGGAACCGGGGACAGCGTCTCAACTTAGATTGAGTGGGAAGAGGGATCGATGGACGTTGTAGGGCTCTTGATACTCGCAGTAGCGCTGCCGATGGTGGTCTTTGCCGCCTGCGTGCTATTTTTCTTCGCTAGGCATTTTCTTTCGCGCCGCGACAGCAAATGAACGTCGAGCTTAAGTTTACGACCCGTCCTTGCGCTCCATCCACTTGATCAGCGGCAGCAGCGGCAGCACCCAGATGAGCCCGAGCACGATATAGGCGATGGTCTGCACCGGCTTCGAGGCCTCGGTGATCCGGCCCTGCGCCAGCGCCATGGCGACGAGCGCGTAGACGCAGACGAAGACGATCATCACGACCGTGCCGATGAGCTTGCGATGGGTCTGCCTCATGGCGATCATGGTCCGGGCTGCGGCATTGCGGGCGTTGTTCAGGTCTCGACGGCGGACTATCTGTCACCCGCCGCCGCGCTTGTGAAGCGTATTCAAGCCTTCTCCCTGCGACCCGAGGTCCCGCTGCCGTGACGATCGCGCTCGATCAGACTGCCGTTCCGGCGGCCACGAACCATGCCGGCATCCGCCGCTGGCTCTGGGCCGTCGCCTTCCTGGTCTTCGCCATGGTCGTGGTCGGCGGCGCGACGCGATTGACCGGCTCCGGCCTCTCGATCACCGAATGGCGGCCGGTCACCGGCGCGATCCCGCCGCTTTCCGATGCCGCCTGGGCGCTCGAATTCGAGAAGTACCGGTTGAGCCCGCAATTTCAGCTCCTGAATGCCGGCATGGAGCTCGCCGACTTCAAGTTCATCTATTGGTGGGAATGGAGCCATCGCCAGCTCGGCCGCTTCATCGGGCTGCTCTACCTCGCCGGCTTCGTCGTCGTCCTGCTGCGGCGGCTGATGCCGTGGCGCGAAACCGCGATCCTGTTCGGCATGGGCCTGCTGCTCGGCCTGCAGGGCACGATCGGCTGGATCATGGTCGCCTCCGGCCTGGAGCCCGGCATGATCGCGGTCGCCCCGGTGAAGCTGACCCTGCACCTGACTTTCGCCGGTTTCTTCTTCGCCAGCGTCGTCGCCTTCGCCACCTGGCTGACGCCGCTGCGCCGCAGCGAGCCGATGCGGGGCAGGGCGGCGGCCTGGTTCCTGCTCCTGCTGCTCTTCGTGCAGATCGCGCTCGGCGGGCTCGTGGCCGGCTCCAAGGCCGGCTTCACCTTCAACACCTGGCCGCTGATGGACGGGGCGCTGGTGCCTTCGTCGTCGACCCTCTTCGCCGGCACGCCGGTCTGGGAGAACTTCGTCGACAATGTCGCGCTGGTGCAGTTCAACCACCGCATCGGCGCCTACATTCTCTTCGCCTTTGCGCTCTGGCAGCTGCTGGCCTTGCGCCGCGCCGCGCCGGGCTCAGGCGCCGCCAAGCGCGCCACCGCCATTGCCGGGCTGGTGCTGGCGCAGTCTGCTTTGGGGGTTGTGACGCTGCTCTTGGTCGTGCCGCTCTGGGCCGGCCTCGCCCATCAGGCGCTCGGCTTCACCGTATTGGCGATGGGCGTGGTGCATCTGACGCGCACGGAGCAGGCGGTGCGGGGGTAGCGCACAGGGCGCTCCGCACTTTGTCATTCCGCGGCACGCCGCAGGCGTGAACCCGGAACCCACGACCGGGTACCGCTGCGACCCAGTCGTGGGTTCCGGGTCCGCCGCTGCGCAGCATCCCGGAATGACAAGGTCGAGCACCTTCCAAAGCAAAAGGCGCCGTTTCCGGCGCCTTTCTCTCATTCCGGCGATGCTGGCTTCGATCAGGCCAGAGCCTGATCGAGGTCGGCGATCAGATCTTCGACGTCCTCGATGCCGATCGACAGGCGCACCACTTCCGGGCCGGCGCCCGAAGCCGTCTTCTGTGCATCCGAGAGCTGGCGATGCGTGGTCGAGGCCGGGTGGATCACCAGTGAGCGCGTGTCGCCGATATTGGCGAGATGCGAGAACAGCGAGAGCTTCGAGACCAGCTGGACGCCGGCGTCGTAGCCGCCCTTCAGGCCGAAGGTGAAGACCGCGCCGGCGCCCTTGGGGCAGTAGCGCTGGGCGAGGGCGTGGTACTTGTTGTCCGCCAGGCCGGCATAGTTCACCCACTCGACCGCCGGGTGCTTGGCAAGATGGGTCGCGACCTTGAGCGTGTTCTCGCAATGGCGCTGCATGCGCAGCGGCAGCGTCTCGATGCCGGTCAGGATCATGAAGGCGTTGAAGGGCGACAGCGCCGGGCCCATGTCGCGCAGGCCGAGCACGCGGGTCGCGATCGCGAAGGCAAAATTGCCGAAGGTCTCGCCCAGCACCATGCCGTTGTACTCCGGCCGCGGCTTGGACAGCATCGGGTAGCGCTCGTCGCCCACCCAGTTGAACGAGCCGCCGTCGACGATGAGGCCGCCGATCGAGTTGCCATGGCCGCCCAGGAACTTGGTGGCCGAATGCACGACGATGTCGGCGCCGTGCTCGAACGGGCGGATCAGGTAGGGGCTCGCCATCGTGTTGTCGACGATCAGCGGGATGTTGTGCTGCTTCGCGATCTTCGAGATGCCCTCGATGTCGACGATGACGCCGCCGGGATTGGCGATCGACTCGATGAAGATCGCCTTGGTCTTCGGCGTCACCGCCGCGGCGAAGGCTTCCAGATCGTCGGAATCGGCCCAGATCACGTTCCAGCCGAAGTTCTTGTAGGAGTGGTTGAACTGGTTGATCGAGCCGCCATAGAGCTTCTTGGCGGCGACGAACTCGTCGCCCGGCTGCAGCAGGGCGTGGAAGCACAGGAACTCGGCGGCATGGCCCGAGGCCACGGCGAGCGCAGCAGTGCCGCCCTCCAGCGCCGCGACGCGCTCCTCCAGCACGGCGTTGGTCGGGTTGCCGATGCGGGTGTAGATGTTGCCGAAGGCCTGCAGCCCGAACAGCGAGGCAGCATGGTCGACATCGTCGAACACGAAACTCGTCGTCTGGTAGATCGGCGTGGCGCGCGCGCCGGTGGCTGCGTCGGGAGCGGCGCCGGCATGGACGGCGAGCGTGTGGAAACCCGGTGCGCGGTCGGTCATGGCGTGCTCCCTCGAAAACTCTGATTTCGGACGACTTGTTCGATTTAACGAACGCTTTGCGAGGCGTCAATTCGCTGCCGTTCCCTCAGCTCCGGCCCGACATGCTCCGGGCGGACGCCCATGCCGACCATCCGCGCCGGTAGCCGGCGCAGCAGCGGGAAGCGCTGCAGCAGCCGGAGCGGCCAGGGCGGCGCGACCGGCTTGTCGGCCGCGAGCAGCGGCGTGATCACCCGGTTCTGGATCGCGATTTGCGCTCCCTGTGTAACCTTGGCAGGCCATTCCCGCCGCTTCTGCACGGCGGCGAGGTCGGTATCCGCCAGGGTTCTCTCGCGCAGCGGTTTGGCCAGCAGATTGGCAGCCGCGACCGCATCCTGGATCGCCAGGTTGATGCCGACGCCGCCGATCGGCGACATCGCGTGCGCGGCATCGCCGATGCAGATCAGCCCCGGCCGCCACCAGCGCTCCAGCCGGTCGACTGCGACCGAGAGCAGCTTGATGTCGTCCCAGGAGGAGAGTTCGCCGGTCCGATCGGCCAGCTCCGGCGCGAGCGTGAGGAGCCCGGCCTTGAAGGCATCGAGCCCGGCGGCCTGCAATCTTTCAAGCGAGCCCTTGGGGATGATGAAGGCGCATTGCCAATAGTCGCCGCGGTTGAGCCGGATGAAGAAGCGCCCGGCCGCAACCTGCCCGAAGGCCTGCGCCGGCTCGTCCGGCCGGCGGCTCAGGCGGAACCAGAGCACGTCCATCGGGGCGCCGAGCTCGGTGACAGCGAAGCCAGCGGCGGCGCGCACATCGGAGCGCCGGCCGTCCGCTGCGACGACGAGGTCGGCGCGGATCTCCAGCAGGCCGTCGAGGCTCTCGGCCGTAACTCCAACGACACACCCACTTTCTTCGACGAGCCCGGTTGCCTTCGTCCGCATCAGCAGCCGGAAATTCGGATAGGCCCGGCCGTGATCGGCGAGGAAATCGAGGAAGTCCCATTGCGGCATGAAGGCGATGAACGGCGCCTTGACCGGCAGATGGCTGAAATCGGCGACGGTGATGTCCTCAGCTCCGAAGCGGGCGACGAGGTCGTCCTCCCTGACATGCGGCAGCATCAGGAAGTCCTCAAGCAGGCCGAGTTCGTGCATCACCTGCATGGTCGAGGGATGGATGGTGTCGCCGCGGAAATCGCGCAGGAAGTCGGCGTGCTTCTCCAGCACTGTCACCGCGACGCCGGCGCGCGCCAGCAGGAAGCCGAGCATCATCCCGGCCGGGCCGCCGCCGGCGATGCAGCAGGTGGTGCTTTCCCGGCGCATCTCCGCACCCGCCTATTCGGTCAGCCTGATCCCGGTCTTCGCCACCAGCTCGGTCAGGATGGCGCGGTCGCGGGCCATGAAGGCGCCGGTCTCCTGCGGGCTCCAGGCGACGGGCTCGATCACCAGCTCGCGATAGCGCGCGACGAGCTCGGCATCGGCCATCGCCCTGTTGATCGCCGTGTTGAGGATGTGCAACGCACCCGGCTCGATCCCCGCCGGTGCGACGATCGAGGCCCAGCCGGGATAGATCAGGTTGACGCCCTGCTCCGTGAGCGTCGGCAGCTCGGGCAGTTGCTGCTGTCGCGTATCGGTGGTGACGGCGAGCGCCTTCACCTTGCCGCCCTGGATGTTGCCGAGGCTGGCGGCGAGGCTGTCGATCATGACATGGACCTGCCCCGACATCAGGTCCGCCGCAGCGAGCCCGGCGCCGCGATAGGGCACATGCGCCAGCCTAAGGCCGGTCGCCTGCATGATCATCTCGAAGACGAGGTGGTTGGTGCCGCCGATTCCGGCCGAGGCGAAGTTGAGCTGCCCGGGGCGCTGCCTGGCATAGGCGAGGAACTCGGCGAGCGAGTTGACCGGCAGGGTCGGCGAGGCGTTCAGCACCAGCGGGAACAGGCCGAGCATGCCGACCGGGGCGAAATCATAGGCGACGTCATAGGGCAGCTTCTGGCCGAGCGCCGGGGCGGCGGCGAAGCTCGCCGCGGTCGCGACCAGCAGCGTGTGGCCATCGGCCGCTGCCTTGACCACGGCCTGGCCGGCGACGATGCCGTTGGCGCCCGGACGGTTGTCGATGATCAGCGACTGGCCGAGCTGCCGCGCCAGCGTCTCGCCGAGCCGGCGCGCCGCGATATCGGTGCCGCCCGCCGGCGCGAAGGGGACGACGAGCTGGATCGGCCGCTCCGGGAAGGCGGCGCGGGCGCTGCCGGTCCCGAGCGCGCTGGCGAGCCCGGCGAGCAGGACGGTGCGGCGATCGAATGGAGGCATCGGCCTTCTCCGGCAAAAGCGGGAGCGGCGAGATTAGCGATCGCCGGCCGGTGGGGAAGGGGCTCCTTGCGCCTCAGGTGCCCGGCCGGTTGATGGTCAGCTTCTGGAAGCCCTTGCCGGCGAGCACCGGCTTTTTCGCCGAGAGGATGCGCGAATTGATGCCCTGCCAGCCGATCTCGCCGGAGAGCCGGCCATATTCGATCTTCGGGCAGCGGTTCATGATCACGGTGACGCCTCTGGCCTCGGCCTTGGCTGCGGCCTCGTCATTGCGCACCGAGAGCTGCATCCAGATCACCTTGGGCAGTGGATCGAGGCCGAGCGCCTCCTTGGTGATCGGGCCGGCGGCTTCCGAGTTGCGGAAGATCTCGACCATGTCGACCGGCTGCGGGATGTCCTTCAGCGCGCCGTAGACCGTCTTGCCCAGCAAGGTCTGCCCTGCGAGGCCTGGATTGACGGGGATCACATCGTAGCCGCGATCGAGCAGGTATTTGGTGACGATCCAGCTCGGGCGCGCCTCGTTGGCGGAGGCCCCGACCAGCGCCACGGTCTTCACCTCGCGCAGGATGCGGCGAATGAGCGCATCGTCGTAGGAGTCGTGATTCACGCAGTCAAAATCCCAGCGAATTGAACGAATTACCTGCCTTGCCTGAATCAAGGGCAAAGCCGCGCGGATGTCCGGAACATAGCGTCGGCAAGCTGGTTCCCCATCTTGAAGAATGCGGGGTAAATCCCGCTCTTCAGCACGAAGGAGGGCCTGCCATGTGCGACTACAGTCTGCACCATGTTATGTCGACTCCTGCCAAGGTCGGCGATGTCCTCAAGACCACCAGCTTTCCCGGATCGAGCACCAGGGGCTTTTGCGCCGCTGGCGAGCCGAATGTCGCGGTTTGCGTGATGCCCGGCACGGAGCTGGCGTTTTCGGCCGAGATCGAATGCGACAGGGCGATCGGCTTCCTGCCGCATCGCCGGCTCGGGGCGACCTTGGCGCGCTTCCGCCAGGTCGATCTCGACAAGCCCTACGCCCATCACGACGCGATCGAACTGCCGAATGGGCGGATCGAACTCCTGACCAATCTCTCGCAGGGCCAGACCGCGACCGTGCTGCAATTGCCGGCTGACGAGCAGGCGCAGCGGGCCACGCCTGCTGAAGCCGAGCCCGCACCGGCGAGGCATGAGCCGATCCCTCTCTTCGGCCTCTGATAGGATATTAAGAGGCGCATGAGTATCGATGCGGCGGGCTCGTCCTGGGGCGAGCCCGCCCGCTCAGCCGTGATGCCAGTCAGGCTGGCGCTTCTCCATGAAGGCGCCGATGCCCTCTTCCGCGTCGCGCGCCAGCATGTTCTCGACCATCACCGCCGAGGCGTGGTCATAGGCCGTCTTCAGTCCCATCTCGCGCTGCTCATAGAAGGCGCGCTTGCCGACCTTCACCGTCGCCGCCGATTTCGAGGCGATGATCGCCGCGAGCCGTTTCGCCTCCGCCAGCGCTTCCCCTGCCGGCACGACCCGGTTGACCAGACCCATGCGGGCGGCATCCTGCGCCGGCACCATCTCGCCGAGCAGCAGCATCTCCATCGCATGCTTGGCTGAGAGGTTGCGCGAGAGCGCGACCATCGGCGTCGAGCAGAACAGGCCGATATGGACGCCGGGCGTGCAGAAGCGCGCGGCTTCGCCGGCGACGGCGAGGTCGCAGCTCGCGACGAGCTGGCAGCCGGCGGCCGTCGCCGTGCCTTCGACGGCTGCGATCACCGGCTGGGGCAGGGCGGTGATCTGCTGCATCACGCCCGAGCAGCGCCCGAGGATATCGGCGAAATAGGCGCGGCCGCGATCGGGATCGGCCCGGCGCGCGCTCATCTCCTTGAGGTCGTGCCCGGCTGAGAACACCGGGCCGGCCGCCGCCAGCACCACGGCGCGGACACTGCGGTCATTCGCGACCGCGGCGAGGGTTTCGGACAAAGCCGCCAGCATCGCCTCGCTCAGCGGGTTGCGTGCTTCCGGTCGGTTCAGGGTCAGGGTCGCGATGCCGTCGGCATCCTCGCGCAGCAGGAGCTGCGCTTTGGCATGGGCGTTCATGGCGAAAAGCCTTTCGCTGTTTGTCCTATTGTCGGTAGGCGGGGGCCGTGCTGCAAGGGGACCAACGCCCGATCAGACCCCGGTTTTCCGCACGATGACGACCCGCATGAGCGCCGCCGAGATCGAGGCCTATCTCGATCAGGTCTTCCCGCAGCTCCACTATGGCGGCCGCACCTATTTTGTCGAGGAGGTCGGGCCACTCTCCGCGCGCATGCGCTGCGACTATCATGAGAAGCATCTGCGGCCGGGCGGCACCATCTCTGGCCCGACCATGATGGCGCTCGCCGATCTCGCGCTCTATGTCGCGATCCTCGCCCAGATCGGCCCGGTCGCGCTCGCGGTGACCACCAGCCTCAACTACAACTTCCTGCGCAAGCCGGGGCAGGCGGCGCTGATCGGGGAAGCGAAGCTGCTCAAGCTCGGCAAGCGCCTCGCGGTGGGCGAGGTCTGCCTCTATTCGCAAGGCGAGAGCGAGATGGTCTGCCACGCCACCGGGACCTATTCGATCCCGGCCGAGAGATAATTGCGGTATCCTGATACCTTTTCCTGCAGCGCTCTGAAAACAATGCATTTTTCGTCGTAACCGGGTATTTTCTCTGCTTGACATCGTTGGGGTAGCCGCCTATCCAGCGCCCACACCGCCGCCGGCTCCCCGGCGGCTTGTCCTTTTTTCAAGCAGCCGAAGGGTGCCGCGATGAAGACCATCTCGCTCAAGCCCGCCGATGTCGAGAAGAAGTGGGTTGTGATCGACGCCTCCGGGCTCGTCGTCGGCCGTCTCGCCTCCCTGGTGGCGATGCGTCTGCGCGGCAAGCACAAGGCCGCCTACACCCCGCATGTCGACTGCGGCGACAACATCATCGTCATCAACGCCGAGAAGGTGGTGCTGACCGGTCGCAAGCGCGACCAGAAGGTCTACTACCACCACACCGGCTTCCCGGGTGGCATCAAGGAGCGTTCCGCCAAGTTCCTGCTGGACGGCCGCTTCCCCGAGCGCGTCGTCGAGAAGGCTGTCGAGCGCATGCTGCCGCGCGGCCCGCTCTTCCGCCAGATCCTCGGCAATCTGCGGGTCTACAAGGGCTCCGAGCATCCGCATGCCGCCCAGTCGCCCGAGGCGCTCGACGTCGCGGCGCTCAACCGCAAGAACGCGAGGGTCTGACCATGGCCGAGGTTCTCCAGTCTCTCGAGCAGCTCGGCCAGGTCGCCAAGGGCGTCCAGCCCGAGGCTCCCGTCCACGTCAAGAAAGTCGATGCGCAGGGCCGCGCCTATGCCACCGGCAAGCGCAAGAACGCCATCGCCCGCGTCTGGATCAAGCCGGGTTCCGGCAAGATCACGGTCAACACCCGTGACCAGGAAGTCTACTTCGCCCGTCCGGTGCTGCGCCTGATCCTGCAGCAGCCGCTGATGCTGGTCGATCGCATGACCCAGTACGACGTCGTCGTCACGGTCAAGGGCGGCGGCCTCTCCGGCCAGGCCGGCGCGGTCCGTCACGGCATCTCCAAGGCTCTGACTTTCTACGAGCCCGAGCTGCGCGGCCCGCTCAAGAAGGAAGGCTTCCTGACCCGCGACTCGCGCGTGGTCGAGCGCAAGAAGTTCGGCAAGGCCAAGGCCCGTCGCAGCTTCCAGTTCTCGAAGCGCTGATCGGCATCAAAAACCGATTGTTTTCAGGGGTTGGCAGAAATGCCAGCCCCTTTTTTCTTGTGGGCGTGCTGCTTCTGGCGTGGCGGGGGCTGCGAGGCTGATCCGGGCGCGGAAAGGCGATTCCGCTACCGGATCATCATGGCGTAGACCATGAGCCCGAAGCCCAGTGCGATGCCGAGATAGCAGATCCATGCCAGGATCTCTTGCCAGCGCTGGGGGCGCAGCCGTTCCAGCTCCGCATCCGCCGGGCCGCCGTCCTGTGTCTGCAGGCCCAGCGCGCCGAGCATACGGTGGGTAGCCTCGCGGTCCGCGGTTGTTCCCTTGATGGCTCCGCCGATGATTCGTCCGAGGAGGTAGCGTTTCACGCCGGCGGTGAACGAGCCGAGGAAGAAGGTGGTGAGCACGGCGGAGAACGCCAGGAACACCACGAGCCCCGCGAGGAACAAGATCCAATGGCTCACCCGGCTCCCTCCTTCGATACAGCGCGCAGCCCGGTCTCAGGATCACGGGTTTTCGCAGCGACCCTTGCGCGGAGTATCCCATAACGCAGATGAGCGTTCCATGTGCTGGGGCATTGACCGGCGCGGGGAGCAGCTGACGTCGGCGCATCGTCCCCCGGCGAGTTCACGCCGGGCTCCATATCGGTCATCGCATCGAACGGGGTGCTAGCAGCCGTCAGCGCGCATCGTGGAAGATGATGCCGACGGTATGGCGCATGCCGGAGCGCAGCCGGCTGACGCCGTGGCGCAGGTTGACACGGTAATTGCCCTTCGAACCCTGCACGGGCCGGTTATGGACGGCGAAGGCGACTGCATCGCCCTGGCGCAATGGCACGACCTCGACGCGGCTCTGCATGCGCGGCCGCTGCTCGGTCAGGGCGAATTCGCCGCCGGTGAAGTCGCGGCCGGGCTCCGAGAGCAGGATCGCCACCTGGATCGGAAAGGCGAGGTCGCCATAAAGGTCCTGGTGCAGGCAATTATAGTCGCCCGGGACGTATTGCAGCAGCAGCGGCGTCGGGCGCGCCTGGCCGGCCTCGCGGCATTGCTGCAGGAAGGCCGCATGCGCATCGGGATAGCGCTCGTCGATGCTCATGCGGGCGTTCCAGGCGTTAGCGACGTCGGCGAGATGCGGATAGAGCGCTGTCCGCAGGCCTCCGATCAGGTCGGGAAGCGGATACTTGAAATAGCGGTACTCGCCCCTGCCGAAGCCGTGCCGCGCCATGACGATATGGCTGCGGAAATGGCTCTCGTCGGGATAGAGCGCCGCGATCCCACGGCACTCTTTCGGCGTGAGCAGGCTGGACAGCACGGCGCAGCCGAAACCGTCGAGCTCGGCGGCTAGTGCAATCCAGTCGTAAGCGGCGACTCGTGCCTCTGGGGATGTGCCCGCCTCCGGCGCCTGCATTGTGGCCTTCGCCATCATGATCATCTCGCCCTGCCTTTGCCCGACACAGCTGCGGGTGGTGGTCATCGTGCGGCGACCTTCGCCGGCCTATGCGCTCTTCGGCCACCCGATTCCCGTGGGACAGGTCAGGTTGGTCGCGCGCCTCCTGCGGGAGTGAGCATGAGAGCTCCTCGTCGTTCAGGCGCTGGCCTCCAGCCAGGCGACGACCTCGGCCCGCCGCGGATGCGGCCTGCCGGCGCCTGGGAACAGCATCGTCAGCCGGTCGCCGCTCGTGAGTTCCTCCGCGAAGGGCGCGACCAGCCGCCCGTCGGCGAGATAGGGCGCAACCAGGCTCCGGCGGCCGATCAGGATGCCGGCGCCGCCGAGCGCGGCATCGAGCGCCAGCGCATAGAGCGAATAGGACGGGCCACGGCCGGGGTCGATGCCGCGGGTGCCGGCATGGCGCAGCCAGCGCGCCCAGTCGCCACGCCAGACGGCGTCGTGTAGCAGGGTCTGGCCGGCGAGATCGGCGCGAGTCCGTAGCGTGCCGGCGAGCGACGGGGCGCAGACCGGGAAGAGGCTGTCCTCACCGAGCGTAACCGCGTCGGCCCGCGGCTGTGCGAGATAGAACAGCGCGAGGTCGAAACTGTCGTGCCGGCCGGTCGGCGGCTCTTCCATCGCGCTGATCGAGATCGCAAGGCCCGGAAAGGCCTGCTGCAGCGCCGGCAGGCGCGGCGACAGCCAGAGCTGGGCGATGCAGGGCAGGGCGGCAATCGTGAGCGCCCGGCCGGCATGGCTCGCCTTGAGCTCCTGGACGGTCAGGGCGAGCGCGTCGAAGGCGGCGCTGAGCCGTGGCCGGGCCTCCTGCGCCGCTTCCGTCAACGCGACGCCCTGCGGCAATCGCCTGAACAATGTCAGCCCGAGAAAGGCTTCGAGATGGCGCACCTGCTGGGCGATGGCGCCCTGCGTCACCCCGATCTCCTCCGCCGCCCGCGAGAAGCTGCCGAGTCGTGCTGCGGCCTCGAAGGCGCGCAGCGCATTGAGCGGCGGCAGGGGTGGACGGGGCGGTTTGACGGCCATGGGCTGCACGTAGTTGCAGGCCTAGATTTTCTAGGCCTGGGCGCGACGATAACTGGTTTGCATCCGCGCCGGCAAATCGCTGCAATGGGCTGACGAAACAAGGGCTCGGCGAGGGATGGCGATGACGGTGAAACTGGCGCGGCGCGGTTGGGTGCCGGCGGCGAGCGAGGACTATGTGCTCCGGATCGCCGGCGAGGTCGCGGCTGAGGACCGCACGGCACGCGAGACCAGGCTCGCCGATCTCGTCGCCGAGAATCGCACCATCCACGAGCGCGACTGCGTCAACCTCAACCCGGCGACAAATGTCATGAACCCGCGCGCCGAGGCGGTACTGGGGCAGGGGCTCGGCACGCGGCCCTCGCTCGGCTATCCCGGCGACAAATACGAGATGGGCCTCGAGGCGATCGAGCAGATCGAGGTGATGGCGGCGGAGCTGGCGGCGCAGGTCTTCGGCGCCTCCTATGCCGAGATTCGCGTGCCTTCAGGCGCGATCGCCAATCTCTACGTCTTCATGGCGGCGGCCAAGCCCGGCGATGTCGTGATCGCGCCGCCGCCGGCGATCGGCGGCCATGTCACCCATCACGGCGCCGGCGCTGCCGGGCTTTACGGCGTCGTCACCCATCCCGCCCCGATCGATGCCACCGGTTATACGGTCGACGTCGGCAAGCTGCGCGAGGATGCACTGCGGCTGCGGCCCAAGGTCATCAGCATCGGCGGCAGCCTCAATCTGTTCCCGCATCCGATCCGCGAGATCCGCGCCGTCGCCGACGAGGTCGGCGCGATCGTGCTGTTCGACGCGGCCCATCTCTCCGGCATTATCGCAGGCGGCGGCTGGCAGCAGCCGCTGGAGGAGGGCGCTCACGTCATGACGATGAGCACCTATAAGAGCCTGGGCGGACCGCCCTCCGGCCTGATCGTCACCAACGATGCTGGCCTCGCCGAGAAGCTCGACGCCATCGCCTATCCCGGCCTCACCGCTAATTTCGACGCGGCCAAGTCGGCGGCGCTGGCGATCACCATGATGGATTGGCAGGAATTCGGCCGCGACTACGCCGCGATGATGGCGGCGACGGCGAAATCGCTGGCCGAGGCCCTGGTCGAGCGGCAGGTGCCGGTCTTCGCGCGCGACCGCGGCGTGACCACCTCGCACCAGTTCGCGATCGAGGCCGCGCCCTATGGCGGCGGCCAGGCCGCGGCGAAGCGGCTGCGCGCCGTCAACATCCTGAGCTGCGGCATCGGCCTGCCGCTCGCCGAGGTCGCGGGAGACGTCAATGGTCTCCGGTTGGGTACCCCCGAGATCGTCCGCTTCGGCATGAAGCCCGAGCACATGCCGGAGCTCGCCGGCTATATCGCCGACGGGTTGTCGGGGGCGCGGCCCGATGAGGCGATCGCCCGCGACGTCACCGCCTTCCGCCGGCGCTTTGGCCGGCTGCACTATGTGAGGTGAGGGGCACGCGTCATTCTCGGGCGCAGCGAAGCGCAGACCCGAGAATCTCATGACGAGAAGGCGCCGTCAGGGCCTCCTCCGGCCTGAGATGCTCGGGTCAAGCCCGAGCATGACGCTGGTCATACCGCCCCAGCATCTCGGCCTTCAGCGCTTCTTCGCCGATCACCCGCGCCGCGCCGAGCCAGGCCTCTTCGATCTCGCCTGCGGCATTGCGGACGAGCTTCACCGGCTCACCGGGGCTGGCGAAGGCCGAGGCCTTGACGATGCGGCCCTGGTCCTCGCCCTCCGGCACGATCTCTCCGGCGTCCAGGAACGGGTTGAACAGCGCCGGATTGGCCATCAGCACTTTGCCCTCGACCGGGACGAGATCGCCGGCGCCCCAGATCGTCCAGAGCCGCTTACGCCAGCGTTCGGTCGCCGGCGTCGGCGCGCCATGCTCGGCGAAGGTCCGGAAGACCTGGATCACGCCGTCGAGCCATGGATGGGCGAGGCCGTCGATGGCGTTGGTCAGCACTGAGACGGTGAGGCCCTGTTCCGGCACGGTGGCGGTGCGGGTGATGAAGCCCTGGAAGCCGCCGGAATGGCCGACCCAGTCCCAGCCGTCGCCGCCACCTGAAATCGTGCCGAGGCCATAATGGCGGCCGAGGCTGCTTTCGGCGTCGGGCCAGAGCCGGCGCGTCATCTCGCGACGGCTGAGCGCCGACAGCACGCTGCGTTCGGCCTTGGGCGAGAGCTGGGCGATATAGCGGGCGATGTCGGCCGCGGTCGCGACGAAGCCGGCGGCCGAGACCATGGCGTTGCCGGGATTGTCCGCCGGGATCACGACGCGCCGGCCGAGCGGCTGCGTGCCGCTATGACCCTTCGCCATCGGCCCGGTCCACAGCGTGATATCGGGCCTGGTCTCCTTCAGCCCGGCCGGCGCGACGATCTCGCGGGCGATCCAGTCGGAATAGGGCTCGCCGGTCACCGCCTCGATGACGAGGCCGAGCAGGCCGAAGCCGTGATTGGAGTATTTCAAGCGCTGCGAGGCAGGAAAGACCGGCGGGCGCGCCAGATCGGCGAGCAGCTCGTCCTTGTTCAGATAGGGCTTGCGGTCGAAGAACTGGCCGCAATCGACGCCGTCGCGCAGGAGGCCGGCGCTGTTGGAGAGAAGCTGCGTCAGCGTCACCGCCGCGACATCGGGATGCAGGCCGTCGACATACGCGCCGGCCTTGTCGTCGAGGCGCAGATGCCCTTGTTCGGCGAGGCGCAAGATGCCTGCGGCGGTGAAGCTCTTCGAATGCGAGGCGATCCGGAAGCCGTGGCGCGGCGTCAGTGCCTCGCCGGTCGAGAAGTCGGCGCTGCCGAAGGCGGCCTCCAGCACGATCTCGCCTTTGTCCGCGATCGCGACTGCGCAGCCGGGCTGGTCATGGAAACGGCGCTGGAATTCGAGCCAGCTTGCGACATAGTCGAGTGCTGCGGGCAGCCAGGGCTTCATCGGGCAATCCATCCTCAGGCAGGTGGGACGCGCAGCTTGGCACGGGCAATGATCCCGCGTCAGCGCAGGAAAGCGGCGCGGCCATGCGTTGTGGCCGAATCGCCTTCGTCCTTGCCCTCGCGGCCCACGCGTGGCATCCGTCCGCGCAACGCATAAGGATCGTCATCGTGGACAAGACCGAACTCGCCAAGCTCGAAGCCTATCTCCGCCGCACCTTCGCCAACCACGGCATCAGCGTGCGCGCGCGGTTGAAGAAGACTGATTCGGCCGAGGTCTATCTCGCCGACGAGTTCATCGGCATCATCCATGTCGACGACGAGGACGGCGATCGCTCGTTCAACTTCACCATGGCCATCCTCGACGTCGATCTCGAGGACTGAGGCAGGGTCTCCGCTCAGCGCATCAGCCCGTCGATCGTGCGGCGCACGCCGCCGAGCATGACCTGCCAGTCGGCGACGATCGCGCGCGGGAAGCGGATGTTCACATCGACGCCGCGGTGGCGGAAGGTCACGCGGCAGGGCTCGTCGAGGCCGCTCTGGGCGGTCTCGACCGGGCAGCGCGCCGCAAAGCCGCGCCCGTCCGGCACAGAGACGTAGAGCTCGTCGCCCTCATAGGGCGAGCCTTTGCGGAAGCCGCGCACCACCAGCCCGCCCGGATTGGACCAGACGGTCGGCGTCAGGAAGCGGGCATAGGTCGAGAGCTGCGTCGCCGGCTCGTTGACCTTGTCCGGTGGGCTCAGGGTCACCAGCAGGCGATGCCGGGTGTCGGGCGTCACCGGCCCGAGGCTCGGCCAATCCAGGCGCAGGCGCGCCATGCCGACCAGTCGCCCGTCCTCGCCGTCGGCGCCCGTCAGGTTCTCCGGAATCGCCAGCACCACCTCGCCGACCCGTGACGCCTGCAGATCGGTGCCGGCGTCGGGGTGGGGGCGGGTGGCGAGCAGGGCCAGCCCAGTGCCGGCCAGTCCGAGCACGATAATCGCGGTCGCAAGCCGCAGCAGGGCGCGGTCGCCGCGCGGCAAAGCCGGCGCGGGGCGGCGCCTGAGATGATTGCGGATCAGCGCCGCGACATCGGTGGCGTTGGCGAGCGGCTGGGTCTGGTCGGGCGCGTAGAGGCTCATCGGATTCGTCTCCGGGGCCGACGCGCGGCCCTGTCAGGAAACTGAAACAGAGCCGCCTTAACGCGCCGTAAACCATGTCGGGGCCGGCGTGGTTAACCAAAGGTTAAAGCTTCGCTTTCGCAGTGACCGGCCTTGCGCCATGGTTCGCCGGCATCCGCTGGAAGCCGCGCTCGTGACGCTCGAACCCTCCGCCGTCGAGGCCTTGAAATCGCTGGTCCTCGGCTTCGCCTTCGCCGGCCTGCTGGCCAGCGCCTTCGAATTGTTCACGCAGAAGCGGGCCGGTTTCGAGCTGTTGCAGAGCGGCGGCGTCGGCGCCGTGGCGAGCGTGCCGGTGGTGGTGTTCAGCGCGCCCTTCCTGATCCTGCGCAACACCGTGCGGGGCCGGCGGATCGAAGGGCGGCCCTTCTTCTTCGTGATGGCGGCGAGCATGATCGCCTCGCTCTGGAGCCTGATCAGCGGCCGGGTCGTGCTCGACCTGCTGATGATGCTCGGAGCCGCTTGACGGCGAGGGCGCCGGCCCTGCAATCCTCCAGAGCAATTCCAGCAAAAGTGCGTAGCGGTTTTGCGCCCGGAGTTGCGTGAAGCCAAAGAGCTAGAGCTTTGGAGGCGATCTGTATTCGCCGGCGAGGCTCTGGGAGAAGTCAGGAGGATCTGCCATGCCGCTCTATTCGCTCGACGGGACCGCACCCGAGACGCCGCCGGAAGGGCAGTGGTGGCTCGCGCCCGACGCCCATGTCATCGGCCGGGTCCGGCTGGCGAAGGATGTCGGGATCTGGTTCGGCTCGGTGCTGCGCGGCGACAATGAGTGGATCGAGATCGGCGAGGCCACGAATATCCAGGAAGGCTGCGTGCTCCACACCGACATGGGCGCGCCGCTCAAGGTCGGCGCCGGCTGCACCATCGGCCACCGCGCCATCCTGCATGGCTGCACCATCGGCGAGAACAGCCTGATCGGCATGGGCGCGACCGTGCTCAACCATGTGAAGATCGGCCGCAACTGCCTGGTCGGCGCCAATGCGCTGGTGACCGAGGGCAAGGAATTCCCTGACAATTCGCTGATCGTCGGCTCCCCGGCCCGCGCGCTGCGCACCCTCGACGAGGCGGCGGCCGCAGGCCTGCGCGCCGCTGCCGCGGGCTATTCTGAGCGCTGGAAGCAGTTTGCCAAGGGCATGAAGCGGATCGACTGACCGCTTATCTGTTCCACAGCTCGGCTCTTCCGAAAACGAAGCGGGCCGGCTCCCGGGGAAGGAGCCGGCCCTGGACGTGCCCGGTCGGGGACGGGTGGGTGGGGACGTGACCGGACTCGTCGTCTGGTGGCGAAGCCCGTCTAGACTTCGCCGGTCTGGTATTCGCGCCGGGTTTCGTCCCCGCCCGGCGCGTTGTCTTGTTCAGCGCAGCGAGGCCACCGTCGAGGTCGAGAGGCCGCCGAGTGAGGCCCAGCCGGTGCGGGCCTGGGATTCACGCTTGACGTAGGTGTAGCCGGTCTGGCTCCACGGCAGGATCGCGTTGCGCTTGTTGTCGAGGATGAAGTCGCCGCGGTCGGTGCGGATCATCAGCACGGCATGGCCGGCATTCTCCTCGTCGATCACGACGGTGACGCGCATGGCACGACGCGGCAGGCCGGCTTCGGCCAGGCGCTGGCGCTTCAGCAGGACATAATCCTCGCAATCGCCCTTGCCGTCGGTCGGAATGTCCCAGCGGTCGACCACGCCCCAATGGTCCTGGTCGGTGACGGCTTCGATCTCGCGGTTGGCCTTGACGTTGGCGGCGACGATCAGCTTCCAGGTCTTGGCTGTCAGCTCGATCTGCTCGGCCTCGCGGGTGTCGACGGCGCATTCGCTCGGGCTGCGCTTGCAGAAGTCCACCCAGGCGTAAGGCGCCCGGGCTTCGCCGCCGGCGACGATCGGCGCGCTGGCGACCGGCAGGCCGCCGGTCTGCTGCGCCTCAGCGCCGGTCACGCCGGCGAGGGTGATGATGGTAGCAGCGGCCAGGCCGCGAAATCCCCGAAAACCCGAAAACATGTCGTCCCCTTTCCTGTCCCGGGAACGACCATGCTCTTGGGCTGTAGAGATCGCTTGAAATGAAAGCGGACAATTTTACTGAAATCGAGCCTATTGAAGATCAAAGTACTTACAGAGAATCATGTATAAAAGCGAGGGTAAGAATTTTCAGCCCTCGCGTGAGGAAGTCTTAACTATGGATCTCCTTAACCATCCAGTCTCTTAACCATGAGGTCGAGGCTGGCAATCCCTTGTTAAGGGTTGCCGCGCCGAGCGGGCAAGACAGGGGCACTCTTTTCACGGTTGGAGACGACGGCGGGCAAGGGCCGCCTTTGGTCGTTAGAGAGAGGTCGTTGCCGCTGCGCCTCCTATGGCGCGGCGCCGGCCTTCATCCGCCCGTTCTTCCACAGGCCAGGAGGGGGCTCTCTCAGGATATCTCTTCTGGCGAAGATTTCCGGAGCCGGAAAACGCATGGCGAGCCGCTGCCCGGCCTTGCGGGGGCCAAGCGCAGCGCCTCTGAATTGCCTTGAAGGCTCAGCCGAACGGAAGAAGCGCTTGCGCGCCCTCAGAGCTCGAGATTCTCGTCGAGCGCGTCGGCCGAGAGCGGCATGCGGAACTGGGCCGCGTAGCCCCCGTCGAAGCGGCGCACGATCATCGCCGCGGTGCCGCCGAGCCGGATCGCCGTGCCCATCTCGAACTGGTGGTCGCTGGCGAAGGCAGCGCCCGACAGCGAGATGTCGATCAGCCGCACGGCGTGCTCGCTGCCGTCTTCCAGAGTGATGATGCAGCGCGGGTTGCGCGGCACGATGCGCTCATGGCGCCGATCCTCGGGCAGGCCGAGTTCGTCGCGATTGGCGAGCCAGGTCAGCTGGGCGGTGAATTTCTCGCGCTTGCGGCTGGTCGCGGTGATGGTCATCGCGAAGCCGGCCGGCGTGGTGCGCACTGCCGTGCCTTCAATTCGGCCGAGATGCTCGAGGTAGACGATGACGCGATCGCCGATCATCGGCTTGGCCGGCGCGACCATGTGCAGGCCGCCCGGCGAGATGTCGGTGGTCTGGCAGGGATATTCCATGCGATTGGGCAGCATGTAGCGTCCGAGCAGGACGACTTTCATGCGCTGATGTCGCCGGCGCTCGACCGGGACCGAGCCCGTCTTCGGATTTTGGGGCGCCGTGAGCATTGCAAACTCTGTTTCTACCAGAGTGATGCTACCGGCTCGCGGGTTAAGAGGTAGTTAGGGCAACCTCACACACGTCCACCGGGCAGGAGCATCAGCTTCGGCCGCTTGTCCTGGGCTGCAGCTTCGGTCGGGCGCTGCGTGCGCACATCCGGCCAGATCATCCTGAGCGAGATCATCCGCATCGACTCGAGCGTGTCGAGCCCAAGCCATTCCGGCGACAAGGCCGGGGACAGGGCGCCGAGGATGCGGGCATGGGTGCGTCCGCGATAGCGCAGCGGCAGCAGCAGCAGTTCGAGATGGACGCTCGCGCCGTTCTGCGTCTGGGCCGAGAGTCCGGCGACGGCGCCTGCCGTTTCGTCCATCACGGTCTGGACCAGCCGGCGCATGTCGCCCTGAGCCTCGACGTCGGGCCAGAGCGCGGCGAAGGCGCGCCCCCGCAGTTCGCGGCCGAACAGGGCGCAGAGCCGCGTCCCGGCCAGGCGGAAGACCGGGCCGATTGGCTCGTTCTCCAGCACGAAAGTGTCGGCCAGCGCATGGCGCAGCGCGCCGGGTTCGATCTCGCCCCGTTCGGGGGCGCTCCGTTCGCCGCGCAACGTGTCCCAGTAGTCGAAAACCAGGCGGGTGCTCGGATTCTTCATGTCGTGTCCAGTCCGGTCTGCGCCGTCCCTGTTCGTGCGAAGGCGTGTCAAATCGGATCGCTTTCGTTCGAGGTGGGGACTGTCGGGCCCTTGCGAATCGGCAGGACGCAGCCCGCATGCCGTCTTGCCACGCGACCCGGACAGGGGGAGGCGGCAGGGTCGGTTAAGGTTAATCAAGCGTTAAGCTTGTGGAAGATGCCTAAAATGCCGCATAAATCGGTCGTCGAATTCGAGCCGGCGCGTAGCGCCGGGCTCACTGGAAAAGGCGGGGGCGCGGGGGCGTGACCGGCCGGGGAGGAGAGGGGAGAGCGACCGCTCTCCCCTTTTCTGTTGCCTGCCGCAGGCCCATGCGCCAGTGAGGCACGATGTCGGCGAACCCAGACGATCCCCATGGCCCGCCAGCGCGCGAGCCGGTCTTCAACCTGCCCGGCGCCGTCGTCTGGCTGATCGCGGCCCTGGCGCTGATCCAGGGCGCGCGCGAGCTGCTCAGCGAGCGTGACGATTTCCTGCTCGTCTCCTGGCTCTCCTTCGTGCCGGCGCGGCTGACGCTCTGGTTCGCGCCGGAGCGCCTGGAGGAGATCGCGCGTTCGCTCGGCACCTCCGGCAAGCCCGATTTCGTCCAGCGCCTGCAACTGGTCCGCCTGCTGCTGGCCGATGGCGGTGGTCAGCCCTGGACGCTGCTCAGCTACGGGCTCCTGCACGGCTCCTGGCTGCATCTGGTCTCGAACGTCGTCTGGCTCGCGGCTTTCGGCAGTCCGGTCGCGCGCCGGCTCGGGGCCGGGCGCTTCCTGCTGCTGATGGCGCTGTCCACCATCGCCGGCGCCCTGCTGCACTGGTGGTCACGCGAACTCGACGTGCTGCCGCTGGTCGGCGCCTCCGCCGGTGTCTCGGGTGCGACGGCCGCGGCGATCCGCTTCGTCTTCTCGCCGGGCGTGCATTTCGGCGGGCTCGGCCATGACGAGGTGGTGCGTGCGATTCCTGCCGAGCCCCTCGGCGGTCTCTGGCGCAATTCGCGGGCGATGCTGTTCGTGGTGATCTGGTTCGTCACCAACATCATCTTCGGTGCCGGCCTGGTGCCGATCCTCGGCGAAGAGACCAGCATCGCCTGGGAGGCGCATATCGGCGGCTTCCTCGCCGGGCTCCTGCTGTTCCCGCTCTTCGATCGCGGGCCGGTCCGGCGCTAGCTGCAACCGGAGCGCGCACGCTTTCGACGCGAGCGCCTTGCCGTCGCCTCAGACTTCGCTCACAGTCGAACGAGTCCAAGCTGGCGTCGTATCGCGGACACAACGATCCGCGGTTCGACGCAGCTCCCGTCGAACCCATCAAACGAGCGCCGGTCAACGGTGCCGCTACCGTCGGAGGAGAAATCGATGAACGTCGTTCACATTCTCGGCAACAAGGGCGCAGAGGTGATCTCGGTGCAGCCGCACCGGACGCTCGGCGAGGCGGCGCGGACCCTGGCGGAGAAGCGGATCGGCGCGGTGGTCGTGACCGGCGCCGATGGCAGCCTGCTCGGCATCCTGTCGGAGCGCGACATCATCAAGGCCTTGGGCACAGATGGCGCTGCCGCACTGGAGACGCCGGTATCGCGCGCCATGACCGCCAAGGTCGTGACCTGCCGGCCCGACACCAGCGTCGACGATCTCATGGAGATCATGACCTCGGGCCGCTTCCGGCATGTGCCGGTGGTCGATAACGGCCGGGTGGCCGGCATCGTCTCGATCGGCGACGTGGTCAAGCATCGCGTCGCCGAGATCGAGGCCGAAAGCCGGGCGATGCGCGACTACATTGCGATGGCGTGAGGCTTCACCGCCGTCATGCTCGCCCTTGTGGCGAGCATCCACGTCCTGAACTCCGCCTTTGATCACTGAGGCGAAGATGTGGATGGTCGGGACAAGCCCGACCATGACGGAAGAGCGTTGGATCGGCTCTTCGCGTCTAGTTCAGCGGCAGGTGATTGGCTGCGACGATCGCGGCGATCTCGTCGAGCGCGCGTTCAGCCGCCTGCCGGCCGAGTGCGATCGCCTCGCCGGCGCGGTGGAAGTCGAACAGGCCGACGCGGCCGAGCCTGGGGCCGATCATCACATCGGGCGGATCGCCAGCGAGGCGCGAGCGCGAGATCCGGTCCTGGGTGATATTGAAGGCGTCGATCATCACGCCGGCAAGCCCGGGCTGCTGCTCGTGATTGGCCTTGCCGACGATGCCGCGCATGCGCTCGCGCACGCTGCCGAACCAGCCTGTCGCCGGGCGCTGCTCGGGCGCGGGCTCCGGGTCCGGATCGGCACCATAGGACTGGATCACCGTGCCGCGACCGGTCATGTCGCTGTTCAGGTTGACGCAGAGCACGACGTCGGCGCCGAGGGCGCGCGCCACCGTGACGGGCACCGGATTGACCAGCGCCCCGTCCATCAGCCAGCGCCCGCCGAGCTTCACCGGATCGAACACGCCGGGCAGCGCATAGGAGGCGCGCAGCGCATCGACCAGCGAGCCTCGCGTCAACCAGATTTCATGGCCGGTGCCGAGCTCGGTTGCGACGGCGGCGTAGGTCTGCTTGAGGTCGCTGATCTGCAGGCCGGCGAGATCGCGTTCGAGCAGGCGCTTCAGCCGGCCACCGGAGATGAGCCCGGCACCGCCGAGGTGGAAATCCATCAGCCCGACGACGCGGCGCTTGGTCAGGCCGAGTGCGAATTCGCGCAATTGCCCAAGCTTGTCGGCAGCGTAGCAGCCGCCGACCACCGCGCCGATCGAGGTTCCGGCGATCACTTCGGGTGCGTAGCCGGCCTCGGTGAGGACATCGAGGACACCGATATGGGCCCAGCCACGCGCGGCGCCGCCGCCAAGAGCGAGGCCGATCCGCGGCCGGCTGAGGCGCGGGACGGGTTCGGAAACGAGATCGTTCATCGCAGCTCCGCCGCCGCCCAATCCAAAGGCCCGTCTGGCGATGTTCTCCAGTCTCATCGGCGCGATCCCTCCGCGGGAGAGTCAGGATCGCGCGAGCCGATGAGCGAAAGATGAACGGCGCCGAGACCCTAGGCGGCTATCAGTCGCTTTTGAAGGAAACATGAAAGCTTGGTGAAAGGATTGCCAACGAAGCAGGCGATCCCGGGTCAGAAGACCAGTGGTCCGTCGGCCGCGGTGCCGACCGGCTTAACCCGATAGAAGCAGCTGTGGCGGCCGGTGTGGCAGCAGCCGCCATCGCCGCCGACATTGACCTTGATCCAGATCGCGTCCTGGTCGCAGTCGACGCGCATCTCGACGATGCTCTGGAGCTGGCCGGAGGTCTCGCCCTTGCGCCAGAGCGCCTGGCGTGAGCGCGACCAGTACCAGGCTTCGCCCGTCTCGATGCTCAGGCGCAGCGATTCGGCGTTCATATGCGCGACCATCAGCACCTCGCCGGTCGTAGCGTCAGTGGTGACGCAGGTGACGAGGCCGTCGCGGTCGAATTTGGGTGCGAGGACCGTGCCCTCTTCGATCTCGGCCTTGGCTGAAAGGGTAGGGAAGGCAGTCATGGGAGGATCCTGAGAGTAGCGCCCGCATATAGGACGCGGAAAGCGCGCCGTCATCGCCTCTCCGTCATTCTCGGGCGGAGCGAAGCGCAGGCCCGAGAATCTCAGGACCAGTAAGCGCCGACCGGAGCCTCCGCCGGCCTGAGATGCTCGGGTCAAGCCCGAGCATGACGCGTCGGAGCGCGGGCGTTGGGCTCACAGCCCCGGCGATTTCACCATGGTGAAGAAGCGCACCTGCTCGGCTGGGTCGCGGAAGCGGCCGGTGTACTGCGTCGTCATCGTCGACGAGCCCTGCTTCTGCACGCCGCGCATCGACATGCACATATGCTCGGCCTCGATCAGGACGGCGACGCCGCCGGGCTTCAGCGCCTTCTCGATCGCCTGGGCGATCTGCGCCGTCATCGTCTCCTGCGTCTGCAGGCGGCGGGCGTAGACCTCGACGACGCGGGCGAGCTTCGACAGCCCGACCACGCCGCTGCTCGGATAGTAGCCGATATGGACCTTGCCGACGAAAGGCACCATGTGGTGCTCGCAATGCGAATAGAACGGAATGTCGCGGACGAGGACCATGTCCTTGTAGCCCTCGACCTCCTCGAAGACGCGCTCCAGCGCGTCCTGCGCATCCTCGCCATAGCCCTTGTAGAATTCGCGATAGGCCTTGGCGACGCGCTGCGGGGTATCGAGCAGGCCTTCTCGCGACGGATCGTCGCCGGCCCAGCGGATCAGCGTGCGCACGGCCTCCTCGGCCTCGACCTGCGTCGGCTGCTTGACGATGAACTTGTCTGCGGAGGGGCTGCGGGCCCGCTCTACGGACAAGGACTTAACCACATTGTCCATGTGGAGCCTCCCGTTTCGGTTGCACCGGCCTCACGACCGGCAGATCAGACAAGTTCGCCCGCTCGTCCAGCGACATGACACGCTCTCCCTAAGAGCGCATCGGCACTCTATATTGGTTGCGAAAGCCGGCAACTCCAGACCCCGGCCGGGGCAACCCATGCTGAACGACGTCTACAACAAGCGAATCCTGGAATTGGCAGGAAACATTCCGCTGCTCGAGCGCCTGCCGGCACCCGATGCGACGGCGACCGCCCATTCTCGCCTCTGCGGCTCGACGGTGACCATCGACCTGACCATGGACGAGGATGTCGTCACCGGTTTTGGCCACGATGTGCGTGCCTGCGCCCTCGGCCAGGCCTCGTCCTCGATCATGGCCCGCCATGTCGTCGGCTCGACCGCGTCCGAGTTGCGCGAGGTCCGCGAGCAGGCCCGGGCGATTCTGAAGGAGGGAGCGGAGCCTCCCGTCGGCAAATGGGCGGACCTGTCGGTGCTCGTGCCGGTGCGCGACTTCAAGGCGCGCCACGCCTCGACCATGCTGACCTTCGACGCGGTGGTCGATGCGATCGGCCAGATCGAGGCGAAGCGGCGCGAGGCGGTCGCGGGCTGAGGCTATTTCAGCCCGAACGCCTGCCGGATCTCCGGCTTCGTCTCGTCATATCGGACCCTGAAGGTCTTCTCGGCCAGCAGCGCCTTGGCGACGACGCGGCCGATCTTGTCGCCGGCTTCCAGGTCGCTCGGATAGTGGAAGCCGCAGACGAGGCGGCTCTCGCCGTAGCTCTTGACCCGCTCCTCGAACTTGTCGGCGAGCTCGGGCACGGCGTCCGAGAGCAGCGTGGCGTAGAGCGCCGCGGTCGCAGCATGCGCCGAGGGGAAGGAGGTGCCCTCCGGCCGCCCGCCGGGGCAGGGCTTGACCCGGACCTTGTTCCACATCTGGAAGGGTCGGATCCGGCTGGTCAGGCGGTTGACGCTCTTCAGCAGGATCGCGAGCTCGATCTGCGCCTCGCGCATCAAGAGTCGCGTCTCGCGATGGGTGCCGTCGACATAGTTGTGGTCCATGCCCTTCAGGAAGGCATTGAGCGTCTGGTACTGGTCGGCGATCGCCTGCTTCTCGCGCTCCGGCGTGCGGGCCGAGGAGATGGCGAGCACCTTCTCGAACTCGGCGCGATGCTCCGGCGAATTCTGCGCCGGCGGCAGGCCCATCACCTTGGCGACGTCTATTTTGGCGGCGTCGAGCCAGATCAGATAAGGTCGCTGCTGTGCCGCCGCCGGTGTGGCGAGCGCGAGCGCGAGCAGCGGCCCGCAGAGGGCGGTAGCGGAGGCTAGGAAACGTGCGCGCATCATGACCGGAATCTGGGAAGGCGGGATCGAAAAGGGGCGATGGAAGATTGGCTGGAGGGAGTCGGCAGGGTTTGCCTGAGTCATACTTGCCTAAACATGCTGAAAAAAGCCTTTCTTGGCGACGCAGCGTCGCGCTTGCGCCGCGCCGGGGCGCGCACCTGCTGATCCGCGGCTACCAGCTCAGCCTGTCCCTGCTGATCGGCCGGCAATGCCGGCACTGGCCGTCCTGCTCGGAATACACCGACGAGGCGATCCAGCGGCACGGCCTGTGGGCCGGCGGCTGGGTCGGTTTCGCGCGCATCTGCCGTTGCACGCCGCTCGGCACCTCGGGGATCGACATCGTCTGCGAGGAGCTGCCGCCGGAGGGAGCCTGGTACAAGCCCTGGGCCTATGGCCGCTGGCGCGGTGTCAACGATCCGGCATCTTGACCGGCGCGCTTGTGGGCTGCTCGGCGATCGTCCTTTGCTCGGGCGCGGAGAGAGGTTCGTTGAGCCACATCCGGGCCTTGAGCAGCGATTGGCAGTTGCGTCGATGGTAGGTCTGCCGGTCGAGGTATTCCTGGACCGGCTTCGACAGCCACCAGCTCATCGATACTTCCTTCAGCACCGTCGCTCGGTTCGGCAGGGCGGGAGGAGGCGCTCCCGCGGCCGGGGCTTTTGCGCCGGCGGCGAGCTCGGTCGTCGGACTGGTCCGCTCGAAACATTTCGGTCGTTCGATCTCGGGCGGCACGTACTCGAAGCCCGTCAGCCTGTCGACCACGGCGAACTTGTCCTGCGTCGGGGCCAAGGGTTCGCCGAAGACGAGGAAGTCGGCGACATTGTCCTTGCCGACCACGCCCGCAAGCGTGGCGAGGGCATAGGAGCCACGCGCCGCGCGGGTCGACAGCACCGTATTCACCGGGGCCATCAGCAGGGGCATCAGCGAATCGTCGCGCGGAGGAGGGCGTTGGTCGCGCTCCGGATCGGCGATCAGGTCGACCGGATCGTTGGCGATGTGGATCACGACGGGCGCGAGGCCGAAGCGCTTCAGCGCATCGGCGATTTCCGCCGTGGTCGTTGCCCCGTCATTCTCGAAATAGCCGCCGTCGACCACCCGCAGCGTGACATCGCAGCCATCGGCGAAGCGCCCGGCCGGCGAGACGATCGGAAAGCGGGCGCTGTTCAGGGCGGCGCTGGCGAGAGTGAGGTCGAGACCGTTGCCGCGCGCGATGGCACAGCTCGGCCTTGGCGAGGCCAGTTCGCCGAGAAAGCGTGACGCTTCGAAGGCGTCGACGAACAGCGTCGGCCGATCGAGCTTGATCTGGGCGGCCGGCTCCAGCTGGTTGGCGAGCTGGCTGGCGAGAACCCGCTTGCCGGTTTCCTCCGAGGTCGCGTTGAGCACGAGGAGCGGCAGCCAGTTGCCATCCTTGCGCGCGTCCTGCCCGAACCGGCTGAACGACTGGGCGAGGTCGCCCCGCGCCGGCAGCGTCTGCGCGCCTTTCGCGGCTGCGACGACATTGTCCTGATAGTGGTTGATCCAGCTGTTCTCGAGAATGGCGGCGCGATCGAGGAAATGGCCGTTCGGCCAGAACCGGCCGAGCATCGGCTCGAGAAACAGAAACGGCTCGCTGGTTACCAGGGCAAGCACGGTCGGCGACAGGAAGTCCTCGCCGGCGAGCACCTGGAGGCAATCACGCCATTTGCTCTCGTTCGGCGTCTTGAAGAAGTGCGCCGGGCTCTTGTCGATGCAGGGTGGCGACAAGGCCGGAGACTTCGGATCCCGGCGCGCATCGCTCATGGCGGCGACGGCCTGGATCGCGCCGAGCGAGCCGCCCGACACGCCCGAGATCGCGAAGACCCGCTGTGCCAGCAGAGGCACGGAGGCGTCTGGTTTTTCGCAGGCGCGGCCGGGCTGGCGGCAGGGGTTGTCGATGAGCTCGCCGAGGATGGTCGCAGCGAAGAAGGCTGCGCGCGAGGCGCCGCCTGCGATCGTCACTAGAACCGGGCGCGGGCAGGTGCCGTCGACGCAATTCGCCTGTTTCCAGGCTGCAACGGCCTCGCCGAGCTCCATGGCCGGCTGCGGTTCCTGCCTCGCACGCGAGACCAGATTCGAATGGCCACAGGAATTGGCGGCCAGGAGCCAGGCGACCAAAAGCAGCACGGTGAAGGGAAAGCGGGTCCTCTGGCTCGCCATCCCGATCTGCGTGAAGACCGGAATCCAGGCGCCGAGCAGGATCGGAACGAGATAGACGCCGGAGACGACCGCCAGCAGGCGATCGCCAAAGGCTGCGACCGCCCCGAGCATCAACAAGCCGAGCGCGAGCCAGACGGAGGCATGCAGGCTCACCGCCGCGCGCCAGTTGCTCCCGCCTTCGATGTCCGCCCTCTTCTTCTCACGGAAATGCGCCTTGGTTTTCGCGATGTCCCTGATGTTGCGGCCCCACAGAAAGAGATGGGCCGCGATGCCGCAGGCGAGGGCGACATAGAAGCCCGCTGAGCCGCTGCGCAGAATGCCGGCGGACAAGGCCAGGGAGCCGACGCCGTCGCGGGGCAGATCGGCCAGCGCGGCCTCATAACCGCGCCAGACCGCGAAAAAGGTCAGAAGTGCGAGCGCATAGGGTACGACGAGGACGAAGGCGCGAAAGCGGCGATCGTAGATCGCCATGTCGCGCGGCGTGAGTTCCCGGGACGGGCCGATCAGCCAGGCGCTTTCGCCGAGCAGATGCTCGGCGGACGCCTGGACGGCGCCGCTCCAGGCGATGATGTGGATGACGAAATAGACGAGCCAGCGGAACAGCATCTCCCAGAAGCGGGGATAGTCGGTCCCCGGTCCGAAGGCTGGTCCCTGGAAGACCAGGAAGAGGTCGCGCGCCTGCGGAACCTTGGTCAGCAGCAGGTAGCCGAGCAGGACGGAGATCGCGGCGACGCGGCAGGCATAGATCACCCGCAGCAGGTCGCCGATCCAGTTGAACGGCCATGAATCCACATCTCGCAGGACGGGCGCCGCGGCGTCCGGTGACATCGCTGGCTGCATGGCAATCGAGCCGATTGTGAGGATCGGAAGTCGATTGCATAACCTATCGGCAGACCCGCTTCGGTTGCAAGCGGAGAAGCCGCCGTGCAGTGCGTGAGGCGCTAGTTGACCTGCCGCTGGGCGCGCGCCTGTTGCAGCGTGGTCAGGCAGGCGTCGGAGAAGGACGAGCGCTTCTCCTTGAGACAGGCGGCCAGGCGCCCGCCACCGGGCTGGATGCCCGGGCAGTTCTTCTGGAAATCGGCAGAGCACACTCTGCGGATGGCGGCGCGGTCCGGCGCCTGGGCGAAGGCTGCGGCAGGCGTCAGAACGAGCGCGAGGGTCAGGGCAAGGTTGCGGGTCATGGCTTTGGCTCCGGACGGTGAAGCGACGATGCTGGCCGCGCCCGCTTTGCCATCGTCTGGCCGGAACATGACGAAACGGACAGCTTCGGCCGGCAGGCCATTCGGCGATTGCCTGCGCTGCCTGCCTCGTATAGGCCGGGCCGGCGCGTCCGATCCGGCTGCCGGCCGCGCCCTTCAAAGGCAGCCGGCCTTGGCTTACGGGGCTTGTATCCCCGAGTGAGCAGGAGCCGATCGATGACGATCTCCCTGACCTTTCCCGATGGCGCGCAGCGCGAATTTCCTTCCGGCATCACCGGCAAGGACATTGCCGGCGGCATTTCTCCCTCTCTGCTGAAGCGCACGGTCGCGATGGCGCTCGACGGCGTGGTCGTCGACCTCGGCGACCCGATCGAGCGCGACGCGAGGATCGAGTTCCTCAACCGCGAGGACCCGCGCGCGCTGGAGCTGATCCGGCACGACACCGCGCACGTCCTCGCCGAAGCGGTGCAGGAGCTTTTTCCCGGCACGCAGGTGACGATCGGCCCGGTCATCGAGAACGGCTTCTTCTACGACTTCGCCCGCAACGAGCCCTTCACCCCGGAGGACTTCCCGGCGATCGAGAAGAAGATGCGCGAGATCATCGCGCGCGACAAACCCTTCACCAAGGAGGTCTGGAGCCGCGACAAGGCCAAGGACTTCTTCGCCAGGAAGGGCGAGGCCTACAAGGTCGAGCTGGTCGATGCGATTCCGGCCGACCAGACGCTGAAGATGTATGCGCAGGGCGACTGGATCGACCTCTGCCGCGGCCCGCACATGACCTCGGTCGGCAAGGTCGGCAACGCCTTCAAGCTGATGAAGACGGCCGGCGCCTATTGGCGCGGCGACAGCAACAACGCGATGCTGACCCGCATCTACGGCACGGCCTTCGCCAAGCAGGAAGAGCTCGACGCCTATCTCAAGCAGCTCGAGGAAGCCGAGAAGCGCGACCATCGCCGCCTCGGCCGCGAGATGGACCTGTTCCACTTCCAGGAGGAGGGGCCGGGCGTCGTCTTCTGGCACTCCAAGGGCTGGCGGCTGTTCCAGGAGGTGCTGACCTATATGCGCCGGCGCCTCGCCGCCGACTATGAGGAGGTCAACGCCCCGCAGGTGCTCGACAAGTCGCTCTGGGAGACCTCGGGCCACTGGGGCTGGTACCAGGACAACATGTTCGCGGTGAAGTCGGCCTCGGCCTTCGAGAACCCGAACGACCAGGAGCGCGACCACAAGGTCTTCGCCCTGAAGCCGATGAACTGCCCGGGCCATGTCCAGATCTTCAAGCACGGGCTGAAGAGCTATCGCGACCTGCCGATCCGGCTGGCCGAATTCGGCAACGTCCACCGCTACGAGCCGTCCGGCGCGCTGCACGGGCTGATGCGCGTGCGCGGCTTCACCCAGGACGATGCCCACATCTTCTGCACCGAGGAGCAGCTCGCCGCCGAGTGCCTGCAGATCAACGACCTGATCCTCTCGGTCTACGAGGATTTCGGCTTCACCGACGACCTCGTGATCAAGCTCTCGACGCGCCCCGAGAAGCGCGTCGGCTCCGATGCGGTCTGGGACCATGCCGAAGACGTCATGACCAAGGTGCTGGAGAGGATCGCGAAGCAGTCCGGCAACCGGATCAAGACCGAGATCAATCCGGGCGAGGGCGCCTTCTACGGGCCGAAGTTCGAATACGTGCTGCGCGACGCCATCGGCCGCGACTGGCAGTGTGGTACGACGCAGGTCGACTTCAACCTGCCGGAACGCTTCGGGGCCTTCTATATCGGATCGGACGGCGAGAAGAAGCAGCCGGTCATGGTCCACCGCGCCATCTGCGGCTCGCTGGAGCGCTTCGTCGGTATCCTGATCGAGCACCATGCCGGGCATTTCCCGCTCTGGCTGGCGCCCGAGCAGATCATCGTCGCGCCGATCACCTCGGAGGCTGATGCCTATGGCGAGGAAGTCACCATGGCGCTGCTCTCGGCCGGCCTGCGCGCCCGCGCCGACCTGCGCAACGAGAAGATCAGCTACAAGGTGCGCGAGCACTCGCTGGCCAAGGTCCCGGTGATCCTCGCGGTCGGCAAGCGCGAGGCCGAGGAGAAGACCGTCACGGTCCGCCGCCTCGGCAGCCAGGCCCAGACGGTGATGAGCCTCGACGCGGTCGTCGCGGCGCTGGTCGAGGAGGCGACGCCGCCCGATCTCGCGCGGAAGAAGAAGGCGAGGGCGGCCTGACGCTGCCATCTCGCCAAAACCCGTCAGCCCGTGCCAAATGGCCCGCATGCTGACGGGTTCCTATCGCAAACGGCTTGAAGCCGATCTCGGTCGCTGGGTGGGCGAGGGGCTGATCGCCCCTGAGAGCGCCGCCACCATACGCCGTTCGCTGGCGCAGGAGGGCGGCGGCTTCAAGCTGCCGGCCCTCATCGGCCTGTTCGGCGGCCTGCTGATCGCCTCCAGCGTCTCCGCCTTCGTCGCCGCGAACTGGGAGGAAATCCCCAGGGTCGCCAAGCTCGTCATGATCCTGCTCGGCCTTGCCGGCGCGCTCGGCATCTCGGCGCGGCTGGAGAGCCGCGGCTCGACCGGTGGCGCCGATGCCGCCGCGACCTGCGGTGCGCTGATCTTCGCCGCCGGCGTCGCCCTCGTCGGCCAGATGTATCATCTGCCGACCGACTGGCCGGGCGGCGCGCTCCTGGTCGCGCTCGGCGCCCTGGTCGTCGCCTTCCTGCTGCGCTCGAACGGCGCGCTGGTCATCGCCATCGTCGCGATCGGCTGCTGGGCCGGCGGTCGCTGGGACGAGGGCGAGAGCAAGGCGCACCTCCTGTTCTGGCTGCCGTTCGTGCCGGCGCTCTGGCTGGCCGCGACCCGGCACAACCGCCTCGTCCATCATGTCGCGGCGCTGGCGCTGCTCGGCTGGTTTGCGACCTTGCCGGGCCAGCCGGCCTTCCTGCGCTTCGATTACGGCCTGCTCGCCTATGGGCTCGCGGTCTCGGCGCTGTTCGTCGCGCTCGGCGCGCTGGCGCTCGATCGCGGTGGGCCGGGACTGCTCACCGCCTTCCTGCCCTGGGGGCTGATCGGACTGATCCTGTCGCTCAATGTCGAGCTGATCCGCATTCTCGAACCCAGTGAGGCACGCGCCGGCACGGCTCACTCGCTGAACTATTTCGCTTATGCGCTGGCGCTGCCGGCGGTGGTCGGCTTCGGCCTGCTGGCGCGCGAGCGCCGCTTCGCCTGGCCGCTGGCAGCGGCGCTCGTCATGTCGCTGCTGGTACCGGTGCTGTTCTGGAGCGGCGGCGCGGTCAGCATGGCCGGCAAGATCGTCGTGGCGGCGCTGATCCTCTCGATTGCGATCGGCATCGTCGTTGCCGGTGCGGGCGGCGGCGTCCGCCGGCTCAGCCTCGCCGGCTCGCTGCTGTTCGCCATCGCGGTCGTGACCCTGCTCTGGCAGACCATCGGTACCTTGCTCGACCAGTCGCTGTTCTTCCTGGTCGGCGGCGCGGCCCTCATCGCCATCGCCAGCGGGATGCGCCGGCTCCTCGCCAAATTCAGCAAGCCGGTGGAGGCCGCGCCGTGATCCGCCTGCCGTCCGCCGACGCTCTTCTCGGGCGCGTCTCGCTGCTCTGGCGCGGCCTCGCCGCCATCGTCCTGCTCTGCGGTCTGATCCTCGCTTTGGTCGAGTCGCGTGCGAGCATTCTGCGCTCCGGCACGGAAATCCGGTTGGCGACGGCGCCGCTCGATCCGCGCGACCTGTTCCGCGGCGACTATGTCATCCTGAGCTACAAGATCAGCACGCTCGAACCCGCCAAGCTCGACGGCGACAAGAGCTTCGAGCGCAACCAGACGGTGTTCGTCCGCGTCGCGCCCGGTGCCGACGGCCTCGCCGAGGCGAAGGGCGTCTATGTTTCCCGTCCGCCTGCGCCAGCGGGCGGGGTCGTGCTCGAAGGCAAGGTGGTCTCGACCGCAGCCTGTGCCGTCAACCCGAACGGCGACCAGGACTGCAATGCCGGCCGCAGCGCCATCCGCGTCGAATACGGGCTCGAAAGCTATTTCGTGCCCGAAGGCACCGGACGCGCCATCGAGACGACCGAGCGCAAGCGACTGGAGATCGTCGCGGCGGTGTCGAGTTCCGGTCAGGCGGCGATCAAGCGCCTGCTGATCGACGGCAAGCTCGTCCATCAGGAGCCGCCTTATTGATGCACAGACAGGAATGAAGCGCGCGGGGAACCCTTCTCCCGTGTGGGAGAAGGGCAGGGATGAGGGCCTGCTCTATCCGATTGAGGCCGCAGCGGCACAGCCGCGTTCCAACAACAGCGGCGGTCCCTCACTCCTACCCCTCTCCCATCCGGGAGAGGGGATCCCGCGCAAACCCGTCCTTGTTGCTGGTACACCCGCCGACGCAGCGCTTCCGTGCCGGCGCGGCATGCTCTAGAGGATCAGCCGATTCCACAACGGATCGGCTTGAGCGATGTACGACATCAGATGGATTCGCGAGAACGCTGAGGCGTTCGATCGGGGCTTGCAACGGCGCGGGCTTGAGAAACTGTCGTCGTCGCTGCTGGCGCTCGACGACCAGCGTCGGTCGGCCATCGGCAAGTCGCAGGCCGCGCAGGAGCGTCGCAACGCCCTCTCCAAGGAGATCGGCAAGGCGATGGGCCAGAAGGATCTGGCTTTGGCCGAGCAGCTCAAGGCCGAGGTCGCCGCGCTCAAGGAGCAGGTGCCGGCGCTGGAAGCCGAGGAGAAGGCCGCGGTCGAGGCGCTGAACGCCCAGCTCTCCGCGATCCCGAACACGCCGCTCGATGAGGTCCCCGACGGCGCCGACGAGCACGGCAATGTGCTGCTGCACGCCCATGGTGTGAAGCCGGAGGAGCGCGGGCTGCTCAAGGGCGTCAACGATCCCAAGGAGCATTACGAGCTCGGCGAGGCGCTCGGCCAGATGGACTTCGAGACGGCCGCCAAGCTCTCAGGCTCGCGCTTCGTCGTCCTGGAGCGGCAGGTCGCCAGGCTGTCGCGCGCCATCGGCCAGTTCATGCTCGACACCCACACCGACGAGCACGGCTACACCGAGGTCAATCCGCCCCTGCTGGTGCGAGACGCGGCGGTCTATGGAGTGGGCCAACTGCCTAAGTTCGAGGAGGACCTGTTCCGCACCACGACGGGCCACTGGCTGATCTCGACGGCCGAAGTGACGCTGACGAACTTCGTCGCGGAGATGATCGTCTCCGAGGAGGAGCTGCCGCGTCGATACACCGCGCTGACCCCGTGTTTCCGCTCCGAGGCCGGCTCGGCCGGTCGCGACACCCGCGGCATGCTGCGCCAGCACCAGTTCGAGAAGGTCGAGCTGGTCTCGATCACCGCGCCGGAGAAGTCGCGCGAGGAGCACGAGCGCATGCTGTCTTGCGCCGAGAACGTGCTGAAGAAGCTCGACCTGCACTATCGCGTCATGACTTTGTGCACCGGCGATATGGGCTTCGCCTCGCAGAAGACCTACGACATCGAGGTCTGGCTGCCCGGCCAGAAGACCTATCGCGAGATCTCGTCCTGCTCGGTCTGCGGCGATTTCCAGGCCCGGCGCATGAACGCCCGCTACAAGACCAAGGACGGCAAGGGCCCGTTCTTCGTCCACACCCTCAACGGCTCGGGCACGGCGGTCGGCCGCGCCTTGATCGCGGTGATGGAAAACTACCAGAACGCCGACGGCTCGATCACCGTGCCGGAGGTGCTGGTTCCCTATATGCGCGGGATGACCCGCATTGAGAAGGCGGCTTGAGCCCATGCGCATCCTGGTGACCAATGACGACGGCATCCATGCCGAGGGCCTTGCCGTCCTCGAGCAGATCGCCCGGCAGCTCTCCGACGATGTCTGGGTGGTCGCGCCCGAGACCGACCAGTCGGGCGTGGCGCATTCGCTGTCGCTGTCGAACCCGCTGCGTCTGCGCCAGATCGAGGAGAAGCGCTTCGCCGTGCAGGGCACGCCGACCGATTGCGTGATCATGGCGGTGCGCTCGGTCATGGCCGAGATGAAGCCCGATCTCGTGCTCTCCGGCGTCAATCGCGGCCAGAACGTCGCCGAGGACGTGACCTATTCCGGCACCATCGCTGCGGCGATGGAAGGCACGCTGCTCGGCATCCCCTCGATCGCGGTGAGCCAGGCCTATATGGCGGGCGACCGCACCAAGATCATCTGGGACTGCGCCTTGCAGCACGCGCCCGGCATCATCCGCCGCCTGTTGGAGGAGGGGATTCCCGACGGCATCCTGTTCAACCTCAACTTCCCGAACGTGGCCCCGAGCGAGGTCGCGGGTGTCGCTGTGACGGCGCAGGGCCGGCGCGACCAGGAGCTGATGCGGCTGGAGCCGCGGCGCGACGGGCGCGGCAATCCCTATTACTGGATCGCCTTCCAGCGTTCGAAGCACGAGCCGGCCAACGGGACCGACTTGCGGGCGCTCGCCGAGAACAAGATCTCGGTGACGCCGCTCGAGCTCGACCTGACGCATGAGCCGACGATGACGCGCTTCGCGCAGCTTTTCGCCTGAAAGCGGCTGAGATGATCGAGGAAGGCGCCAGCAGCGAGAGCGAGCGCACGGTCGCCTTCCTGTTGTCGCTGCGCGCGCGCGGCGTGCGCGATCTCGCCTTGCTCCGGGCGATGGAGCGCGTGCCGCGCGAGCATTTCGCGCCGTCGCGCTTCGCCGATCTCGCCCGCCAGGATGTCTCGGTGCCGCTTCCCTGCGGCCAGACCATGACGGCGCCGCACACGGTCGCGGCGCTGGTCGGGGCGCTCGAGATGAAGCCGGATTGCCGGGTGCTCGAGGTCGGCTCCGGCTCCGGCTACGTCGCGGCGCTGCTCGCGGCGATGGGCGGCAAGGTCGTTTCGCTGGAGCGTTACCGCACGCTTGCGCTCGCCGCGCATGAGCGGCTCACTGGCGGCGGCTTCGCGCAGCTGGTCGAGTTGCGCCATGCCGACGGCTTCCAGCCCGACCGCACGCTCGGCCGTTTCGAGCGCATCCTGGTCAACGGCGTGATGCAGACGGTGCCGGAAGCGCTGCTCGCCCGGCTGGAGACGGGTGGGCGTCTGGTCGGCGCGCTTCGCGTCGAGGGGGTGGGACGGCTCGTCGTCGTCACGCGCAGCGAGGACGGTTTCGACCATGCGCTGGGCGGGGTCGTCCGGATTCCGCCACTGGCGCCGGGACTGTCGCAAGCACTCTGAGAGGCGCGGCTGGCGTCATGCTCGGGCTCGACCCGAGCATCTCAGGCCGAAGAGGGCAGCAGCCATCGCTTTCCCGTCACGAGATTCTCGGATCTCCGCTGCGCTCCGTCCGAGAATGACGACCTCGACCTTCTCAGAAATTCACCTGACCTGTCAGCAGCGAAACGCCTTCTTAACCTAACCGGCTCTTTAATGCGGACCGTAGAGTTGCGTCGTTCGCGAGTGCAGAGTCCATGCGTAAGCAAGTCGAGCTGGCCGTCCCGAAATCCGTGGTTCGCGTCGTGTCGGTCTGCGCCCTTGCGGCCGGCCTGGGCGCCTGCTCCTCGGAGGCCATGCGCTTCACCGAGGCGCCCTTCGGCAATCCCTTCAAGACCGCCCAGGCCCCGGCCTCCCAGCGCGATCCAGCCACGACCGGCTCGATCGGCCGCAGCGGGCCGAGCCAGTCCTACGAGACGGCGTCCGCCACCGGCAATCCGAGCGTGCGCAGCCAGCCGCTGGCGCCGCCGGCCGCGTCCGTTGCGCCGCGTTCCGCCCCGCCTGTCGCTCCCGCTCCGAGCGCGCCGGGCTCGGCCGCCGGCTGGAGCGCCCAAGGCGGCACCCCGATCGTCGTCGCCCATGGCGAGACACTCGATGTGATCTCCGGCCGCTATGGCGTGCCGCGCTCCGCGCTGATGCAGGCCAATGGTCTCCACGGCGAGGTTACGCCAGGCTCGCGCATCGTCGTTCCCGTCTATAACGGTGGCGGCGCCCAGGCCGCCGCGCGCCAGCCGGCGCCGAGCGACAACCGTTTCGAGCAGCCGCGTTCGGCGCCGCCGCCGGTCTCGCGCCCGGTCGCCGCTGCGCCGAACACGCTTGCCCCGAAGGTCGCGGCCGCCGATGCCAGGGCGCAGGCCGCTCAGGCCAAGGCGCAGGCTGCGGCGGACGCCAAGGAGAAGGCTGCCGCCGACGCCAAGCGCATGGGCGAGGCCCGTGCCCGCTTCGCTGCCGAGGCCAAGGCCAAGGCGGCTGCCAAGGCCGCCGGCGAGACCAAGACCGCGGCGCTGCCGGCTGCGACTCCGGTCCCCGCGGCCAAGCCGAAAGCGGCCGCGCCGGTCGTCGTCGCCAACGCTCCTGCCGACAAGGTCACCCCCCAGCCGAAAGCGGTTGCCCCCGCTCCGGAGCCGAAGGCCCCCGAGCCGCAGACCACCGCGAGCCTGCCCAAGGCCGAAGAGCCGGCCTCGTCCGGCACCGAGTTCCGCTGGCCGGCCCGCGGTCGCGTCATCGCCGGTTATGCAGGCAAGGGCGGCAATGAAGGCATCAACATCGCCGTCCCGGAAGGCACGCCGATCAAGGCGGCCGAAGGCGGCGTGGTCGCCTATGCCGGCAGCGAGCTCAAGGGCTACGGCAATCTCGTGTTGATCCGTCACCCGAACGGCTATGTCTCCGCCTACGCCCATAATGGCGAGCTCAGCGTCAAGCGCGGCGAGCAGGTCAAGCGGGGCCAGGTCGTCGCCAAGTCGGGCCAGTCCGGCAACGTCAATTCGCCGCAGCTGCACTTCGAGCTGCGCAAGGGTTCGACCCCGGTCGATCCGATGCCCTATCTCAGCAGCAACTGATCCGGTTTAGTCTTCGGCCGGTATTCGCGAGACCCCACCGGTCGAACCAGGCGGGGCGGTCCCAGGAAAGGCCGCCCCGCTTTTCTTTTTGCATGCGTCATGCTCGGGCCTGACCCGAGCATCTCAGGCAGGACGGGGTGCTGGTTGGCGCCCTTATCGTCATGAGATTTTCGGATCGACGCTTCGCTCCGTCCGAGAATGACGCCCATTTCACCCCTCCAGCTTCGTCTCCAGCCGCCCGGCCAGGTCCTGGATGTACTGCCAGGCCGTGCGCCCCGAGCGCGAGCCGCGCGTCGTCGCCCATTCCAGCGCCTCGCGCCGCAACTGCTCAGGCTCGATCTTCAAGGCGAAATGGCTGACATAGCCGTCGATCATCGAAAGATACTCGTCCTGGCTGCATTTGTGGAAGCCGAGCCAGAGGCCGAAACGGTCCGACAGCGAGACCTTCTCCTCCACGGCCTCACCAGGATTGATCGAGGTCGAGCGCTCGTTCTCGACCATCTCGCGCGCCAGCAGATGCCGGCGATTCGAGGTCGCGTAGAACACGACGTTCTCTGGCCGGCCTTCGACACCCCCATCGAGCGCCGCCTTCAGCGACTTGTAGGAGGTGTCCTGCCCGTCGAAGGAGAGATCGTCGCAGAAGACGATAGCCGGGTGCGGATCGGCCTTGAGCAGACCCATGAGCACCGGCAGGCTCTCGATATCCTCGCGATGGATCTCGATCAGCTTCAGGGGAAGGGCGCCTTTCGGCAGCCGCTTGTTGGTGTCGGCATGCACCGCCTTGACCAGCGACGATTTGCCCATGCCGCGTGCGCCCCAGAGCAGGACATTGTTGGCCGGCAGGCCGCGGGCGAAGCGCTCGGTGTTCTCGGCCAGCGTGTCGCGCACCCGGTCGACGCCGCGCAGCAGCGACAGAGCGACGCGGTTGACCTTGGCGACCGGCGCAAGCTCGTGGCCGGCAGCATGCCAGACGAAGGCGTCGGCGGCCGAAAGGTCGGGCTTGCGCTTCGCCGGCGGGGCGAGACGCTCCAGCGCGTCGGCGATGCGCAGCAGGGTGGCGAGCGTCTGGTCGGGGGCGGTGTCGGTCATCGCAGCGGGTCCGCTAATATGGCGTACCGAACGGTACGGTACGCTCATAACTCCGCTATGCTCGTGAAGGCAAGGCCATTGCACGCAGGGCAGGGAGCCCTTAGCTGGGGGATGCGGCCGAAAGGCCGGTCGCTTTCGATTGATTTCACGACATCGCTGGCTATAGTCCGCGCGATTTTGCAACCCCCGCGCCGGCCGGCCGTCAATCGGCGGCGACGTGAAGGAGCCTTCCCGTGATCACCCCCGCTTTTGCCCAGGGCTTTGGAGGCGGCGGCACCAACGACGTCCTGATGTCGCTGGTACCGTTCGTCCTGATCTTCGTCATCATGTGGTTCCTGATCATCAGGCCGCAGCAGAAGCGGGTGAAATCGCATCAGGAGATGATCAAGAATGTGCGCCGCGGCGACACGATCGTCACCTCGGGCGGCATCATCGCCAAGGTCTCGAAGGTGATCGACGACGCCGAGCTCGAGGCCGAGATCGCCGATGGCGTGCGCGTGCGCATCCTCAAGGGCATGGTGTCGGACGTGCGCGCCAAGGGCGAGCCGGTCAAGAGCTGAAGGCCGTGAGGCGCGGGGCCTGAAGGCGCCCGCGCCCGCCAACAAGGCTGTTCAAACAGATGCTTCGTCTCCAGGCCCGCAAGGTCATTCTCGTTCTGCTCGTGCTGGTCTTCGGCTGCGGGCTCGCCGTGCCGAACCTGTTCTCGCCCGAGACCCGCAAGGCGATCGAGCAGGGCGCTCCGGCCTGGATTCCGCGCTTCCTGCTGCCGATCCACGCGATGACGCTCGGCCTCGACCTGCAGGGCGGCTCGCACGTCCTCCTCGAGATCGACCGTGCCGACCTGATCCGCAGCCAGGTCACCCAGCTGCGCGACGACGTCCGCCGCATCCTGCGCGAGGAGCGCGTCGGCCTTCAGGGCGGCATCGGCCTGACCCCGCGCGGGGTGCAACTGCGCGTTCCCGAGGCAGCCGACCGCGCCAAGCTGATGCCGAAGCTGCGCGAACTCGCCCAGCCGATCGGCACCTTCGGCGCCTTCGGGCCCTCCGGCAACCAGTCGATCGAGGTCGCCGAGAATCCCGACGGGCTGATCCAGCTCAACGTCACCGAGGCCGGCGCCAACGAGCGCATCCGCCGCGCCGTCGAGCAGGCGATGGAAGTGCTGCGCCGCCGCGTCGACGCGCTGGGCACCACCGAGCCGAATATCCAGCGCCAGGGCCTCGACCGCATCCTGGTCCAGGTGCCGGGCCTGCAGGATCCGCAGCGCCTCAAGCAGATCCTCGGCGAGACCGCCAAGCTGCAGTTCCGCATGGTCGCCGATGCCAATGCCGGCGACGTCGACATGCTGCCCTCGCAGGATCAGGGCGGCCAGCCGATCCCGATCAGCCGGCAGGTCATCGTCGAGGGCGAGGACCTGATCGACGCCCAGCCGGCCTTCGACCAGCGCTCGAGCCAGCCGATCGTCAACTTCCGCTTCAACATCCGTGGCGCCCAGCGCTTCGGCCAGGCGACCACCGAGAATCTCGGTCGCCAGCTCGCCATCGTGCTCGACAACAAGGTGATCTCGGCCCCGGTCATCCAGTCGCCGATCACCGGCGGCTCCGGCCAGATCTCCGGCAACTTCACCGTCGAGGCGGTCAACAATCTCGCCATCCTGCTGCGCGCCGGCGCGCTGCCGGCAAAGATGACGATCGTCGAGGAGCGCACCGTCGGCCCCGGCCTCGGCCAGGATTCGATCCAGGCCGGCAAGATGGCGACGATCATCGCGACCGTGCTGGTCATCCTCTACATGATCGGCAATTACGGGCTGTTCGGCATCATCGCCAGCATCGCGCTCTTGGTGCACGTCTGCCTGATCCTCGGGCTGATGTCGCTGCTCGGGGCGACCATGACGCTACCGGGCATCGCCGGCATCGTGCTCACGATCGGCACGGCCGTCGATTCGAACGTGCTGATCTACGAACGCATGCGCGAGGAATCGCATCTCGGCAGATCGCTGGTTTCCGCCTTGGAGGCGGGCTTCCAGCGTGCCTTCGCCACGATCATCGATTCCAACGTCACCATGCTGATCGCCGCGGTCGCCCTGTTCGCGCTCGGCTCCGGCCCGGTGCGCGGCTTCGCCGTGGTCTTCATCCTGGGCATCCTGACCACGGTCATCACCGCGGTGACACTGACGCGCATGCTGATCGCGCTCTGGTATCGCTGGGCGCGGCCGAAGGCCCTTCCGTTCTGATCCCGCAGGCCAGGAGATAACAGACCATGCGCCTGCTTCGCATCGTTCCCGACAACACCAAGTTCCGCATCGTTCACTGGCGCCGTCTCGCCTACCCGTTCTCCGCCGCCTATTCGGTGCTGGTGCTGGTGCTGTTCCTGACGGTCGGCCTCAATTTCGGCATCGATTTCCGCGGCGGCACGCTGATGGAGATGCAGGCCAAGAGTGGCAAGCCCGACATCGCCCAAGTCCGCCAGACCGCCAACAGCTTCGGCTTCGGTGAGGTCGAGGTCCAGGAATTCGGCAATGCCGGCGAGCTCTCCATGCGCTTCGCGCTCCAGCCGGGCGGCGAGGTCGCGCAGCAGGCGGTGGTGACCAAGGCCCGCGCCGCCTTCGCCGAGGCCTATGAGTTCCGCCGCGTCGAGACCGTCGGTCCGCGCGTCTCCGGCGAGCTGGTCCAGGCCGGCACGCTCGGCGTCGTCCTCGCGATCATCGGCGTGCTGGTCTATCTCTGGTTCCGCTTCGAGATGCAGCTGGCGATCGGCGCGATCGTCGGCACCATGCACGACATCGTGCTGACGATGGGCTTCTTCCTGATCACGCAGCTCGAATTCAACCTGACCTCGATCGCGGCGATCCTGACCATCGTCGGCTACTCGCTGAACGAGACCGTCGTGGTGTTCGACCGCACGCGCGAACTGCTGCGCCGCTACAAGACCATGCCGATCCCGGAATTGCTCGACCTATCCGTCAACTCGACCCTGTCGCGCACCGCCATCACCTCGACCACCACAATCCTCGCGCTGGTCGCGCTGGTCTTCTTCGGTGGCACGGCGATCGAGGGCTTCGCGCTGGTCATGCTGTTCGGCGTCATGGTCTGCACCTATTCGGCGATGTTCGTCTCGACGCCGGTGCTGCTCTATCTCGACGTCCGCGCCGGCCGCCTCGACCAGAGCGAGGAACTGGCCGAAGCCAAGGCCCGGGTCTGAGGGCTTGGCAGAGCGTCGCTTCGACGGCTTCGTACCCGGCCGCTACCAGCTCGACGGCTTCGGCGCCGGCGGCTTTCGCTTCGCCGAGATGAGCCATCGCGGCTCGATCCTGGCGACGCCGGCCGGCATCCGGATCTGGCCGGTCACGTCCTTTGCGCAGGTGACGCTGGAGAGCCTGCAGCCGGTTCTCGACGAGGCCGGGACGATCGACTTCCTGATCCTCGGCATCGGCCACGACATCGCCTTCCTGCCGGCCTCGCTGCGCGATCCGTTCAAGGCGGTCGGCATCACCGTCGAGGCGATGGCGACGCCGGCCGCGGCCCGCACCTACAACGTCCTCGTTGGCGAGGAGCGGCGGGTTGCCGCAGCGCTGATCGCGGTCGAGTGAAGCGTCATGCTCGGGCTTGACCCGAGCATCTCAGGCCGGATGAGACTCCAATAGCGCCTTCTCGTCGTGAGATTCTCGGGTCTGCGCTTCGCTCCGCCCGAGAATGACGAGTTCCATCAAATCCAGCCAGCCATGTCGCTCCCGCGTAGCCAAGGCCGCCGGCTGAGCCTAGACTGCCGGCGCTTCGACCCGCGTGACGGCGGGAGCGGGGAGGGCGCATGACCACGAAAACCGAGGACCGCGCCGGCACTGCGCCGGGCCCGCTCTCCCAGGCCTACGGGCACTGCCTGGCGCTGGTGCGCGAGCACGATCCCGACCGCTATATCGCCTCGCTCTATGCGCCTGAGGCGCTGCGGCCCGGCCTGTTCGCGCTCTATGCCTTCAGCCACGAGATCGCCCGCGTGCGCGAGCAGGTCAGCGAGCCGCTGCCGGGCGAGGTTCGCCTGCAATGGTGGCGCGACGTGCTCGAAGCCGGTCCCGATGCGCCGGCGCCTGGCCATCCGGTGGCGCAGGCGCTGCTCGACACCGTCAGGCGCTTCCGTTTGCCGATCGGTCCCCTGTCGGGGCTGATCGAGGCGCGCGTCTTCGATCTCTATGACGATCCTATGCCTTCGCTTTCCGACCTCGAAGGCTATGCCGGCGAGACCGCGAGCGCGCTGATCCGGCTCGCCTGCCTGGTGCTGGGCCAGGGTCGCGATCCCGGCGGCGCCACGGCCGCCGGCCATGCCGGCGTCGCCTATGCGCTCTGCGGGCTGATGCGGGCCTTCCCCTGGCATGCGGCCCGCGGTCAGGTCTATCTCCCCGCCGACCTGCTCGGCCGCAACGGCGTCACCCGCGAGGACATCGTCCGCGGTCGCGGCGGGCCGGGGCTGGTCTATTCGCTGAAGGAGATGCGGGCCTTGGCGCGTATCCATCTGCGCAAGCTCAACGATCTCGGCGCCACGGTACCGGCGGCGATCAAGCCGGCCTTCCTGCCCGTCGCATTGGTCGAGCCCTATCTCAGGCAGATGGAGCGGCGCAGCTACGATCCCTACCGCACCATCATTGGCCTTTCGCCGCTGCGGCGGCAATGGACGCTGTGGCGCGCAGCGCGGGCGTAGGGAAGCTGAAGCGCGTCATGCTCGGGCTTGCCCCGAGCATCTCAGGCAGAACGAGGCGCCGGTAGCGCCTTCTCGTCATGAGATTCTCGGGGCTGCGCTTCGCTCCGCCCGAGAATGACGGCGGCTATTCCGCCGCCTGGACGCTCTTAGCCCTAACCCAACCATCCATTTCGATCTTCGCCCGCGCCGTCAGCGCCTGCTTGCGGGCGAGGCTCTTGGCGGGGCCTTTCAGGCGCTTGCCGTCGGGGCCCATCGTTGCCACGCCCTCGATGGGCGGGAACAGGCCGAAATTGATGTTCATCGGCTGGAACGAGCGCGGCCCCTCGTCGATGGTGACGATGTGGCCGCCGGTGATGTGGTTGACCAGCGCCCCCAGCGCCGTCGTCGCCGGCGGCAGCGAAAGCGGCTGGCCGAGCCGCTCGGCCGCAGCGAGCCGCCCGGTCAGCAGGCCGATCGCGGCGCTCTCGACATAGCCCTCGCAGCCGGTGATCTGGCCGGCGAAGCGCAGGCGCGGATCGGCCTTCAGCCGCAGTTGCGGATCGAGCAGCTCCGGCGAATTGAGATAGGTGTTGCGGTGGATACCGCCGAGCCGGGCGAATTCGGCATTCTCCAGGCCGGGAATCATCCGGAAGATCGCGGCCTGCTCGCCATATTTCAGCTTGGTCTGGAATCCCGTCATGTTGAACAGCGTGCCGAGGGCATTGTCCTGGCGCAGCTGCACGACGGCATAGGCCTTCACCGTGGGATTGTGCTTGTTGGTCAGCCCGACCGGCTTCATCGGCCCCCAGCGCAGCGTCTCGCGGCCGCGCTCGGCCATCACCTCGATCGGCAGGCAGCCATCGAAATAGGGCGTGCCCTCCCATTCCTTGAACTCGGTCTTCTCCGCCGCGAGCAGCGCGTCGATGAAGG
>PNLY01000009.1 GCA_013823325.1 Methylobacterium sp.
GGCCCCTGGCTCTACCCCGAGGACCAGATCTCGGACGCGCCGCTGCGCTTCCTCGCCGCCGAGATCACCCGCGAGAAGATCTTCGAGCGGCTGCATGACGAGCTGCCCTATCGCTCGACCGTCGAGACCGAGAGCTGGCAGCAGCGCCCGGACGGCTCGGTCCGGATCGAGCAGACGATCTATGTCGAGCGTGAGGGCCAGCGGAAGATCGTGCTCGGCGAAGGCGGCCAGACGATCAAGGCGATCGGCCAGAAGGCGCGCGTCGAAATCGCCGAAGCGGCGGAGGCGAAGGTGCACCTCTTCCTCTTCGTCAAGGTCCGCGAGAACTGGAGCGACGATCCGGAACGCTATCGCGAGATGGGGCTGGATTTTCCAAAAAGCTGAATATTGCTGTGCTCGCACGCGTAGATGGCAAAATTCATTCACAATCTTGCGCGGTACGTCGCATTCACCACATAAACGCCGAAGGACCGCTCGATTTGGAGCGTCAGCCTGACATTATTCAACCTTGATCCGTGCCGATTCTTATTGATCGACCCGATTTGAGCAGGAGCCATTACATGGCAGGTGAACCGCGCATCGCGCTCTTCATCGACGGCGCCAACCTTTACGCGACGTCGAAGCAACTTGGCTTCGACATGGATTACCGCCGTTTGCTCAAGGAATTCCAGGGCCGCGGCAATCTGATCCGGGCCTTCTACTTCACGACACTGGTTGAAAGCGAAGAGTACACCTCGATCCGACCGCTGGTCGACTGGCTCGACTACAACGGCTACCGCGTCATCACCAAGGCCGCGAAGGAATTCACCGACGCGACCGGCCGCCGGCGCGTCAAGGGCAATATGGATATCGAGCTCGCGATCGAGATGCTCGAGCTCGCCCCCCATCTCGACCATATCTACCTGTTCTCGGGCGATGGCGACTTCCGCCCTCTGGTCGAGGCGGTGCAGCGCAAGGGCGTCAAGGTCTCGGTGGTCTCGACCATCAACACCAACCCGCCGATGGTTGCCGACGACCTGCGCCGGCAATGCGACGAGTTCGTCGAGCTCGCCACCCTGATGCAGAAGGTCGGGCGCGACCCGGCCGAGCGGGCCGCCCGCGCCCCGGGACAAGGCAATCCTGGGCTGGAGCGCCGCTACGGCATCCGCCAAGGCGACGAGACACCGGAGAGCTGAACCGACCCTGCCCTGCCACGTTGTCGATGTGTGAACAGGTCGCGTGGTCGGCGGGCACTTGACCCCGACCGCCACTCGCGCAACCTCTGCTTCCGCAACGACATCCGGAGGGCATGCCTTGGAACGCCGCAGCTTTCTCACCGGCCTTGTCGCCGGGTCCGCATCCGCCCTCATCATCGCCCGCCCGGCGCTGGTGCTGGCGCAGAGCGCGCCGCCCCCGGCCGCCCCGCCACCGGTCTTCACCCTGCCGAAGCTGCCTTACGCCTATGAGGCGCTGGAACCGGTCATCGACGCGCAGACCATGCGTATCCACCACTCGCTGCACCACCAGGCCTATGTGAACGGCGCCAACGCCGCCGCGGGCCAATGGGACGCGTTGAAGACGATGCCGATCGAGACGGTGCTCGCCGATCTCAGCGCCGCGCCCGAAACCGTCCGTACGGCCGTGCGCAATAATGTCGGCGGCCACTGGAACCACAGCTTTTTCTGGGAGCTGATAACGCCCGGCGGGGCGCAGCAGCCCGGCACGGAGCTGAAGAGCGCGATCGACGCTGCCTTCGGCTCCGTGGACGAATTGACGAAGCGGATCAATCAGGCCGGCGCCACGCGCTTCGGTTCGGGCTGGGCCTGGCTCGTCGTCGGCAAGGACAAGAAGCTCGCCATCATCTCGACCGCCAACCAGGACACGCCGCTCGAGCTGGGTGCCAAGCCCGTGCTCGGCGTCGATGTCTGGGAACACGCCTACTACCTGAAATACCAGAACCGTCGGCCGGAATACCTCGCCGCCTGGTGGAAGACGGTGAACTGGGACAAGGCGAACGAAAACTTCAAGAAGGCGAACGGCTGACCGGCGGAACCTTCCTTGGCGTTTCCCGTTGTGGTTGCAGTGGGAAAAGCCAGGAGCGGCGATGTCGGACGATGTCAGCGAGATCGCGCGCGCCTCTTATCAGGCCTATGTCGCCAAGGACCGGGCCGCGCTCGAAGCTCTCATCGCCGACGATTTCCATTTCACCAGCCCGCTCGACAACCGGCTTGATCGCGAGACCTATTTCGAGCGCTGCTGGCCGAACAGCGAACGCATTCGCGCCTGCACGTTCAAGCATCTCATCGCGATCGGCGAGACGGTCTTCGTAACCTATGAGGGCGAGGCCAGCGACGGCAAGGGCTTCCGCAATACCGAGATCCTGTCGATCCGCGACGGCAAGATCGTCGAGGTGGAGGTCTATTTCGGCTGGTCCCTGCCTCACTCCGCTCCGGATGGAGGCTTCGTGGAGTCCGGCGAAGTCAGCTGACAGAGGCGGCGGGCTAGAGCAATTCCGCGATTCTCTGAATCGTGGAATTGCTCTGGATTCTAGTTTTATCGCATTTTCTTCACGCGAACCGGGATCCACTTCGCTCGAAAATGCTCCAGCGCCCTCACCCGCCCGTCTTCAGAATCCGCGCCTTGTCGCGATTCCAGTCGCGCGTCTTCTCGGTCTCGCGCTTGTCGTGCAGCTTCTTGCCCTTGCCGAGGCCCAGCTCGACCTTCGCCCGGCCCTTGTCGTTGAAATAGACCTTGAGCGGGATGACGGTGAAGCCCTCGCGCTGGATCGCACCCATCAGCTTATTGATCTGGCGACGATGTAGCAAGAGCTTCCGCGGCCGGCGGACATCGTGGTTGAAGCGGTTGGCTTCGAGATATTCCGGGATATGGGCGTTGAACAGGAAGAGCTCGTTGCCCATCGGCCCGGCATAGCTCTCGCCGATCGTCGCCTTGCCGCCGCGCAACGACTTGATCTCGGTGCCCTGCAGGGCGATGCCGGCCTCCAGCGTCTCGGTGATGGCATAGCTGTAGCGCGCCTTGCGGTTGTCGGCCGCAAGCTTGTAGCGCTCTGGGTCTGGCTTGCTCATCGAAACTCTCCGGTAGTCGGCATGACCGACTACCTCACTTAAGCATTCAGCAGGCCGGCGTGAACCATGGCGCTGCGGATGACTTCCCCAGTCGCCGGCGTCACCGGCAGCAAAGGCAGGCGGACCTCTTCCTCGATCCGGCCGAGGCGCTTCAGCCCATGCTTGGCGCCGGCGAGGCCAGGCTCCTTGAAGATGGCGTCGTGAAGCGGCACCAGCCGGTCCTGCAGCTTCAGCGCGCCGGCATAGTCGCCCTTGAGCGCGCAGGTCATCAGGTCGGCGCAGAGCTTCGGCGCGACATTGGCGACGACCGAGATGCAGCCATGGCCGCCGGCGGCCATATAGGCGAGCGCGGTCATGTCCTCGCCAGAGAGCTGGATGAAGTCCGGCCCGAGCACATGGCGCTGCAGCGAGACGCGGGCGAGATTGGCGGTTGCGTCCTTCACGCCGGCGATGTTCTTGAGCTCATAGAGCCTCGCCATGGTCTCGACCGACATGTCGACGACCGAGCGCGGCGGAATGTTGTAGATGATGATCGGTATGCCGATCGCATCGTTCACCGCCTTGAAGTGCTGGTACATGCCTTCCTGGGTCGGCTTGTTGTAATAGGGCGTGACCACGAGCACCGCGTGCGCGCCAGCCTTCTCGGCATGCTTGGCCAGCGAGATCGCCTCGGTGGTGTTGTTCGAACCGGCTCCCGCGATGACCGGCACCCGGCCCCTGGCCTGGTCGATGACGATCTCGGTGACCTGGCCGTGCTCGTCATGGCTGAGCGTCGGGCTCTCGCCGGTGGTGCCCACCGGAACCAGCGCGGTCGAGCCGCTCTCGATCTGCCAGTCGACCAAAGCGCGGAGCGTCGCCTCGTCGATCTTGCCGCCCTTGAACGGCGTCACCAGCGCGGGCATCGAACCGGTGAGGGGCGCATGCTTGGTCATGGACGGTCCTGAAAACGACAAAGTTCGGCGTGAAACGGGCGACAGACATAGCCTTTCAGCTGCAGTCCGCAAAGCCGGCAACCCATCAAAAATCGTGGCGGCATGGTTAGGACTTCCTAAAGCTCCCTGCGGGAGCATGGCCTACTGCTACGATCCGGCTTGCTTGGGGGACCCCTTGATGGCGCTATCGCCGGGCCGACGGTTCTTCGGAGCTGGCCTGACGCTTATCCTCGTTGCTGTTGGACCCTGCTCCGCGGGCCCTGACGGCTCGCACCCATTGCAGATCGAGCGCCTGGCGCGCGTCAATACGGGCGACGATACCGGACCAGCGAGCGTCGATGTCGGCGTGACGGCCTCGCTCGCTCCGCAGACCGAGCCGGCTGCGCCACGCGTTCCACCGGCCGAGATCGCCCGGCCGGAAGAGCGCATCGATCTCGAACCCCTGAAGAAGGCGGTCGCGGCCTATCGCGCCGGCAAGCTGGAAGACGGCGACGCCATCGCCCGCGGCATTGACGACAAGGCCGTGCGCGGCATGCTGGAATGGGTGGCGCTGCGCAGCCTGTCGAACGTCGTCAGCTTCGAGCGCATCGCCGACTTCCTCGACGCCTTCCCGAACTATCCCGGCACGACGCCGTTCCGCCGGCGCGCCGAAGCGGCGCTGGTCACCGACCGACGCAGCCCGGAGACCGTGCGCGCCTTCTTCCACGGCCGCGAGCCGATCAGCCCGGCAGGGCGCGTCGCACTCGCCCGTGCGCTGGCGGCCGAGGGCAAGCAGGACGAGGCGCTCGCCCTCGCCCGCCGGACCTGGCTCAAGGACCCTCTCGGCGCCGGGCTCGAGAAGATCGTGCTCGACAATTTTGGCGACAAGCTCACCGCAGCCGACCATCGCCTGCGCACCGAGCGCTATCTCTTCGCCGGCAAGAGCGAAGAGGCGCTGCGCAATGCCGCCCGCGTCTCGCAGGACTATGTCGCCCTCGCCAAGGTCCGCCTCGCCAGCGCCAAGGCCAAGGGCCCGATCGCGCAAAAGCAGATCGACGCCGTGCCGACAGCCCTGAAGAAGGACATCTCCTTCGCCTTCCTCCAGGCGCAGCAGGCCCGCCGCTCCGGCAAGCCTGCCGACGCCGCCAAGGCGATCGCCGAGGTCCCGCGCGATCCGGCCGTGCTCGGCGACGGAGACGGCTGGTGGGAGGAGCGCCGGCTGATCGCCCGCAAGCTGCTCGACGATGGCGACGCCAAGGGCGCCTATGCGGTCGCCGCCGGCCATGGCGCCGAGGACACGGCCGAGCGCATCGACGCCGAATGGCATGCCGGCTGGATCGCCCTGCGCTTCGAGAAGGATGCCGAGCGGGCAGCCAAGCATTTCGCCGAAGCCGCCAAGATCGCGGAGACCCCGATCTCGGTCGCCCGCGCCGCCTATTGGCAGGGTCGCGCCGCCGATGCCCTGAACAAGGCCGACGAGGCCAAGACCTTCTACGCTCGCGCCGCCGAGCACCCGGTCGCCTATTACGGCCAGCTCGCCCGCGCCCGGCTCGGCCTCACCGATTTGCCCGTCCGGCGCACGATCGCGGCGCCGCTGGCGCATCTGCCGGGCTTCAAGGCAGCCAAGCTGCTCTATGCGATCGAGGCGCCCGATCTCGCCGGACAGTTGCTGATCGACCTGTCGCAGCGCCTGCACGATGCCGCCGCGCTCGAAGCGATCGCCGACATCGCCCGCCAGCGCGGCGACGCCAAGACCCTGCTGACCATCGGCAAGATTTCGCTGCAGCGCGGCTTCCCGCTCGACGAGGCCGCCTTCCCGACCTTCGGCGTGCCGGAGTTCCCGTCGGTGGGCGATCCGATGGAACGCGCCATCGTCCACGCCATCGCCCGCCAGGAGAGCGCCTTCGATCCCGGCGCGGTCTCGCATGCCGGCGCGCTCGGCCTGATGCAGATGATGCCGGCGACGGCGCGCGAGACGGCAAAGCGGGCGCAGTTGCCGTTCGAGCTCGACAAGCTGACCAAGGACCCGCTCTATTCGGCCAAGATGGGCGCCGCCCATCTCAATGACCTGCTCGGCGACTGGCGCGGCTCCTATATCCTGACCTTCGCCGCCTACAATGCCGGCTCCGGCAATGTGAAGAAGTGGATCGCCGCCTATGGCGACCCGCGCCTGCCCGAAGTCGACGCGGTCGACTGGGTCGAACGCATCTCCTTCACCGAGACGCGCAATTACGTGCAGCGGGTGATGGAGAACCTGCAGGTCTACCGCCAGCGCCTCAACCAGCGCACCGCCTACATGATCGACTACGATCTGAAGCGCGGCGGCAAGCGGGATTGAGAGGCCGGGCGCCTCTCCTGCGCGGCTGAATATTCCGATCACGCCCAGCGTCGATGAAGGGCGCGGGGAACCCTTCTCCCATCCGGGAGAGGGATTGCCCGCGCATGTCCCACCGCACATTGCCACTAACCGACGTCTTGCGCTCCGATGCGCGGTCAGACCCTCTCCCCGCAACAATAATCTCTGCCAATTGCAATATTTGAAATTTTCAAGTATCTGCCCTCCCAAACGCCCGAAGGAGGATTTCAGATGCTGCCGGACATTGCCGCGCATGCGCCGACTTTGCAGGCTTGGCGCCGCGACCTTCACGCCCATCCCGAAACCGCTTTCGAGGAAGTCAGGACCTCGGCCTTCGTGGCTGAGACGCTGGCCTCGTTCGGCGTCACCGTCCATCGCGGCCTCGGCGGCACCGGCCTCGTCGGCGTGATCGAAGGCACGGCTCCCGGCCCGACCATTGGGCTCCGCGCCGACATGGACGCCCTGCCGATGGACGAGGAGACCGGGGCCGACTACCGCTCGACCGCGCCCGGCCGCTTCCATGGCTGCGGTCATGACGGGCACACGGTGATGCTGCTCGGTGCGGCCCGGCATCTCGCCGCCAACCCGCCCAGGCGCGGCAAGGTCCACCTGATCTTCCAGCCGGCCGAAGAGGTCGGGCTCGGCGCCCAGCGCATGATCGAGGACGGGCTGTTCGAGCGTTTCCCCTGCTCGGAGGTCTACGCGCTCCACACCATCCCGCTCTATGCCGAAGGCACCGCCGCGGTCCGCCCGGGCCCGACGCTCGCCGGCATCGCCGCCTTCGAGATCAGGATCGACGGCGTCGGCGGGCATGGCGCGGCGCCGCACACCACGATCGACCCGCTGCAGGTCGCAGCCCGGCTCGCGACCGAGATCTCCTCGATCGTCGGCCGGCATGTCGACCCGCTGGCGCCGGCGGTGATCAGCCTCGGACGGCTTTCGGCCGGCACCGCGCCGAACATCATCCCGGCCTCGGCCGAGCTTTCCGGCACGATCCGTACCTATGACCCGGCAGTCGAGGCGCTGATTCTCAAGAAACTCGACGCGATCTGCCAGGGTTTTGCGCTGATGTCGGGCTGCACGATCGCCTGCACCCAGAAAGCCAGCTGCCTGCCCTGCGTCAACGATCCGCGTGCCGCTGCAGCCGCGGCGGCTGCGGCCGGCGAGGTACTCGGCATCGGCCATGTCCACACCGACATGAAGCCCCTGCCCTTCTCCGACGATTTCGCGCTGATGCTCGACCAATGGCCGGGCGCCTACATCTTCCTCGGCCAGCCCGGGGCGATGTGCCACCACCCGACCTTCGATTTCGACGACCGCCTGCTGCCGGTCGGCGCCAGCATCCTCGCGCGCATCGCCACCCGCCAGACCATGGAAGGGGCCAGCGCATGACCGCCGCCGCTATCCCGGCCGCCCAGCCCCGCTCGCCGGCGATGATCCGACGCGCCGTCATCTCCTCGGTGATCGGCAACGGGCTCGAATGGTACGACTTCCTGGTCTACGGCTTCTTCTCGACGATCATCGCGCAGGTCTTCTTCCCAAGCTCCGACCCGCTCGTCTCGGCGCTGTTGACGGCGGCGACCTTCGCGATCTCCTTCCTGGTCCGGCCGATCGGCGGCGTCCTGCTCAGCACTTACGCCGACCGCTTCGGCCGCAAGCCGATCCTGACGGTGATGATCCTGATCATGGGATTCTCGACCGTGCTGATCGGGCTGACGCCGAGCTACGCCGCGATCGGCATGCTGGCGCCAATCCTGGTGATCGTCGCGCGCATCCTGCAGGGCATCTCGGTCGGCGCCGAATTCGCCAGCGCGACCGCCATGCTGGTCGAATACGCCCCGCCGCGGAAGAAGATGCTCTATGGCAGCTTTCAGATGTGCTCGCAGGCGCTGGCGCTCGCGCTCGCGGCCTTCTCCGGCTATGCGCTCTCGACGGCGATGACGCCGGAAGCCCTCCAGAACTGGGGCTGGCGCATCCCCTTCCTGCTGGGCTCGCTGATCACGCCGCTCGGCTTCTATATCCGCCGCTTCGTCGATGAATCGCCGGAATACGAGAAGGACAGCGGCCCGAAGGTCAAGCAGACGCCGTTCCTGACCGTGCTGGCCGAGCATCGCAGCGCCCTGCTGCGCAGCTGCGCCATCATGATCCCCGGCACCGCCTCGAACTATGTCTGGTTCATCTTCCTGCCGGGCTATGTCGTGCGGCAATTGAAGCTACCCTTCACCAGCGCGATGCTGAGCTCGTTGATCGGCGGCATCCTGCTCTTCATCTTCGTGCCGATCATGGGCCAGCTCGCCGATCGCTGGAACCCGCGCCGTGTCTGGCTCTGCGGTATGCTCGCCTTCGCGCTGCTGTCCTATCCGCTGCTGTCCTATGTCGTGGCGGTACCGAGCTTCGAGCGTCTCCTGATCGTGCAGGCGATCTGCGCTTTGCCGATCGCGGCGATTTGGGCGCCGACGCCGGGGCTGCTGGCCGGAATGTTTCCGACCACCGTCCGCTCGACCGGCATGTCGATCGCCTACAACATGGTGGTGCTGCTGTTCGGCGGGCTCGCGCCCTTCACCCTGACCTGGCTGGTGGCCAAGACGGGATCGGACCTGTTGCCGTCCTATTACCTGCTCGCCTGCACGGGCCTGGCGCTGCTCGCGCTCTGGCAAGCCGATCGCGGCGAGGCCCGGCGTTGAGCCGGGCCTGCGAAGTCGGCTAGGACTGGCGCAGCCAGTACGAGAAGGAGGCTCGACCTGCCCGAATCGTTCCTGACCTTCCGGATCGACCAGGTCAACCAGACCGCGATGGCGCGCGCCTCGCGGGTCTACAAGGAGAAACTCGGCCTGAACATTCGCGAATTGCGGGTGATCAGGACGATCGGCGACCGGCCCGGCCTCTCGTCCAAGGCACTGTCGGAGGCCAGCTTCATCGAGCAGACGCTGGTCTCCAAGCATCTGCGCAAGCTCATTGCCGAGGGCTATATCCGGCGCGATCTCGAAAACGCCGATGCGCGGCGCGTGGCGCTGCGCCTGACAGCGAAGGGCGAGAGCGTCAGGCAGGAGGCCGACCGGCTCGGCGAGGTGATGGAACGCGACTTCCTCTCCGCACTCACGCCGGACGAGCTCGCGGTCTTCAACCGCTGCATCGCCAAGCTGAGGGGCTGGGGGGCGTCGTAAAGCGTTGCCGCTGAATCGCAGAGCCGAGCCGCGCTTTCGTCCACCGCACCAGCATGGTTAGGTGCAAGACGCCCGCCCTGCTTCGAGTCCTCCCGCATGAATTCCGATACCGGCTTCCGCTCCCATTTCATCAGCGCCCGTGACGGGCTGAAGCTGCATGTCCGCGAATATGGGCCGCAAGCGGCTTCCTTACTGCCGATCATCTGCCTGCCTGGACTCGCCCGCACCTCCGCCGATTTCCACGAGCTCGCGCTGGCGCTGGCGGAGGACGGACCGCGGCGGGTGCTGGCGCTCGACTATCGTGGCCGCGGCCGCTCCGACTACGCCAAGGACTGGCACGACTACGACATCCGCGTCGAACTCGACGACCTCATGCAGGTCCTGGCGGCGACCGGGGTCGAGGACGGCGTCTTCGTCGGAACCTCGCGCGGCGGACTCCTGACCATGGCACTGGCGGCGGCACGGCCGGCGGCGATCCGCGGCGCCGTCCTCAACGATGTCGGGCCGGTGATCGATGCGCGCGGGCTGCTGCGCATCCGCGGCTATGTCGGCAAGCTGCCGACGCCACGCAGCTTCGCCGAGGGCGCCGAGATCCTGAAGCGGCTCTCGGACCAGCAATTCCCGATCTTCGGTGAGGCCGAATGGGAGATCATGGCGCGCCGGACCTGGACGGAGCGCAACGGCGCGCTGGTGCCGGACTATGATCCGCGTCTGCTGAAGACCCTGGAGGAACTCGACCTGGAGGCGCCGCTACCCGAGCTCTGGCCCTATTTCGCGGCGCTGAACCATGTCCCGGTGCTGGCGATCCGCGGCGAGAACTCCGATTTGCTGGCCGAGAAGACACTGGAGGAGATGGGGCAGCGCCACCCGCGCTGCGAGACCTTCACCGCGCCAGGCCAGGGCCACGCTCCCCTGCTCGGCAGCAAGGACATGATCCGCCGCATCGGCAAGCTGATCGCGAAGGCAGAGAAGCAGGCGGCCTGACCGTTCAGCGCTTCCGCTTGCGCTTCTTCGCCTTGACCGCCCGCGAATGCTCGGTCTCGCCGCCAGCGGCAAGGATCTTGGCCTCGGCCTGCCATTGCTCGGCGACATCGCGGCCCGGGAAGCCGGTATGATGGGCGAGGAAGCGCAACTCGTCAGGTCCCAGCGCGACAATCTGATCGAAATGCCAGATGCCGAGTGTGTTCAGCGTCTCGGCGATCGCAGGGCCGACGCCGTCGATCAGCCCGAGATCGTCCGGCTTGCCACCGCGCGCACCCGGCAAGAGGTTGCCCGGCCGCTTGCCTTCGAGCGCTGCGCCGGAGAGCGGTACCGCCGTCACCGGCTCGACCGTCGTCGCGGTTCGCGCCAGCGCGGCCGCTTGTTCCACCCAGTCCTCGCGCTCGATCCGACCGGGAAAGGCGAGATAAGTGCCGACCCACTCGACGTTTTCGGGCGTCCAGGCGGCGATCTGGCTGAAATGCCAGATGCCCAGCGCATGCAGGCGTGTCTCGTTCTGCGGGCCAATCCCCTTGATCAGCTTGAGATCGTCGGCCTGCCCGCCGCGGGCAGCGGTAAAACCGGCGGGGCGCTTGCCGGCGATCGCGTCCTCGCCATCGACCTTCGGCATTGGCGCCGGTTTGCCGGTCGCTACCTCAGCAGGCTTCGCGGGCACGAGCGGTGCGGGAAGCGCCGGAGCCGGTTGCGGCAAGGCAAGGCGCGGTGCCGGCGCGGCGAGTGCCGGGAGTGCCTCGCCTTCACCAGCGAACAGGCTGCCGATCAGGCAACCGGCGGCGTAAGCGAGCAGATAGAGCAGCGCGGTCTCGATCCAGAACGCCGCCTGATCGTTGACCAGCCGGAGCCAGACAAGCGCCGCCAGAGCAGCCCAGAGCATGGCGAGAGCAGCGACCGGACCACTGGCGAAGCCGCGCGGGCCGCCGCGGCCGGTCAGCCAGCCGAAGACCAGGCCCATCGCGAAGGCGGCGAGGAGGAACCAGGCGAACTGGGTCGCGAGATAGAGCATCGCCAGTCTCCTATTTCGACACGGTGAACTGGACGCGGCGGTTCTTCACCCGCGCCTCCGGATCGCCATGGGCAACCAGCGGCCGATCGGTGCCGTAGCCCTTGACCTCGAGCTGGGCCGGGCCGATGCCGCGGCGCAGCAGCTCCTCGCGAACCCGCAACGCCCGCCGGTTCGACAGGTCGAGATTGTTGAAGCCGCTGCGCTCGCCATCGAGATTGGCGTGCCCCTCGATGGTGACGCGCGAGGTCGGGCACTGCTTGAGGATGGCGGCCGCCTCGGTCATGGCCCGCTCCGTCACCGGATCGAGCGTCACCACAGCGGTCCCCTGGCCGAACATCACGTAGTAGCGCTGGGTCAACGCATCGAGCTCGTTCTGGCAGGTGCTCGGCGGATCGATGACGCAGCCGGTCTGGCGCATCCCGACCTCGGCCTTGCCGGAGAAGCCGTCAGGCAGGCCACTCGCCAGATTGGTCTCGACCTCGTCGCGGATCAGCCCGCGGCAGGTCAATCCGCGGACATTGACCTCGCGATCGACCACGCTGGCCGAGCCCAGATCGAGCCGCAGCAGATCCTGCACCACACCACGTGCGGCAACCCCGAACCCGGTCGGCGCCGCCGGCAGGATCTCGGTCTCGTCGCTGATCCGGCCACGCAAAGGCGAGGCCTCGATCAGCGTCGCGATCGCCTCCTTGGCCGCCGTGTCGGGCAAATAGCCGCTGAGATAGCCGCCGGACCTGTCGATCGAGGCACTGAAGCCGTAGCTGAGCAAGGTGAGCGCCGGCCGGCCCGAAAGCGCGAGCCCTGCCGGCAGCACCTTGCCCTTCAGGGTGTCCTCCAAGGCTTGCCAGCCGGCCTTGTCCGCCACCGCGCCGGTGAGGCTGAGGGCGGATCCGGCCAGCGAGACGCTGCCTTGCGCCATCTTGCCGAGGAGACCGAGGGCAAAACGCGTCGCCTCGCCATAGTCGGGACCACCGCGCGGGCTCGCCTCGATCACGGTCCGGTCGACGACCTGGCCGCCGGATAGCGCCGCACGCGCCGCCTCTAGCACGGCCGCCTTGGCCGCCGCATCGGGCGCCGCGCCTGATAGGACGATACCGCTTGCGGATTTCTCGGCGCGCCATTGCAGCGGCCGCGGTGCGACGGACGGCGCAGGCTGCGGCTCGGTGGTTGCAGCCGGGCTCGGCGCCGCCGGGACCGGGGCCGATGGCTGGCTGACTGGCGCAGGCGCACTCGGAGCCAGCGGTGCAGGTGGCGGTGCGTCGGTCGATGGGGCGGGCACCGGCTCGCTCCTGGGCGCCGGTGGCGGAGGCGGCGGGCAGGCGATGCTGGCGAGCGCGACCGAATCGGGGCCGTCGCCCTGCGCGATGTTCAGCTTCAACGCCTCGCAAGCCTCGTGGTCTGCGGGCCCTTGCCCCGAAATGCGATACGCGTCGCCCTCGATCTCGGCCTTGCCGCTGCGCAGGCGCGCGAGATCGGCGACCGCGCGCGCCACCCTGATCGCGAAGGCGGGCGGCTCGCCGGCGGCCAGCAGCATGCGGTCGTTCACCACAGCGCCCGAAGGGAAAGCCCGGCCGAGCAGCGCGGCGATCTCGCGGCGCATCGCATCGGAAGGGTAGTAGCCGGTGACCGTGATCGCGCCGGATGCGCTCCTCTCGGCGCTCCAGCGATAGGGGCTCACCGTCGCCGCGGTGAGCATGCAATCGACACGGGTGAAGCCCTTCGGAGGGGCGGCCGCAGCGGATTCGCGCAAGGCCTGGAAGCTCTCTGGCGTCGCGGCGGTGCCTTCGACGCAATAACGGGCATCGTCGAGGGCGACCTTGCCGGCGGAGAGCCGGCCGAGATCGCGCATCAATGCGCCCGTAAGCTCGGCGAAACCGACCGGAGCGCCGAAAGCGACCTTCTGCTGGTCGTCGACCTTCAACTCCGCGCTCAATGCCCGAGCCGCCGACAGGGTCGCCATGGCGGCTGCCTCGTCCGGCACGAAGCCGGACAGTGTCACGAGGCTGCCTTGCCGCGTCGCCGACCAGCTATAGGGCTTCTGGGCAATGACCTGCGTCAGCCCGCCGAGCACGCGCCGGACGCCGAATTCCGATTGCAGCTGAGCCAGCGCCTTGCTGGCGCCGTCGGCCGTGACGGCCTCACCGTCGAGATAGACGTCGCGACCGCTGACGCGGACCGAGACGCCGCGCGCGCCCGACGCCGATCCCGCCACCGCGCTCACCGCGAGTGCCCTCGCCTCGATATCGCGGCGGACCGGCTCGGTGTTCAGCGCATTGGCGGCCGCCCAGACCAAGGACAGCGGAACAAGCCCCCAGAGCCAACCGGCCTGCCGCGCCATGCCGAAATCCCCGCCTCGTCCAAGGGCCGCCCGCATCGAATCCCGACGCCTGCAACCCATTCCAATCACGCCCCATCGCATCCTTGAGTCAAGCAAGGGACAGTCTGCCCTTGTGACGATCAGATAGTGTTTCCGCGCTGTGAGGCTCAGCCCCAAAACGAAAGAAGCCCCGGGTTTCCCCGGGGCTTCCCTTGAACGATCGGAAGATCGATCAGAAGTCGCGCTGGATGCGGAGGCGGCCAGCCCAAGCGTCGTCGTTCTTGATGCCGAAGCCAGCGACGCGAGCGCCGTTGTTGTCGACCGGCAGAACGCGCGAGGCGAGCTCGGTGCGGGTGTAGAGCACCTCGACACCGATATCGAGACCCGAAACCGGCGACCAGATCAGGTTACCAGCAACGATGAGCTCCTTCGGATCAAGCGAGCGGATCGGGGCGCCGGCAGCGTAGAAGCCAGCAGCCTGGGTGTAGCCCAGCTTCAGCTACGAGTACGAAGCGACCAGTTCCGAACGCAGGGTCGGGGTCCAGAAGTGACGCAGGGCAGCCACGACCGACCAGCCGGTCGAGTTCTTGGTGTTGCCCAGAGCGGTCACGCCGATATCGCCGATCACGAGCTGGTTGCCAGCGACCGAGGAGGTGAGGCGGCCCGAACCGTACTGACCACCCCAGCCGAGGTAGCCGAGAGCGCCGTCAGCATAGGCGGCCTGCAGGAACAGGTGATCGCCAGCCGCAAGCATCGGCAGGTTGATCTTCACGCCGCCCTGGATGGCCCAGCCGTACTCGTCCGCGCTGTTCTGGACGATGTTGCCGAGAGCGTCGACGGTCGAGAGGACCTTGCGCTGGGTGAGAGCGCCCGACAGCTGAGCGGAGCCCCAGCCCTGATCGACGCGCAGCGAGGCGACGACATCCGGGAAGTCCTGACCGGCGAGAGCCAGACCAGCGCCGGTGAAGCGGCCGAAGGCGCCGTTTTCACGCTGGCCGGTACCGGTGTTGCGATCTTCCAACGAGACCGTGGCCGAGAAGCCCGAACCGAAGGTGGCGGTGTAGGCCAACAGGTTGAGGCGCGAGTCAGCCGTACGGAAGGTCGAGAAGGTCAGGTCGTTCGCGTAGAAGTCGAAGAACGACTGAGCGCGACCGGCGGTGATCGGACCGAACTGGACGAAGGCCAGGTCGAGATTCGAAGCCGTGCCAGCGCCAGCAGCGCCGTTACGAGCCTGACCCGGGGCGATGATGCCCTGGTTGCCGCCGATGGTGCCGGCATAGAAGCCCGAGCTGTTGGTCAGCTCGTAGCGGAAGAACGTACGCAGCGTGCCGTAAGCGGTCGCGGTGCGGGCGTCGACGTTCAGGCGACCGCGGGCGCGGGTGCCGTAGGCGTCCTGGCTGCTGCCGTAGCGGGTGCCGACCGTGTATTCAGCACGGACACGACCACCGACGCGCAGGCAGGTGTCGGTGCCCGGGATGTAGAAGAAGCCCGCGCCATAGGCGGAGCAGACGCGAACGTACTCGACCGGAGCGGCCTTCCGCGAAGGAAGGTCAGCGGCCTGAGCCCCGGCAACCGCGGCGATGCCGGCGGCGGAACCGAGGAGGAGGCTCTTGACGAGCTTCATTTGATTACCTCCAAAAGAGTTTCGAGACCCTCGGGCGTCGGCGTGTTCCTAATCGGTGGCCCCAGGAGACCTGTCCGATAAACCCGCCTATCCCGGTCTTTCGCCCGCGTCCCCGAACCGTTCGGAGGCGAAGACGAAAAACAGCGACCGGGAACGTCCCGCCGCACAATCACCATTACGAATGCCCGGCCTCCGATCAACCACGATCACGCCACAGTCCCCGCCAAGGACCCGCTTTACCCCCTTGTGTTGCAGTCGAGCCACGCTTTGACCGGCGAACTTAAGAGAGCGTTAACCGAACAGGGCCGTTTGCGAGCTTCCCGGAGCGCCTCGCCGGCGAATCTCGTGCGTCCGGGCCTGCTCCTGAGTCGCCTGCCGGCGCCGCGCACCAGAACGAATCTCTTCGTCATTCCAGCCGTAACGAACCGGGGCGCCGGGATCCGCCGCGAGGAACTGGGCTCTACGACGGATTCCGGCGCTGCGCGGCTTCGCCGCTCGTCCTGAATGAAAGGGAGGCTCCGGCGCACGCCGGAGCGAACGCGGGACGTCAGTATTCCCACTCGGCCCCGACGCCGACCGCGGCGCTGCCGTCGGCATTGGTCTCGGCCTGGAGCTTCAGGCGGCGGGTCACGTCGATGCCGACCGAGACGCCGCTGTCCTCCGGCTTGGCGCCGGCCTTCACGCCGAGGGTGATGTTATCGGAGATCGAGCGGGAGACGCCGACCGTCGGCCCGCCCGGCCCCATCTGGACATCGAGGTTGTCGACGCCGAGCGAGCGGCGGATGCGCTCGAAGACGTCGTCGCCGCCGGCGCCGGAGAACTGGGCCGCGGTCTGGGCGAGCTGCAAGGCCTGGAAGGGCGAGAGCGAGCCGGAGGCGCGGGCAAAGAGCAGGCGTGACAGCACCTCCTCCGGCGGCAGCTCCGGCGAGGACGTGAAGGTGAACTCGGGCGCGGAGGCTTCGCCGGAGACGATGATCCGCGCGGTGACGTCGGCAGCCCGGGTCTCGGCGACGAAGTCGAGCGTCGGCATGACGTCGCCGGAGAAGGTGACGCGGCCCTTGCTGAAATCGAGGCGCTGGCTGGCGAGGTTGAGTCGCCCGCGCCTCAGATCGAAGCCGCCGGTCAACTGCGGCGCGCCGGAGGTGCCGCCGACGCGCAGGTCGCCGCCGAGTTCGGCATCGATGCCTCGCCCGCGGATGAAGACGCGTCCCGGCGCGGAGACTGTGATGTCGAGCACGGCGTCGAAGGCCGGCGCGCGGGCACCCTTGCGCTTTGTGGCAGCGCGCGCGCGGCGCTCGGCCGCGAGGCGGGCCGCCGCCTGACCCTTGGCGTTGACGTGGCGGATGCCGTCGACCGGCCGCGAGCTGGATGGCAGGCGGTCGGGTACGGCGACCTCGATGGTGACGACATCGATGCGCCCGCCGATGCGCGGCCGCTGTGCCAGCGGGCCGGCAAGGTCGAGATTGAGATCGGTGACCGCCCGGCCCAGCCCGCTGTCGACGAGCTGGGCGCGCCGGCCTTCGATGCGGATCGTGCCAGGGAAACCGGCCTCCGGATCGAGCTTGACGTTGCCGCGGGCTGAGAGCGTGCCGCCGCCTGGCGTCTGCGCCGCGAAACGTTCGATGACGAGCTCGGGCCCATTGGCCGCAATGCGCGCCTCCATCCCCGTCAGCTTCACACCCTGGAGCGCGTCGCTGAAGCTGCCGCCGGAGAGCGTCGCGCCGCCGGAGAGGCGCGGCGCGGCGAGCGTGCCGCCGGCGCGCAGGTCGAGCGCGAGCTGACCGGTCAATCGCCGGCCGTCGGCGGCGAGCTGGGCGTTGGCGAGCTGGGCGTCCGCCTTTCCTTGGATGGAGAGATCGAGCGCGCCCTCACCGCCGAGCGGAGCCCTGCCCTTGGCGGTCAGACTGACGAAGCGGCCGGCGTTCAGGCTGGCATCGAGGCTGGTGTGGCGCCCATCGAGCGCGCCCTGCCCGGAGATCTCGATCGGCGGCAGGCCGGCGGAGCGGGTCTGTGGCGCGACGAGACGGGCGATACGGAGGCGCCAGGGGCCGGTCGGCGCCTCAGGCGTCCCCTTGATCGTGGCTTCCGCATCGAGCGTGCCGGAGAGATCGAGGGTCGGCGACGCCAGGCGCGCGGCCGAGAGCGGGACGTTCTGCGCGGCAAAGCGCAGGTCGAGCGCCTTGCCGGCCTGGCCGTCGAGCGTGATCCGGCCGCCATCCAGCGCAATCGCGAGATCGCGGATGGCGACGCCGCCATCGATCACGGTGAAGCTCGCCGGCTTGGCCAGCGCGATCTTGCGGCCGTCGCGGGTCGCCGTGAAGCTGGCAAGATCGAAGCGCACGGGATCGGCGACCGAAAGCCGGCCCTTGGAGGCGAGCGAAAAGCCGCGCGCATTGGCGTCGAGGCTGATGTCGCTGGAGTCCGCGCTACCCTTCGAGACAAGGCGGATCGCGCTCACCGGCTCGCCGGCGATGACGGCGCGATCGACCTGGACCGTGCCGTTGATCAGCGGTTTGCGCAGCGCGTCGACAATGCCGATGTCGGCATCGAGCCGATCGAGCGAAACGCTAGGCGCGACAAGCTTCTGCGCGCTGGCCTTGAGATCGAGATTCTGGCCGCCGGTCGGACGGGCCAGCTTCACGTCGGCCTCGATCCGGCCGCCGAGCTTGGCGAGTGCCAGCGCAGAGAGATCGTCGAGATTGCGGGCGGCGAGCTTGAGATTGCCTTCGGCGAGATTGGAAGCGTCGAGATCGAGCGCGCCATTCAGCGTGACCGAGCCGATGGCGATGTCGAGCTGCGGCAGCGCCCAGCCGCCGGGGTCGCGCTTGGCGAAACGGACGGCGCCGGTCGCCGGCCGGCCATCGACCTCGCCGGAGAGCTTGACGTCGCCGGTGAGCGCGCCTTGCAGGTCGCGCAGCACCGCATCGAGCGCGAGGCGCGGCACTGGCCGGCCAAGCGCGGTCGCGTTGCTGATCCCCGCCTTCAGCGTCGCGTCGAGCTTGTCGAGCGGGCCGGTCAGCGTCGCGTCGAACGCGCCCTGCCCCGACAGTTTCGGATCGGCGCGGCGCAGATCGGGAATGGCGATATTGGCGCGCAGGCTCGAGCCTTGCGCGCCGAGCGCACCGTCGGCGGTCGCTGCGACATGGGTTCCGGCGATGCGCAGGCCGTTGACGACGAGCCCGCTGCTGGCGGGCACGCGAATCTCGCCACCGAGCGAAAGCTTGCCGGCGAGCAGGCGGTCGAGTGCCTCCTGGCCGAGCGTCAGGGATTCGGCGCCGCCATCGAGCTTGACGGCATAGAGTTTCTTCTTTGGCTCGGCGTCGACATCGGCGCTGACAGCGGCCGCGCCCTTGAGCGAACGGCCGGCGAGTGTGCTGAGCCGGGAAAGATCCGGCAGCCGGGCCTGCACCTTGCCGAGGATGCGGGCCGGGTCGAGCCGGCCGGCATAGCCGAGCTCGGCGCCGCCGAAAGAAAGCTTCAGCGTCTCGAACTCGCCGCCACCGCCTTCAGAGGCCGTGCCGCGCAAGGTGAAGCGCAGGCGATCGCCGATGAAGCGCGCCAGGCCGGCGTCGGCGAGCGCGAGGCCGGAGGCCTCGCCATCGGAGACCAGCACGGTGCGCGTCGCCGGGTCGTTCAGCGCGCCGGTCGGCGTCGCCGTGAAGCTGAAGTCGAGCTTGCCGAGCTTGCCGGCCGGGACGCTCGCGCCTTCCGCCTGCAGGCTGGCCTTGACGCGCGGGCCGGCTGCCGGCCCGTTGATCGTCGCATCGAAGGCGAGCTTGGCGATCTCGGCGCCAGAAGCGACGGTGCGTCCCTCCGCATTGGGGCGCGCGGCGGCGGTGATCCTGAAGTCGAGGTTCTTGTCGGCGCGGTAGAGGCCGTTCACGTCGAGCCTCGCCAGTGCCGAGACCAGAGCCATCTGGTCGACCGAGACGGCGCCGCTATCGGCCAGGCCCACCGTACCGTCGAGCCGGGTCGAGCCCTCGAAGACCGGCGCGACCGGCGGCGGCATCAGGCCGGCGATGCGGGAATCAAGCGCAAGCAGGAGCCGCCGCCCCGCGCCCTGGCGGGTGAGATCGGCGGTGCCGTTGGCGCCGATGGTCGGGCCGGCAGTGAAGGCGAGCGTCGCGCGGAAGCGGTCGAGCGGGCCGTCACCGGTGAGGTCGAGCTTGACCGGCGGCCGATCCGGCAGGTCGGCGATGGTCGAGATCAGGCCGCCGGCCGGCTCGTCGAGCTTGACCGCGAGCTGGAGCTGCGTCGATTGCGGCACGAAGCGCAGGGTGACGTCGAGCGTGCCGCCCATGTCGAGACGGCGCCCGGCGAGTCGGAAATCCAGACCTTCGTTCGGTGGGCCGAGGCGGGCAGCTCCCGTCGCCGACAGCCTGGCGGGGGCGCCGATCACGGTCGGGCCGAGCGCCAGCTCGCCGAGCTGGAAGGCCTCGACGATCACCTTGAGCGGCAATTCGGGCAGGATCGGCGAATTGTCGGCCGGCGGCGGCGCGCCCGGCTCCCGCACAGGCTTGCGCAGGATCTCCAGCTTGCCGATCTCGAGGCGGTTGACCTCGAGCCGGCGCAGCAGCAGCGCCGAGCGCGTCCAGATCAGCCTCGCGCGATCGAGCCTGAGCCAGGGGCCGTCGCGATCGGAGATGACGATGTCGCGGATGGAGGCGTCCGAGGAGAGCGCGCCGTCGACGGCGCCGATCGAGACCTGGCTGCCGTCGGTGGAGAGCGCCTTGGAGATCAGGTCGGCCAGCACGCCGCGCTCGCCGGCGTTCTGGGCGAAGCCGCCGAGGCCAGTGAAGACGACCAAAGTCGCAGCGATGACCAGGGCTGCGATACCGGCGATCAGACGGGGGAAGCGGAGCGCGCCCATCAGAAGGCCTGCCCGATGCTGATATAGAGCGCGACCGGCTTGTCGCCCTTGCGCGGGTTGAGCGGAGCGGCGACGTCGAGCCGGATCGGTCCGATCGGCGTGTAATAGCGCAGCCCGAGGCCGGCGGCGTACTGGATCTTCTCCTTGAAGTTCGGGAACTCCGACGCGAAGGCCATGCCGGCGTCGAAGAAGGGCACGATGCCGATCGTGTTGGTGATCTTGATGCGCGCTTCGACCGAGGCTTCGAACAGGCTGCGCCCGCCGGTCAGGTGATTGAGCGGGCCGAGCGGCGAGAGCGTGCGATAGGCGTAGCCGCGCACCGAGCCGCCGCCACCGGCATAGAAGCGCCGCGTCGCAGGCACCTCGTCGAGATCGGCGCCTGCGATCGAGCCGAGCCCGATCCGGCCGGCGAGGACATAGCGGGCATCCTCGTCGAGCGCGTAATAGCCGGAGAGCGAGGCCTTGCTCTGGATGAAGGGCGCAGCGTTGTCGCCGAAGGCGGCATAGGGCGTCACCGAGGCGACGGCCCTGATGCCACGGGTCGGATCGAGCTGGTTGTCGGTCGAATCGTAGCGCAGCGAGAGCGGCACGCCGATCAGCGTATAATCGACCTGGCCGAGCACGTCGCTGGTCTGGCCACGCTCGGCCTCGACGCCGGCCTGGATCGAGAAGACGTCGCTAAAGCGATGGCGGATCGCGGCGGTGACGTTGGCGTAGCGCGCGGTATAGCCGCCATAGCGGTTGGTGCCGACGCGCTCGCGCACCCCGGTCGCGTCGATCAGGAGGTCGTTGCGGCTGCCGCCGAGCGCCGGTTTCAGGAAGCTCGCCGAAAAGCGGGCGCCGAGATCGGTCGGCTCGAAATCGCCGAAACGCTGGACCTTGGTGCCGTCGATCCGCGGCGCGAAGAAGACGGAGGCTTCGAGCCGCAATCGCTCGGCACCGCCGAACAGGTTGCGATGCTCCCAATAGGTCTTCACCGCCGGGCCGTCGATCGTCGAATAGCGAGCGGAGAAGCCGAGCAGATGCTTGGGTCGTTCGTTGACCTCGACGAAGATCGGCAGGTTGCCGGCCTGGTCCAGCCCCTTGGCTTCGCGGATGCGGATCGAGCCGACGGCCGGGATCGTCGCGATCGACTTGCGCGTGTCGGCCAGCGCCTTGGGCGAATAGGGTTCGCCCGGCTCCAGATAGATGAAGGAGCGGATCACCTCGGGCGGGATGTCGCCGGTCTCGGTGATCGAGACGTCGCCGAAGCCGGCCACCGGGCCGGGATCGACGAGGAGCGAGACGTCCATCGTCTTGGCGGCGTGGTCGACGACGGGGCGGACCTCGACGACGCGCGCGAGCGGGCGGGACTTGTTGCGCCAGTAATCGACCAGCGCGACCTGCGCCGCCCGGACCGAGGACGAAAGCGCGGGCGCGCCGGGCACGAGGCCGGAGACCTTGCCGGGGTCGGAGATCACCGTCGACGGATCGCGGCGTCCGCTCGCCACGATGTCGATGTTGCGCAGCGAGAATTGCGGCCCCGGATCGACGGTGACCACGACCGGGGCGGGAGCGCGGTTGCGGTAGCGCTCGGCTGTCGACGCCAGTCCGGGCGGCGGCTCGCCGGCCTGCGTCACCGCGACGCCGTCCACCGCGATCGCGACCTGCGCATTGAAATAGCCCTGGGCCCAGAGCGCATCGATCAATGGATTGATGTCGGCGGCGGCGCGGCGGGCCAGAGTCTCACCGTCGGGCGGGGCATCTTCGCGCAGGCGATAGAGCAGCGAGGCGTCCTGCATGCTGCGCTTCAGGGCGCTGGCATCGGGCACATCGCCGAGCTCGAACTTCAATTCATAGGGCAGCGTGGTCGCGCTGACCGGCGGCGGCTTGTCCTTGCTGCCGAAGAGGTTGAAGACGTCGAGCGACGACAGGTCGAAGGCACGGGCCGGCGAAATCTCACCGGCAAGCATCGCCGCGAAAGCAACCAAGCCTCCGCCGGCAATGCCGATCCTGCCCCTTCGCCATGACCGCATCAAACCTCCAACGCAACCCGACTAGAACGCAGCGAATGCGTTGATTTTGTGATCGCGCCTCCGATTGATCACAATTCGACGCTCGGGATCAGCTTACCGTCAACCGAAAATCTGAACGAATCGTTCGCCATCCGCGCTTTGCCGGATTTCTACGATCAGATCACGCTTGCTGCTCAATCACCCTGTTCTGCCAGCGCGAACGAGATCGCGGTGACCGGGTCGAGCCGGGCGATCACCGGACCGACCGTCGGCGCGAGCACGCCGCCGCAGAGGCTGCCCGTGGTGATGATCTGGCCGGCCTTGAGCGGACCGAGCGGCCCCTCGACCGGGCGATTCGCCCAGGCGAGCGCGGTGACCAGCGGATCGCCATTGGCATGCAGCGCCTGGCGGTCATAGAGCACGTCGCCATCGAGCTCGACCGTGCAATTCAGGGCCGGGACGTCGTCGAAGATGCTGAAAGGAACCTCGGGACCGAGCAGGTAGCCGCCATGCCCCATTGCATCGGCCAGCCAGAGCGGGAACGGCACATTGGTCCAGTCGGCGATGCGGCTCTCGACGATCTCGATCCCGACGAGGGCGGCGTCGCAATGGTCGATCAGCTCCTCGCGGGTATAGGGCTGGCCGGGGCGCAGCGGCATGTCGCGGCCGAGCCGGACGGCGAGCTCGATCTCGACGCGCAATTCGGCGCCGTGGACGCCGCGATAGGTGTCGCCGGACTTGAGATAGGGCCCCTGCATCAGCCCGGCCATCGGCCGGCCGCCCTCGCCGAGCGAGACCTTCCAGCCGGCGAGCGGATAGCCCATGCCCTTGTTGACCTCGGCCTGCGCGGCGAAGCCGGCATCGACATCGGCAGGGACCGGCAGGGTCGCGATATCGACCAGCTTGTGGCCGCGGCGGGCGGCGATGAAGGCGCCAGCAAGAGTCTCGGTCGTCACAGCCATGGTCGTCTCGTCCCCGTCACCATCATGGCGGAACCTCGCCGCCTCATCTTCTCTGGCTACAGCATCGACCGGCTTGCGGAAACCCAGGATTGGGACATGGACTATTTCCGGCTGGCGAGCACGACGCCGAGCACGGCGACCGCCATGCCGACGAGCTGGATCGGGCTCAGCGTCTCACCGAAGAGGATCCAGGCCTCGACCGCGACCGCCGGCGGCACGAGGTAGAGAAAGGTCGCGATGCGCGAGACCTGGCCGCGGCGGATCATCACGAGATAGAGCCCGATGCCGCCGAGCGAGAGCGCCAGAACCGACCAGGCCAGGACAAGGCCCATGGTCAGATTCCACTCGATCCGCATCGGCTCGAGCAGGAAGGCGAAGGGCAGCGTGAACAGGAAGGCGGCGATGTACTGCACCGCCGTCACCGTGCGCAGGTCGCCCTCGACGATGCGCGCCTTCTGCCAGAACGAGCCGAGCGTGACCGACAGCATGCCGACGACGTTGACGACGATGGGCAGCGCGACGGCATGAAGCGCCTCGGGCGCGACGCCGACCAGCTTCGGCTCCAGCACCAGCGCGATACCGACGAAGCCGAAAACGATGCCGAGCCAGCGGATCGGCGAGATGCTCTCGCGCATGATCAAGGGCGCAAACAAGGCCGTCAGGACCGGCTGCAGCCCAGCGATCAGGCCCGAGACGCCGGCCGGCAGGCCATGGCGCACCGCCCACCAGACGCCGCCGAGATAGATGGCATGCAGGAGGGTGCCGGCGACGACGCAATCGAACAGGGCGCGCCGCGTCTTCGGCCAGGGTGCCCCCATAGCGAAAGCGAGCACGGCGAGCGCCAGGCCGGCGCAGCCGAAGCGGACCGAGAGGAAGGTCAGCGCATCGGAATAGCGGGCCGAATAGCCGGCAACGATCCAGCCGCTCGACCAGAGGAAGACGAAGAGCGCCGGCGACAGGCGCAGGAAGAGCGGGGAATCGAACATGGCGGAGGCCTTCTACGGGCCTGATAGGCTGGAAAGCGGCAGCTGTCGCCGCATCTGGACGCCGTGGCGGCATGTTCCGTGCACCTGCCATCCGGTGCTCTTGCCACCGCGGCGGCGAACCACCAAAGATCGCGCCGTCGCCCGAGACCCGCATGTCGCTACGTTCCGTCCCTGCCCTCGCCTTCGAGCGCTTCATCGCCCATGACGGCTGGGCGATCGCCAGCCACATCGCGCTCTCGGTGCTGATGTCGCTGTTCCCGTTCCTGATCCTGATCACCGCGCTCGGGGGGTTCTTCGGTTCCCAGGCGGCGGCGGACGAAGCGGCTCAGCTGCTGCTGGAGGCATGGCCACGCGAGGTCGCGGAGCCGATCGCGCGCGAGGTCCGCTCGGTGCTGACCGCGGTGCGCAAGGACGCGCTGACGCTCGGCGCGATCCTGGCGCTGTATTTTTCGTCGTCAGGGGTCGAGGCCGTCAGGATCGGGCTCAACCGCGCCTATGAGGCCTATGAATGGCGCAGCTGGTGGCGCACGCGGCTGGAATCGATCGTCTACGTGATTGGCGGTGCGGTCTTCATGCTCGCCTTCTCGCTGCTGGTCGTGCTCGGTCCGCTGATCTGGCGCGGCATCGTCGGCTTCGCGCCCGCTCTCGCCCCGCTCGGCTTCCTGCTCGCCTTCCTGCGCATCGCCGGGGCGACCGTGCTGGTGGTGCTGGCGCTCAGCGTCGCGCACAAGCTGCTGCCGGCCCGCGCCCCGCATATCGGCGCGATGTGGCCGGGCATCCTGATGACGCTGGTGGTCTGGCTGATCGGCGGCGTCGGCTTCGGCTGGTATCTCGATTCCTTCGCCGGCGCCTATGTCACCACCTATGCCGGCCTCGCCACGGCGATGATCGCGCTGGTCTTCCTCTACTGGCTGGCGGCGATCTTCCTCTACGGCGCCGAACTCAACGCCGCGATCGCGCTGCGCCGGGCGCCGGAGAAGTCGAGCGGCGACGTTCTGAGCGGGTTGTGAGCTTTCGCCTTCAGGCCGTTAGACCGTCACGGTAGCGGCGGCTGCCGGAGAAACTCTCCCCTGTATCCATCTCGACGTCGAAATCGCCAGAGGGCTTGCCGGCGATGCGCCGGATACGGGCCGCATTGACCAGCCTCGTGCGATGGATGCGGGAAAAACCGAGCGGGCGCAGCCGCTCCTCCTCCGCCTGCAGCGTCGCGCGGATCAGGTGGCGCTTGCCGCTCGCCAGGCAGTACTCGACGTAATTTCCGGCTGAGACGACCGCGACGATCTCGGCCGGCTCCAGCCGCAGATCGACCGTGCCGTCGCGCAGCCAGAAGCCGGCAGGCGCAGCAGCTGCGACGGCCGGCGCTTGCGGCTGCGGGCGCCTCCGCCAGAGCTCGCTCAGCCAGAACAGAGCCGCGAGCAAGAGGTAGACGAGAATATCCTTGCGCAACTCGTAGAACAGGTTGCCGCCGGAGAAACCGAAACCATAGCTGCCGGCGCCGGCGGCCCAGTAGCCAAGCTTGCGCAGCAGAACCATACCGCAGACATGCACGGCCGAGAAAGCGAGGATCGCAGCGGCGTGCAAAGGTCCGAGGAGCCATGGCCGACGGGGCCAATTGAGCGAGACCAGCACCAGCCGATGGACGAGCGGCGCCAGCGCGACGACCAGGACGCCACTCGAAATTTCCCAAAGCAGGGGTTGCCACAGCGGAACGGCGCGGCCGAGGCGGCTGAGATCGTGCGAGGTCGAGAACGCGTTGACCAGACAGGTCAGGGCGGTGCCCAACGCGATCGCCAGATAGGGCGGCCAGCCCCGGAGACGACCCGAGCCGCCATTCGTCACGGCCGCGTCGCCGCTCGTCCCAGCGCGCTGGCTTTCATCCCGCAGCATCGACTGCTCGTCCCGCACCGTCTCGACCTGCGCGCTGGCATGCCGGCCTGCTCGGGGCGAGCAAGGGACCACCGTCATGCGGACACAAGCCGATCATTCGCCACCACAGAGCGCCGGGCGGCGCCTGGATCTCGACTGGATCAGGATCGGCGCCTTCGGCCTGCTGATCCTCTACCATACCGGCATGCTCTATGTGTCATGGGGCTTCCATGTGAAGAGCACCCACCGTCTGCGCGAGCTCGAGCCGCTGATGCTGCTGCTCAACCCGTGGCGGATGGCGCTGCTCTTCCTGGTCTCGGGCGCCGCGACGCGCTTCATGCTCGGCAAATACGAAGTCGGCGTCCTCGCGCGGCGACGCTCCGCGCAATTGCTCATTCCCCTCGCCTTCGGCATGCTGGTGGTGGTGCCCCCGCAATCCTGGGCGGAGATCGTCGAGAAGCTCGGGTTTTCAGGCGGCTATGCCTCGTTCTGGCTCGGACACTATCTCGCCTTCGACCAAAGCTTCTGCCGGATCGAGAACAGCCGGCAGGTCTGCATCATCCTGCCGACCTGGAACCACCTCTGGTTCGTCGCCTATCTCTGGCTTTACACGATGGTGCTCGCCGGCCTGCTTGCGCTGGCGCCCGGTCTAGCTAGACGCGGGGAGCGGCTGCTGGAGCGTGCCCTGCCCGGCCTGCTCCTGCTTCTCGGGCCAGCGCTGCTACTCGGGCTCAATCGCTTCCTGGTCTTCCCGGCCGCACCACCGACCTACATCGTCGTCGGCGACTGGTACCAGCACGTCCTTTACGGCTTCTGCTTCCTGTTCGGCTTCCTCGCCGCGCGCTCGCAAGCGCTGGCCGAGCGGACCGAGCGCCTGCGCTGGCTTGCGCTCACCCTCGCCGTTACAGCCTTCCTCGCCACGCTCTGGCTGCGCGCACAGCCGCCGGGCGAGTTCCAACGCCTGGTTAGGCCGTTCGTCTATGGGCTCGACCAATGGTGCTGGATCATCGCGATCCTCGGCTTCGCCCGGCGGCATCTGTCGCGGCGCGACGGGCCCGTCCGGCGCAATCTCGTCGATGCCGTGTTCTGCTGGTACATCGTCCACCAGACCGCCATCATCCTCGCGGCGCACTGGCTCAAGCCCCTCGCCCTACCCGTTTGGCAGGAGGCCGCGCTGATCATCGCGATGACCACCCTGAGTTGCGCCGCGAGCTACGAAATCGCCAGGCGAATCAGCTGGCTGAGACCGTTGTTCGGGATCGCGACGGACAGGCGCAGGCGCCTGCCCGCTTCGGGCTGTCAGCCCTCGAGCGCCTCGACCACGTCCTCATAGGTGCGAAGGCCCGTGCGCGGGGCGTAGACCAGCACGGCCATGTTGCCGGGCGCGTGCTCGTTCTTCCACATCTTGTGGTGGGCGAGCGGAATCTTGTCCCAGGGGAAGACCTCGGACATGCAGGGGTCGACGCGGCGGTCGATGACGAACTGGTTGGCGGCGCTCGCCTGCTTGAGATGGGCGAAATGCGAGCCCTGGACGCGCTTCTGCCGCATCCAGACATAGCGGGCGTCGAAGGTGATGTTGAAGCCAGAGGTGCCGGCGCAGAACACCACCATGCCGCCGCGCTTGGCGACGAGGCAGGAGACCGGGAAGGTCGCCTCGCCAGGATGCTCGAAGACGATGTCGACGTCCTTCTTGCCGGTGATGTCCCAGATCGCCTTGCCGAACTTGCGGGCTTCCTTGGTCCACTCGGCATATTCAGGCGAGTTCACCGTGGGCATCTGGCCCCAGCACTTGAAGTCCTTGCGGTTGATCACGCCCTTGGCGCCGAGGCCGAGGACGTAGTCGCGCTTGCTCTCGTCGGAGATGACGCCGATCGCGTTGGCGCCGGATGCCGCGCAGAGCTGCACGCCGAAGACGCCGAGGCCGCCGGAGGCGCCCCAGATCAGCACGTTGTCGCCCGGCTTGATCGTGTGCGGGGCGTGGCCGAAGAGCATGCGATAGGCAGTCGCCAGCGTCAGCGTGTAGCAGGCCGATTCCTCCCAGGAGAGGTGCTTCGGCTTCAGCATCAGCTGGCGCGACTGCACCCGGCAGAACTGGGCGAAGGAGCCGTCCGGCGTCTCATAGCCCCAGATGCGCTGGGACGAGGAGAACATCGGGTCGCCGCCATTGCACTCCTCATCGTCGCCGTCGTCCTGGTTGCAATGGACGATGACCTCGTCGCCGACCTTCCAGCGCTTCACCTTGGAGCCGACGGCCCAGACGATGCCGGAAGCGTCGGAGCCAGCTATGTGAAGCTGGCCCTTATGCACGTCGAAGGGCGAGATCGGCTGGCCGAGGCCGGCCCAGATGCCGTTGTAGTTGACGCCGCCGGCCATCACGAGGAGCAGAACCTCCTCCTCGCCGATCGACCAGGTCGGCACGACCTCGACCTTGAAGCTGTCCTGCGGCGGGCCATGGCGCTCGCGGCGGATCGTCCAGGCGTACATGTTGGCCGGGACATGCCCGAGCGGCGGAAGTTCGCCGAGCTCGTAAAGATCCTTCAACGCGGGCTTCGCGACGGGTTGCAGCTGTGCCATCGGCTCTTTCTCCCTTGTCGCCACGCCGCTGATCCGGTGGCGTTACCGGCATCATGCAGACGATTGCTGCGCTGCGCCATACGCCTATCGAATTATGCCGCAGCGCAAAAAACAAGTGGAAATGCGGAAGGTTCCGGCAGAACCTCAGCCAGCCCTCCCCGCCGCCAGCTGATAGTTCACGTCGAGATCGCGCGAGCGCGACCAGCGATCGGCGAGCGGGTTGTAGGCGACGCCCTCGCGGGCGAAGACCGAGAGCCCGCCGGCCTCGATCGCCGTCTCGAGCTCTTCCGGCGTCACGAACTTCTCCCAGTCATGCGTGCCGCGCGGCAGCCAGCGCAGGATGTATTCGGCGCCGACGATGGCGAGCGCATAGGATTTCAGCGTGCGGTTGAGCGTCGCCATGACGAGCAGCCCGCCCGGCTTCACCGCCGCGCAGCAGGAGGCGACGAAGGCCTCGACATCGGCGACATGCTCGACCACCTCCATGGCAAGCACGATGTCGAAGCGCGCACCCGACGCGACGACCGCCTCGATCGTCTCTTCGCGATAGTCGACCGCGATGCCGGCCTTCTCCGCATGGGCGCGCGCCACCGCGATATTGGTCGTGGCCGGGTCGAGCCCGGTGACCTCGGCGCCCAATCGCGCCAGCGGCTCGCAGAGCACGCCGCCGCCGCAGCCGATGTCGACGAGGCTCAGCCCCTCCAGCGCCCGCAGCGATTTCGGATCGCGGCCGAAGCGTTCGCAAGCGAGGTCGCGGATGAAGGCGAGGCGCACCGGATTGAACTTGTGCAGCACCGCCATCGGCCCCTTCGGGTCCCACCAGCTTTTGGCCAGCGCATCGAAGCGCGCGACCTCGGCCGGATCGATGGTGGAGGCGCTCGCGGCGGCAGCCATGCCTGATCCTTCCTACTGAAGCCGGCCTCATGCCGACGATCTGCCTGGACCCCTACACCCGGAGCGAAAAACAGGCGAGCGCGACGCATGGCCTCGCCCTTGCTGCCGCCCCGCCTATCTCGTATATACAACCTTGATGAAGATCGTATGGGACGAACCGAAGCGGCTCGCGAACATCGCCAAGCACCAGCTCGATTTTGCCACGCTCGATCTCGACTATTTTTTGCGGGCGGTGGTTTTACCGGGGCATTCCGGGCGAATGCGAGCCGTTGGTGTCTATGACGGCGTGCTTGTGACAGCCGTTATCTTCGTACCTCTCGGCTCGGAAGCCATCTCGGTGATCAGTATGCGCCCCGCCAATCCCAAGGAAAGGAGGCATCTTAATGCCTAAGCTCCAAAAGGAATTTGTCCCAGGCCAAGGCTACAGCAAAGAGGATTGGGACGCGGTCTCCGATAATCCGGAATGGACCGGGGAGGATTTCCGCAAAGCTCGTCCTTTTGCCGATGTCTTTCCTGACCTGGCCGCCAGCTTCAGAGAAGAGATTCGTAAACGCGGCCCAGCCCGGACGAAGGAAGCGATCTCGATCCGGCTCGATATGGATCTGGTCGAGAAGCTCCGGGCGAGCGGGCCCGGCTGGCAGTCGCGGGTCAACGACGCGCTGCGCGAATGGCTCGAGAAGAACGCCGCATAAAGACACGCCGCATTGACAGCACCGCCTGCGCCCGGCATGGACACCCGCCCTCGCCGTGCGAGGGCGCTATTTGTCCCGGCCCGCGCCGGGTCCGTTGCTGAGAGCTCTTGGACGTCATGGCCCGTCTGGTGATGAAATTCGGCGGCACTTCGGTCGCCACTGTCGAGCGCATCAAGAACGCGGCCCGTCACGTCAAACGTGAATTCGACGCCGGCAACCAGGTTGCGGTCGTGGTCTCGGCGATGTCCGGCAAGACCAACGAGCTCGTCGCCTGGTGCAAGGAAGCGGCGCCCGTCTACGACCAGGCCGAATACGACACCGTCGTCGCCTCCGGCGAGCAGGTCACCTCCGGCCTGATGGCGATCGTGCTGCAGGAGATGGGGCTGCCCGCCCGCTCCTGGCAGGGCTGGCAGATCCCGCTCTACGGCTCGGACGCGCATGGCTCGGCCAGGATCGAGGGCGTCGACGGCGCCGGCATCCTCGCCGGTTTCGACCGCAATCGCGAGATCGCGGTCTGCTCCGGCTTCCAGGGAATCAATCCTCGCAGCCAACGCATCGTCACGCTCGGCCGCGGGGGTTCGGACACCAGCGCGGTCGCGCTCGCCGCGGGCCTGAAGGCCGATCGCTGCGACATCTACACTGATGTCGACGGCGTCTACACCACCGATCCGCGCATCGTCCCGAAGGCGAGGCGGATGGACAAGGTCTCGTTCGAAGAGATGCTGGAAATGGCCTCTCTCGGCTCGAAGGTGCTGCAGGTGCGCTCGGTCGAGATCGCCATGGTTCAGCGCGTGCCGACCTATGTGCGCTCCTCCTTCGACGACCCAGAAAATCCCAATCCAGGCACCCTCATCTGCGACGAGGACGACATCGTGGAACAGCAGATCGTCACCGGCATCGCCTTCTCGCGCGACGAAGCCCAGATCACGCTCCGGCGCGTGGCCGACAAGCCCGGTGTCGCCGCGGCGATCTTCGGGCCCCTGGCCGATGCCAACATCAATGTCGACATGATCATCCAGGTCGTCTCCGACGATCAGGCGACCACCGACATCACCTTCACCGTGCCGACCGCCGATTACGAGCGCGCCAAGGGCCTGCTCGAATCGAAGCACGACGTCATCGCCTACCAGACGCTGCAGGGCGCGACCGACGTGGTGAAGATCTCGGCGATCGGCGTGGGCATGAGGAGCCATGCCGGCGTCGCGGCGCGCGCCTTCCGCGCGCTGGCCGAGAAGGGCATCAACATCCGCGCCATCACCACCTCCGAGATCAAGTTCTCGGTGCTGATCGACGCCGCCTATACCGAGCTTGCGGTGCGCACCCTGCACTCGCTCTACGGGCTCGACGCGACCTGAGAACGCGGCGAGATTTCGGCGGCGCTGCCCTGTTCGTGCCGCCGGATTGTCATGAAATGACCTGATGGCGTCCAGCCTCTCGTCCTATCGCTGGTGTTCAATCGTCCTTTCCGCAACCGATGGAAGGACATGCCCATGCGTATGATCACGATCGCTGCCGCAAGCGCCGCCGTAATCCTCGCCGGCGCCGCCAATGCGCAAGCGCCGTCGGCGGAGCTCCCCTCGGCCAAGCCGCCCGCCTCCCCGCAGGAAGCGCCCGCGAGCGCGCCGACGATCACCTCGGTCAAGGTGGTGGAGATCGACGAGCTGCCCGAGGCCAGCAAGGCACAGGTCAACCAGCTGGTGGCGACGCGCACCGCCGACGAGCTCGAAAAGCTGCGCCAGGCCATCGAGAAGGCGCCCGCCGTGAAGTCCGCCGTGGAGGCCAAGGGCTTCTCGGCGCGCGACGTCGTCCTGGCCCAGGTGAACAACGACGGCGAGCTGACGATCGTCACCAGGAAGACGAGTTGATCGAGCCGCAGCCGATCGGCTCGCAGTAGGATCCGAAACGCGTAGCGAACCCGGGACGGATTATGTCCAGAACGGGTTCGCCGCCTCGAATCTGCGCCAGCGCCGCTTGAGCTTGCGGCCGGCCTCGATGGTGTGGCGGGATTGCCAGCCATGGATGGCGCCAGCAGCGAAATGCAGCTCCGGCTTCGGTGCCTTGCCGCCGCGCAGCTCGGCGAGGAGATGCTGCGTCGTCGCCGCATCGTTGGCGAGGCCCAGCGCCTCCTGCAAGCGAGACAAGCGGCCGAGATATTTGCGTGCCGCCGAGCCCTCGTACAACGGCAGGAAGAATTCGGCGGTGTAGCGCAGCTTCTTCAGCGCCAGCCGCAATTGATGGCGCGCCTCGGGCCGGAGGCTGCCGAAACCGCGGCCGCGTTTCAGCGCCTGGCGATGCGTTCGCGCCAGCACCCGCACGGCGAAATCGGCCGCCGGCTCGGCCAGCACCGCCATGGCCTCGCTGGGCAAGCCGCTGCGCCAGCCGCGGCGCTCGATCAGCGCGCCGAAGGAGAGCAGGAAGCGGCTCGTCTGCGGATTGGCCAGCCGCTCCGCGATCGCGGCATAGCTCGTGGCCTGAAACGGCTCCGCCGCCTTGCGCAACGCCAGCAGTCCGGCATCGTCGAGGCCTTCAGCCTCGATATCCGGCACGGTCTGGGTGATGAAGACGTCCCAATTGCGGGCTGGCCCCAAAACATGGCCGAGGCGTTTCGCTTCCCGCCCGATCGGCTCAAAAGCGGGCGATGCGACCTCGCGCTTCAGCACCGACAGTGCCGAGCGCAGGCGACGCAGCGACACGCGCATCTGGTGGACGCCTTCCGGCCCGGATTGGGTCGTCACCGGCGCGAGATTGCCGAGCAGCTGCTGGTAGGTGTTGCCGAGGATCGCAGCGATCGCCGCGTCGGCATTGTCATGCGCGCCGAGTTCGATCGGCTTGGTCTTCACCGCCCGCGGCAAGCGTGCGAATGCGAGCCCGTAGCCGCGCGCCGACTTGCTTTGCGTCGCGACCTGCAGCGGCACGATATCCAGCATGGCCAGCCCGAGCTCGTAGAGTGCCGCCGCCTCGCCCTCCTTGAGCTCGAGCTCGACCTCGCTCACCGGCAGGCTCTTCTCGCCGGCCTCGATCATGCCGTCGTCGAAGGCGATCTCGATCAGCGCGCCGGCATAGTCGAGCCGGCGCAGGCGCCGCCTGATCCGCGTGGCGAAGACCGGCGCGAGCTGGCCAGCCGACAGGCTCGCCAAGGGCTCGCCGATCTCGGCGAGCGGCAGAAGCGACAGGTCGAGCGTGCCGTCCGGCAGCGCGACCTCCCATTCGTCGCGCGCCAGCGGATCGCTTGAGCCGGAGCGCTTCAGCGTCTGAACGTGGCGCTTGCCGCTGCGGCGCACGCGTAGCGCCAGGCCATTGCGGTCGAGCAGACGGTCGGGCGTGTCGTAATAGACCGCATCGAGCCGGCGGGTGACGCCCTGGTTGCGGGCATGGCGCGCGATCAAGTCCGCGCCGCGCAGCGTCTCCAACGCCTCGGGCGAAGCGGCCAGTTTCAGCTCGATTTCCCGCGGCGGGCCGCTCTTGGCCGGTGCCGGAGACAGATCCTGCGCAGGTGCGGCAGGCTCGTTGTTCGGCACGGCGTCCAAGGTTTCTCTCCACTGGGCGTTGCGCGACGGAATGGTGGCGGCAACTTGGCACCACTCCGCCCGGATGTGAACCCGGGCGAAGTGGTTAGCGCGTCAAAGCGCGCGAAGGATCGCAGCTTCGACTGGCGAATAGAGGCCGCCCTCGCGGTCGAGGCTCAGTGGCTCGCGCGGCAGCAGCGGCGGCTGGGCCAGAAAACGCGGCATTGTGCCGCGATGCGGCTGCGCGCAATGCACCAGGAAGGGATGGCAGAGATAGACCGTGCCGGCCTGCCCGGTCGCCAGCACCTCATCGCGCCCGGCGCTGCCGGCGAAGCCGTCGGCCGCCAGTTCGCGCAGCGATAGTCCCGCTTCTCCTGCCGGCGCGAGCTGGCGGGCGATATCATGATGCGAGCCCGCCCTTATGCGCGTCGGCGCATCCTCCACGCCGACATCCGAAAACAGGAAGAGCATCAGCAGCGCCCTGCCCTTCGAGGCGAGGTTGACGCGCCAGTTCATGAAATTGGGATCGTCGAAGCCGAAGCTGACATCAACGTGCCAGCCGGTATCGCCCGGGTCGTCCGCAGAAGGAAAACGCACCGGGAAGGTGCCCATGGCCCGGCAGGGCAACCAGCGCCCCGCGCCGACCAACTGGTCGAAGGCAGAATGCAGGCGTGGCGTGTTAGCCGCTGCGACGAAGGGCGCGTCCGTGTACATGCCGAGCCGGATCACCGGCCTGGTCCAGCTCGCCGGGTCGCTCGGATCGCAGCCGAGATCGCGCCAGAGGATGGCGCGAACCTCCTCGGCGAGTGCGGGCGGGAAAGCGCGGTCGAGGCGGACGAAGCCGCGCTCGACGAAATGGGCGATCTGCGCGTCGTCGAGCGCGCGCGCACCGAATTCAGGATGAGTCATTGATGGACGTCTTTCGAGATCGGCCAGCCGAGACGCCCGCCGCGCGGGCAGGCTGGCAAGGGACCTTCGGACGCAAGGCGCGTCCGTTTGCGGAGCCGGGGCGCGAAACGCGCGTCAGGCCCGAAGTTAGGTCAGGCGAGATCGAAGACGGCGAACATCATCATGGCACCGGCAGTATCGCAGCCGCGCCCTACCCGATCAACCCGCGAGCGGGAATCTGAGCCGAAAGGCGCGCTGGCCAAGCCGGCGGCAGCGCTGCAACGATGCGGGCCTTCCCGGATTCGGGCCCGAAGATTGAATGCGGATCGCCATCCTCTCCGACATCCACGCCAACCGCGAGGCGTTCGAGGCGGTGCTGGCGGCCGTGCGCCGGCTGGAGCCCGATCGGCTGGTGCTGCTCGGCGACATCGTCGGCTATGGCCCCGAGCCCGGTTTCTGCGTCGATGCGGCGCGCGAGCTCGTCGCGGCCGGCGCGATCGCGATCCGCGGCAACCATGACGAAGCCGCGGTGCACGGCTCATCCGGCATGACGCCGAATGCCCATGAGGCGGCGCTCTGGACCAAGGGACAGCTCAACGCCGAGCAGAGCGCTTTCCTGGATGATCTGCCCCTGACGGTGGAGCTCGACGGCGTGCTCTTCGTCCATGCCAGCGCCCGCGATCCTGCCGCCTGGCACTATGTCCGCGATCTCCGCAGCGCCGAGGCCTGCCTCGCGGCGACGGACGCCGCGACGATCATCTGCGGCCACACCCATCTGCCGACGATCTTCTACGCCAGGGCCGGACGCGAGCCGGTGGCGTTCATCCCCTTGCGCAACGTGCCGGCGCCGCTTTCGGCCGTGCACCGGCATGTCGTCGTGGTCGGCGCCGTCGGCCAGCCGCGCGACGGCGACCCGGCCGCCTGCTTCGCCCTGCTCGACACGCAGGCGCGCGAGGTCACCATGGTGCGCGTGCCCTATGACAGCCAGGACACCGCGCGGAAGATCAGGGCGGCGGGCCTGCCTGACTGGCTCGGCCTGCGCCTGCAGATCGGCAGATAGGGAGACGGGATGGAACGGCCTCACACCGGCTCGGTCATCGACGGCTTCACGCTCGGCGAGCGTCTGAAGGCTGGCGGCATGGCGAGCCTCTGGCATGCGACGCATCCCGGTCACCCCGGCCCGCTCGTCGTGAAGATCCCGGTGCTCGATCCCGGCGCCGACGTCTCGGCCATCGTCGGCTACGAGACCGAGGTGCTGATCCACAAGCGCCTGTCGGGGCCGCATGTGCCGCGCTTCGTCGCTTCGGGCGAGCTCTGCCGTATTCCTTTCATCGCCATGAGCCTTGTCGCTGGGGAGAGCCTGGCAGACCGCATCAAGCAGGCTCCCCTGCCCTTCGCCGAGGTCCAGCGCATCGGCATCGCGATCGCGACGGCGCTGGCCGATCTGCACCGGCAGAACGTCGTCCATCTCGACCTCAAGCCCGAGAACGTGATCCTGACCGACAAGGGCGCGGTGCTGCTCGATTTCGGCCTCGCCCGCCATGCCGAACTGCCGGACCTGCTCGGCGAGGAGAGCTCCGAGCCGATGGGGACATCTGCCTATATCGCGCCTGAGCAGGTGCTGGGCGAACGCTCCGACCCGGCGAGCGATCTTTTCGCGCTCGGCTGCCTGCTCTACCAGATGGCCTGCGGCGAGGAGCCGTTCGGCCGGCCCAAGACCGTCCCCGGCATGAAGCGGCGGCTCTATCACGCGTCCAAGCCGCTGCGCGTCGTCAATCCGCAGGCACCGGCCTGGCTCGAGGCGATCGTCGCACGCTGCCTCGAGGTCGATCGCGGCCGGCGTTATGCCGATGCGACCAAGCTCGCCTTCGACCTGCGCCATCCCGAGCAGGTCACCGTCGCGCGCAGGCGCCCAACCGCCGGGGAACGCAGCCTCGGTAAGCGGCTGGTCGATCTGTTCCAGAAGCGCGACGAGGCCGAGGTCACCGGCGCCCCGACGGTGGCGCGACGCAGGGCCGGCCCCTCGCTCGTGCTCACCGCCGTCGACCTTTCGGAGGGCCCGGATGCGCTCGCCGCGGCGATCCTGGCCGAGACCGGCCGGCTGCTGGCCGCCCGCCCGGATTCCGCACTCGCCTGCCTGACGGTGCTGAAGACCGAGATCATCGGTGAGACCAAGACCGTCGATGCGGAAGGGCGCTCGCTCTATATCGGGCGGCTGGTGGCGCTGAAGGACTGGGCCCGGCCGCTGCACCTGCCCGAGGACCGGGTCAGCTATCACGTCATCGAGGCGGTCAGCGCCGCGGATGCGATCCTGCGCTATGCCGAGCATAACGACATCGACCATATCGTGCTCGGCGCCCGCTCCTCCTCGGCGGTGCGCCGCCATCTCGGCAGCGTCTCGACCAAGGTCGTGGCGGAAGCGCTGTGCTCGGTTTCGGTGGTCCGGGTAAAGACTGGCGCGGAGGCGTGAGCGATGTCGCGTTGACCTCTCCGCCTCTCCTTCCGAATATGCCCGACATGCAGGCAGCCTCCTCCGCCCCGCCCGAATTCGATCCCGCTCGGCTGGACGCCTTCCTGCGCGCTGTCCTGCCCGGCCGCGCCTCAGGACCAATGGCGATCGAACGGATCAGCGGCGGCCAGTCGAACCCGACTTTCTTCCTCTCCTATCCCGAGGCCGGCACACGACTCGTGCTGCGCAAGAAGCCGCCGGGGCCGCTGCTGCCCTCGGCCCATGCCGTCGAGCGCGAATACCGCATCCTGAAGGCGCTCGCCGGCTCGGCCGTGCCGGTGCCGCCGGCATTGCTGCTGCACGAGGCGGACGATGTCGTCGGCACGCCGTTCTACCTGATGGAGCGGCTGGAAGGCCGCGTTTTCCACGACACCGCCCTGCCCGGCGTCGCGCCTCACGAGCGGCGCGCCATGTATTTCGCCATGGCCGAGGCGCTGGCGGCGCTGCACGGCTTCGACTGGCAGGGCGCCGGCCTCGCCGATTTCGGCAGACCCGGCAATTACTATGCCCGCCAGCTGGCGCGCTGGGGCCGGCAATGGCGCGAGACCCGGACGCGGGAGATCCCGGCGATCGACCGGCTGATCGACTGGCTCGGCGCCAATCTCGACGAGACGTCGGACACGACCATCGTCCATGGCGATTTCCGGCTGGGCAACCTGATGTTCGCGCCCGATGCGCCGAAGGTCGTCGCGGTGCTCGACTGGGAGCTCTCGACGCTCGGCCATCCGCTCTCCGACGTCGCCTTCTCCTGCCTGCCCTGGCATTCGACGCCGCAGATGTATGCCGGCATCGTCGGGCTCGACCGCGAGGCGCTGGGGATACCGACGCAGGACGAATACATCGCGCGCTATTGCGCCGCCGCCGGGCGGGCTGAAGGGCCGGGCCGCTTCCACCTCGCCTTCTCGCTGTTCCGCTTCGCCGTCATCCTCGACGGCATCGCCGCGCGGGCGAAGACCGGCAACGCCGCCGCGGAGAATGCCGTCGCTGTGGGCGCGATGGCGGAGAGTTTTGCCGAGCGGGCGGACGCGCTGGTCGCAGGTGATGGCTAGTTTGTTTCTCTGGTCGTCCCGGGCGACCGCAGGGAGACCCGGGACCCATTCCGGAACCTCTATCGGAAAGGCTCCGGAATGGATCCCGGATCGGCGCCGCTTCGCGGCTTGTCCGGGATGACTAGGTAAGGATTGGGAGAAGAGTGATGGATTTCGCCTATTCGGCCAGGGTCGAGGAGCTGCGCGCCAAGCTGCAGGCCTTCATGGACGCCCATGTCCAGCCGGCCGATGCCGCCTGGAAGCACGAGGTCGAGGCCAACAGATATCCCACCGCACTGATCGATGGTCTCAAGGCCAAGGCGAAAGCCGAGGGGCTGTGGAACCTGTTCCTGCCGGCGCTCAAGCCGGATGAGCCCGGCACGCGGCTGACCAATCTCGAATACGCCCCGCTCGCCGAGATCATGGGCCGAATCTACTGGTCCTCGGAGGTGTTCAATTGCAATGCCCCCGACACCGGCAACATGGAAATCCTGCACATGTTCGCGACGCAAGAGCAGCGCGAACGCTGGCTGAACCCGCTGCTCGATGGCGAGATCCGCTCCTGCGTCGGCATCACCGAGCCGGGCGTCGCCTCTTCCGACCCGACCAATCTGCAAACCACCATCATCCGCGACGGCGACCATTACGTGATCAACGGCCGCAAATGGTGGACGACCGGGGCGCTGCACCCCAAGGTGAAATTCTGCATCGTCATGGGCCTGTCCGATCCGCGGCCCGACGCCGATCCGCACAAGCGCCACAGCATGATCATCGTGCCGATGGATTCGCCCGGCCTGACGGTGATGCGCAACCTGCCGCTGCTGAACCATTATTCGATCGAGGGCCACACCGAGACCGATTTCACCAATGTCAGGGTGCCCGCTGCGAACCTGCTGGGCGAGGAAGGCGCGGGCTTCGCACTGGCACAGGCGCGGCTCGGGCCGGGGCGCATCCACCATTGCATGCGCACGATCGGCCAATGCGAGGTCGCGCTCGAACTGATGGTCGAGCGCGCGCTGGAGCGCAAAGCCTTCGGCCGCAACCTCGCCGACTACGCCAATGTCCAGGACTGGATCGCCGAGGGACGCATGGAGATCGACCAGGCCCGCCTGCTCTGCCTGCGCGCCGCCTGGATGATGGACAAGCATGGCAACAAGGCCGCGCGCACCGAGGTCTCGGCGATCAAGGTCGCGGCGACGCGGCTGCAAACGAAAATCGCCGACCGGGCGATGCAGGTGTTCGGCGCCGGCGGGCTCTCCAACGATACCCCGCTCGCCTTCATCTACTCCTGGGGCCGGGCCCTGCGCTTCATCGACGGGCCGGACGAGGTCCACCTGCGCACCATCGCCCGCGCCGAGATCAAGAAGCGCAAGGAAAGCAACCGCAGCACCTTCGCGGAACAGGGCGTGCTGCGGCCTTGGGTGAAGGGGGCGAGCTAGCGCTCAATCGGCCGCGACGGGCGGTCCGGCGAGCTGGACCGCGACGGTGCCGAACCAGCGCGTCTCGACCTCGAAGCGGACCGGCACGGGAAACTCGCCGCCCTCGCGCAGCGCGATCAGGACCGAGCCCTTCAAGGGCCGCATCGCCGCCTCGCGATCATCGTCATGCCGGAAGCCGGCGATCGTCCGGACGGTGAAGCCGCAGCGCAGCGCGCGGCCGTTCAACGGGCCGTGGTCGGCGACCTGCACTCTCGCCGTGGAGGTCATGACCGCGACCGAGCGGCGGCGGCCGTCATAGATGGCCGTCGAGCCGTCGCAGGTCTCGCTCTCCGCCACCTTCTTCAGCATCCCGGCGACGCCGGAGAGCGAGTCGACCGTGCCGCGGATCAGTTCGGGCGAGACGGACTCGCGATCCTCGTTCGACGGCTCCTGCCGCCGGATCGTCGGCACGCCGCGCGGATAATGCATCTCGCTGACATAGGCCCGGCCGCGCCATGAGCCGTTCGCCTGATAGAACCGCGGCTCGGGGCCGCCGCGGCCCCAGCGGCCTTCGACCTTGCCGGATTGCTCGGCCGCCCCGACGAGCTGCGCCGCCCGGTAGGGGCGCGTGCGGATCTCGATGCGATAGCCGGCGCGGTCGAGCATCGAGGTCACCTCGATCTCGCCGAGCGTGACCCCGCCCAGCACCGTGACATCGTAGCGAAGGTGCATCTCGCGCGCCGAGGCGGCCGAGGGCGCGGCGCAGGCGAGCGCCCCGGCGATCAGAGCGCCTGCCGCGATGGCCCGTGCCTGTCTCGCTGCGATACCGGCTGCCCTCCCGCCGCGCCCGGGCATCATCGCCGTCGCCGGAGAGGCTGCACAGCCTTGCAGCCGCTGCGCGTCGTTGCTGTCGAAGTCGCGCCCGAGCATCCGCATCATCCCGCACAGGACCTGCCGGCCCCTTCCCTCCGCGTGAGCGCCCGGTGTTACAGGGCCAAGGCGATGTGCCGTTGTAGCGCGGACGACGAGAGCCCCGCCATGCACGAAGGCGCGACGGGTTGCGGTTCGTCGATTGCGCAATGCAGACGCCGGCGCCGGGGGCCCGCCAACGCCGCCCGGTCAGTAAGGCGTGACGTTTGCCGGGACCGTGACGACGGTTTGATCGCGCGGAAGCGGCGGCGCCGCGGGTTTCGTCCTGCCGAGCAGCTCGAGGAGCGGCAGCACCGGATCGCGCGCAAGTTCGCGAATGACACGCCGCTCCAGCCAATTGAGCCGCCAAGGCAGCACGGCCGCCTTGAGGAGGCGGCCGCGATTCCTCAGCTCCAGCCCGTCCGGCGGCCCTTTTCCCAGCGCTTCCTTCATCAAGGCCGCCCGGACGAAATCCAGGCCTGCAAGCGCCATCACGTCCATCCGGAACCAGAAGCGCGGATTGCTCTCGATGAAGAAGACCTGACCATCCGCACGCTCACGCAGGTCGAACCCGATCACTCCATCGAGCGCGAGATGCGTTGCGACGAACCGACTGAGAGCATCGACATTCGGACGCCGAACGAAACGGATGCCATGACGCGCAAAGGTGTAGGCCACTTGACCGACGATCGCTCCGCGCTCGCACAGGTAGAAGACGCAAAGGTCCCGGCCGGGAATGAAATCCTGTGCCAGGATCGGACTGTAGTCGATCCGCCCGCGCAGATCCTCCGGTCCGCTGATCCTGCGCACGCCCCATCCGCCGTCAAGGTTCGTCGGCTTGACAATGAAGGGATAGGTCAGCGCCCTCGTCGAGGCGGCGGCGCGCAGCTCGGACCAGGTCTCGAAGATTTTCGTGCCGGGCACGGGCAGGTCGAGATCGCGGCAGAGCTGGTGGAAGGTAAGCTTGTTGTTCAGCAGATCGAACGCCTCCCCGGCAGGAACCGGGAAGCAGGGTGTCTCGAACCTGTCCGAATAGGCCGCCAGAAAACGCGTGGTGTGTCCACAGGTCGGAAGGATGCAGGAAATCCGGTTGTCTTTTGCGTAGCTATCGATCGCGGCTGCCTCGGCATCGCCTGCGTTGGCGAATGGTTTTCCCAATTCGTGGAATGCCGAACAGTGCCGTGAATACTTGAGCCAGGCCCCATCTCCCGTTCCTACAACGTGTATCTCGTGGAAAAAGAAGGATACTGCCTTGAGTATCCTGTATTCCATTCGAAACCTGTCTGCCAGAAGGATTGCGCGTCCAGTCATTGCTCGGCTTTTCTCTTCAAAGGCCAAGTCGGATTGGAGACCATTCGGAAACTCCGTCCGCTTTCTCCTGCCGTGTCATATTTGCCTGCTTGGCATCGCCTCGCAACCGATCCGCGCAGAAGCCAAAGGTGTTAAGCCGATTTATCTCTGGAAGGTTGGTGCGCTTCGGAGATCATGAGGCATCGCATCGATCCTCGGGGGCGCGGGTGGACAGCGCAGGTCCTCTCGACAGAAGGCGAACGCCAGCGGACACGATGCCGCCTGGTGACCGACGCTTCGGCCTCCCGGGCTCCGTCAGGGCGGTCCGGACCGCTGCAGAAGGGCTTGACCTTGGCGAAAGGCTTGAGGCGGAGATCGTTACAGCTTCGGATTTCGCGAGGCATCAAGGCGATTGGGACGATCTCGTCCGTCGCGCACTGATCCCGAACGTCTACATGCATCCGGCAGTCGCGCTCGCAGCCGAGCGGCATGCCGGCCGGCCTGTCGTCGTTGCGCTGGTCTGGCGAGCAGCCGGCCTCGGACGGGTGCTCGTCGGCGCCTGGCTCCTGGGCGAATTCGCTGAGCGTCGAGGCTTCTTCAGGGTTCTCGACACGGCGCTGAACCGGCTCGTCTTCGCGGGCACGCCGGTCGTCGACGCCGGGCTGGTTCCGGATGTTCTCGACAAGCTGCTGGACGTCATCGTCGACCAGCCGAACCTTCCCGGCATCATCGTCGCATCTGATCTAAACGCAGACGAGCGATTGCTTTCCTACCTGCGCGAGGTTCTCGGCCGGCGCCGCTCCCGCGCCATGGTCGTGGGGCGGCGGCGACGCGCGGTCCTGACCCGCCGATCCGACGGGGAGCTGCCGGAACATCCGGGAGCGTCCGCGAAACAGAGACAGAGCTTCCGTCGGAGAAGCCGGCGCTTTGCCGAGGCCGGCATAGAGCATGTCGCCCTGATGTGCGGACCGGAGATCGCGGAGGCGTTCCGGGCATTTCTTGAGATCGAGGCCGGCGGCTGGAAGGGCAAGCAGGAGCACAAAGGCTGGGCGATCCGGCTCGACCCAAAGCTGGAGCCGTTCGCAACCGAAATGATCGAAGGCCTGGCGCGAGCCGGATGCGCGAGCATCGAGGGCTTGCGGCATGGCGGGCGCTGGATCGCCTTCTCGATCTGGCTTCGCTCCGGTTCGCGCGCCTTCGGCTGGAAGATGGCATATGACGAGGCGTTCGCCAGCTTCGGGCCCGGGCGCCAGCTCTCGGAACTGGTGATGGCGACGTTCGTCTTCGATCCAGCATTGGCCGATTTCGACAGCTGCAACGGCTCGGAGACATCCTTTCACGCTGCCATCTGGCCGGAGCGGCTCGAACTGGTCGACATGATCATCGACGCCCGCCGTGGCGGTTCCCTGTCAGGTACACTCTTCATGATCGTCGAGCTGGCATATCGCCGAGGCCGAGGCTGGCTGAAGGCCGCGCGCGATACCGTGCGTGCGCGCTGGCATGGCCTGCGCTTGAGCAGGTGACCCCGCCGTGCCGAAGCGAGCTTCGGCACGGCGGGGCAAGACCTGACCGTCAAGCCGCCTCGGCGAGGTGCTTGTCGCCCCCCTCCACCCCATGCTGCCGCAGCGGCTTGTTGCCCGAGAGCCTCCGCATCAGCACGTAGAACACCGGCGTCAGGAAGATGCCGAAGGCGGTGACGCCGATCATGCCGGCGAAGACCGCGATGCCCATGGCCTGGCGCATCTCGGCGCCCGCCCCGGTCGAGAGCACGAGGGGCACCACGCCCATGACGAAGGCGAGCGAGGTCATCAGGATCGGCCGCAGACGCAGGCGGCTGGCCTCGATCGCGGCCTCGACCGGCGTCCGGCCCTCGAATTCGAGCTCGCGCGCGAATTCGACGATCAGGATGGCGTTCTTGGCGGATAGTCCGACCAGGACGACGAGGCCGATCTGGGTGAAGACGTTGTTGTCGCCGCCGCTCCACCAGACGCCGGCCATCGCCGCGAGCAGGCCCATCGGGATGATCAGCAGGATCGCGACCGGCAGGGTCAGGCTCTCATATTGCGCCGCCAGCACCAGGAAGACGAGCAGGATCGCGACCGGGAAGACCAGGATGGCGGAATTGCCGGCCAGGATCTCCTGATAGGTCAGCTCGGTCCATTCGAAGGCAAAGCCCTTGGGCAGGGTCTCGGCGGCGATGCGGGTGACGGCGTCCTGCGCCTGGCCCGAGGAGTAGCCGGGGGCCGGGCCGGCATTGATGTCGGCGCTGAGGAAGCCGTTATAGCGCATGGCACGTTCGGGGCCGGCATCGGTGCGCACATTGAGCACGGCCGAGAGCGGCACCATCTCGCCCGAATTCGAGCGGACCTTGAGCTTGCCGATGTCCTCCTGATAGGCGCGGTAGGGCGCATCGGCCTGGACGCGCACCGTGTAGGTGCGGCCGAACTTGTTGAAGTCGTTCACATAGGACGAGCCGAGATAGATCTGCAGCGTCTCGAAGACATCGGTGACGGGAACGCCGAGCTGGCGCGCCTTGGTGCGGTCGATGTCGGCATAGAGCTGGGGCACGTTGACCTGGAAGCTCGAGAACATGCCGGCGAGCTCGGGCGCCGCCGCGGCCTTGGCCATGAAGGCCTTGGTCGCCTCGTCGAGCGCCTTGTAGCCGAGGCCGGCGCGGTCCTCGATCTGCAGCTTGAAGCCGCCGATGGTGCCGAGGCCCTGGACGGGCGGCGGCGGGAACATCGCGATGAACGCCTCCTTGATGCCGGCGAACTCCTTGTTGAGCTGCATGGCGATGGCGTTGCCGGAGAGTTCAGGGGTCTTGCGCTGGTCGAAGGGTTTCAGGCCGACGAAGACGATGCCGGCATTGGACGAGTTGGTGAAGCCGTTGATCGACAGGCCCGGGAAGGAGATCGCGTTCTCGACGCCGGGATGCTTCAGGGCGATCGCGTCCATCTTGCGGATGACGTCCTCGGTGCGGTCGAGCGTCGCAGCATCAGGCAGCTGGGCGAAGCCGACGAGATACTGCTTGTCCTGGCCCGGCACGAAGCCCGACGGCACCTTCTGGAAGAGCAGGACGGTCAGGCCGACGAGGCCGGCATAGACCACGAGCATCACGGTCTTGCGGCCGAGGATGCGGGTGACGCCGCCACCATAGGCCTCCGACGAGCGGTTGAAGAAGCGGTTGAAGCCGCGGAAGAACCAGCCGAACAGCTTGTCCATGCCGCGGGTCAGCGCGTCCTTGGGGGCGTCATGGCCGCGCAGCAGCAGGGCGGCGAGCGCCGGCGACAGGGTCAGCGAGTTGATCGCCGAGATCACCGTCGAGATCGCGATGGTGAGCGCGAACTGGCGGTAGAACTGGCCGGTCAGGCCAGAGATGAAGGCGAGCGGCACGAAGACCGCGACGAGGACGAGCGCGATCGCGATGATCGGGCCGGAGACCTCGCGCATCGCCTTGTAGGTGGCTTCGCGCGGCGACAGGCCGTTCTCGATGTTGCGCTCGACGTTCTCGACCACGACGATGGCGTCGTCGACGACGATGCCGATCGCCAGCACCAGGCCGAACAGCGAGAGCGCGTTGATCGAGAAGCCGAAGAGATACATCACCGCGAAGGTGCCGACGACCGAGATCGGCACGGCGACGAGCGGGATGATCGAGGCGCGCCAGGTCTGCAGGAAGACGATGACGACGAGCACGACCAGCGCGATCGCCTCGAGCAGGGTCGAGATCACCGCCTTGATCGAGGCACGGACGAACTGGGTCGTGTCGTAGACGATCGAGTAGTCGACGCCCTCGGGCATGTTCTGCTTGATCTCGCGCATCGTCTCCTGGACGCGGTCGGCGATGGCGATGGCGTTCGAGTTCGGCGCCTGGAACACCGGCACGGCGACGGCCGACTTGCCGTTGAGCAGCGAGCGCAGCGCGTATTCGGCGGCGCCCAATTCGATGCGGGAGACGTCCTTGAGTCTGACGACGGCGCCACTTTGCGCGGTCTTGACGATGATCTCGCCGAACTCCTCCTCGCTGGCGAGGCGGCCTTGCGCGTTGACCGAGAGCTGCAGGTCGAGCCCCGGCCCGCTCGGCGAGGCGCCGATGACGCCGGCCGCGGCCTGGACGTTCTGGGCGCGGATCTCGCGGACGATGTCGGAGGGCGAGAGGCCGTGCTCGGCGACCTTTTGCGGGTCGAGCCAGACGCGCATCGAATAGTCGCCCGAGCCGAAGAGCTGAACCTGGCCGACGCCGTCGATGCGCGCCAGCCGGTCCTTGACGTTGAGGACGGCGTAGTTGCGCAGATAGGTCATGTCGTAGCGGCCGTTCGGCGAGGTGATGTGCACCACCATCGTCAGGTCGGGCGAGCTCTTGATGGTGGTGACGCCGAGGCGGCGCACCTCCTCGGGCAGGCGCGGTTCCGCCTGGGAGACGCGGTTCTGGACCAGCTGCTGGGCCTTGTCCGGGTCGGTGCCGAGCTTGAAGGTGACGTTCAGCGTCATCACGCCGTCGGTCGTCGCCTGGCTCGACATGTAGAGCATGCCCTCGACGCCGTTGATCTGCTCCTCGATCGGCGTCGCCACGGTCTCGGCGATGACGCGGGGATTGGCGCCGGGATATTGCGCGCGCACCACCACGGTCGGCGGCACGACCTCGGGATATTCCGAGATCGGCAGCGCCCTGAGCGCCAGCAGGCCGGCGAGGAAGATCAGGACGGAGAGGACGCCGGCGAAGATCGGCCGGTCAATGAAGAACTTCGAGAGGTTCATTTGGGTGCCCCTTCAAGGCGGCGGCCCCGCCGGTCCCGAAGCGGCCGGCGGGGCGGAAATGGAGGTGAGGAACCTCGCCGTCATTCCGGGGCTTCGCGCAGCGAAGAGCCCGGAACCCAGAACCGATGCGCCTGTTCGGAAGGCGCGGGACCGGGTCATCCAATCCAGAACCGGCATCGGTTCTGGGTTCCGGGCTCAGGCCTTCGGCCTGCCCCGGAATGACGGCGGAGCTTCAGCGCTGCGCGAGCTCGGTTTTGGGCTTCTTCAATTCGGAGCGCTCGGCCATCGGCACCTGCTCGGGCGCGACGGAGGCGCCCGGGCGGATGCGCTGCAGGCCGTTGACGACGATCTGCTCGCCGGCCTCCAGCCCGCTGGTAACGATGCGCAGGCCCTCGGCCGAGGTGCCGAGGGTGACCTCGCGCCACTGCGCCTTGTGGTCCTTGCCGACGACGAAGACGAACTTCTTGTTCTGGTCGGTGCCGACGGCGCGTTCGTTGATGACCAGCGCCGGTTCGGACTTGGCCTGGCCCATGCGCAGGCGCACGAACTGGCCGGGCATCAGCGCACCGTCCTTGTTGTCGAAGATCGCCCGGACGCGAACCGTGCCGGTCGCGGCGTCGATGCCGTTGTCGACGAAGTTGAGATGGCCGGAGATCGGCGCGGCCTCGTTCGTCGCGGTGGTCATCTGCACTGGGATGCGCTTGAGGTCGCGCGGCTTGCCGGCCTCGGCCGGCAGCGTCGCCAGCGCCTTGAGCAGCGAGCCCTCATCGGCGTTGAAGCCGGCATAGACCGGATCGACCGAGACCAGCGTCGTCAGCAGCGGTGCATTGGCGCCGGCGGCGACGAGATTGCCGACGGTGACTTCCAGCCGGCCGATGCGACCGCCGATCGGGGCGCGGATCTGGGTGTAGTCGAGGTTGAGCCTTGCCGACTGCAAAGCGGCGCGAGCGGCGCGCTCGTTAGCCTGCGCCTCGCGCAGGGCGTTGAGCCTGGCGTCGAGGTCGCGCTGCGAAACGTTCTGCGTCGACATCAGCTTCTGGCCGCGTTCATGCTCGCCCGCAGCGAGCGCGACGCGGGCCTCGGCGGCCAGCAACTGCGCCTGGGCACGCTCGAACTCGGCCTGGTAGGGCGCCTGGTCGATGCTGACGAGCAGGTCGCCCTGCTTGACCAGCGCGCCCTGCGCGAAATGCACCTGCTCGACCACACCGGAGACGCGTGAGCGGATCTCGACGCGCTCGATCGCCTCGAGCCGGCCTGAGAATTCGGCCCAGCTGACCAGCTCGCGTTGCTCGACCGTGGCGACCGAGACCGGTGTCGCAGCCGGCGCAGCGGGAGCGGTGTCGCCCTGCGCCGTGTTCGAGCCGTGGACGGCGACGGCGAGCGCCGCGAGCGAGACGCCGGCAGCCAGAGTAACGCCCAACAGGGCATGACGGATCGTTCCCAGAATCATGGGTCTAGTCCTTCGTGGAGAGAGATCGAAAGAGCGGGGCGGCTGCCGGCGCTAGGACGGCGCAGTCGCGGTGAAGAACTCGCTGACGTGATGACAGGCCGCGCAAAGGCAGGTGCCGTCGCAGGGGCCTTCGGCGAAGGCGTCCGGCCAACGGCTCGGGCCGCCGACGACGCGGATGGTGGTGTCGACGCCGGCTGCCTTCAGCCGGTGGGCATAGTTGATGCTCTCGTCGCGCAAGAGGTCGTCCTCGGCGGTGACGATCAGCGCCGGGGCGAGCCCCGTGAGCCGGACGGCATTGACCGGGGCGGCGTAAGGATGGGCCGCCTTCTCGGGCGAGCCGAGATAGGCGTGCCAGCCATCGGCCCAGCGGCAGCCGACCGGACCGGCCTCGGCATTGCGGAAGGAATAGGTGCCGAGGCAGGAATCGAGCATCGGCGAGAACAGGATCTGGCCGGCGAGCGCCGGGCCATGCCGGTCGCGCACCATCATGGCAAGCGCCGCGGCGAGGTTGCCGCCGGCCTCCTCACCCGCCACATAGAGCGGCGCGGTCTTGCCGACCCAGCGCGCCTTGTCGCGGGCGATCTTCTCCAGCGCCGCATAGGAGGCTTCGAGCGCCTGCGGAAATGGGTTGGCGGGAGCGAGCGGGTAAGGCAGCGAGATCACGATCGCGCCAGCCTCGGCCAGGGTGGTCGCGACGGCTTCGCCAGAGGCAAGTGAGCCGCTGTCGAAAGTGCCGCCATGGAGGTGGACGACGAGACCGGCCTCGTCCGGCACCGATGCCGGGGCGTAGAGCCGGCCAGCGAGCTTGTCGCGCCCGACCTGGACGCTCTGCTCGCGCCAGAAGACGGCGCGGCGATAGCGGCTTTCGGGGACGGACGGGGCGAGCATGGCGACGGCGCCTGACGAATGTTGCGGTGCATCACGATTTAGGTGATGCCCTGCGCTTAATAAACCGCCGATCCGCTCCTACATTATTTCCATATGGAAACAATCGACGGATCATCCGGAGCCTCGATATGGATCAGCTCAACGCCATGCGCGCCTTCGTACGCGTCGTCGAGGTCGGCACCTTCACCCGCGCGGCGGAGCTGCTCGACCTGCCCAAGCCGACCGTGACCAAGCTGATCCAGCAGCTCGAAGGCCATCTGCACGCGCAATTGCTCAACCGCACGACGCGGCGCGTCACGGTGACGATGGATGGCGCCGCCTATTACGAACGGGCGCTGCGGGTGCTCGGCGAGATCGACGAGCTCGATCAGAGCATGACCTCGTCGCAGGCCCGGCCGAGCGGACGCTTGCGCATCGATGTCAGCGTGCCGCTCGCCACCGACATCATCCTGCCGGCGCTGCCGAGCTTCCATGCGCGCTATCCGGATATCCAGATCGACATGGGCCTGTCCGATCGGCCAGCCGACCTGATCGGCGAGAATCTCGACCTCGCCGTCCGTGCCGGCGCGATCGACGACCAGAGCCTGATCGCCCGCCGCATCGGCGAGATGATGCTAATCACCTGCGCCACACCCGGCTACCTTGCCAAGCACGGGACGCCGCAGCACCCGCGTGATCTGGAGGACGGCCATCTTGCAATCGGCTATCGCCGGGCTGGGACCAGCCGGATACTGCCGCTTACCTTCGCCAGCGCGAAGGAAACGATCGAGATCCAGGGCGACTATGTCGTCTCTCTGAACGAGGGCAGCGGCTATGTCGCAGCCGGGCTGGCGGGAATGGGCGTCATGCAAGTGCCGACCTTCATGGCGATGGCGCATATCGCCGCCGGGCGGCTCGTGCCGGTTCTGACCGACTGGTGCACCAAGCCGAAGCCGCTGCACATCATCTACCCGCCGAACCGGCACCTCTCCAACAAGGTCCGCGTCTTCGTCGACTGGCTGGCCGAACTGTTCGCACGGAACGACCTGCTCCAGGGCAAGCCGCTTCTGCCCTGCCCCGGCGGTGTCGCCGCGGGAACGCCCATCCATCAGCCCGAGCAGGCCGCCTAGCCGCGCAAGGCCGGGATGACGGGCCGGCGGTTCCATCGCATCGCGAACTGGCCTAACTGGAGGCGCCGGCTTTTCGCCGTACGCCCTCCAGCAGCTAGGTCCGCCCGATGTCCCGCAGCGTCCGCGACAAGCTCGAAGCCAATCTCGCCCGCATCGGCGACGGCGCACCGGTCTTCACCAAGCTCCTGCTCGATACGGCGCGGGCCGAGGCCGACGCCGCAGACCGCCGCCGCGAGTCCGGCCTGCAGCTGAGCGCGATCGACGGCACGATCGTCTCGGTCAAGGACCTGCTCGACGTAAAGGGCGTGACGACCTGGGCCGGCTCCAGCGCCCTGAAAGGCGCGCCTGCCGCGACACGGGACGCGCCCTCGGTAGCGCGTCTGCGCCGGGCCGGCGCGGTGATCATCGGCAAGACCAACATGACCGAGTTCGCCTTCTCCGGCATCGGCCTCAACGCCACCTTCGGCACGCCGGGCAGCGCCGTCGACAAGGCGCGCATCCCCGGCGGCTCCTCCTCCGGCGCGGCGGTCTCGGTGGCGGAAGGCTCGTCGGAACTGACGGTCGGCACCGACACCGGCGGCTCCTGCCGCATCCCCGCCGCCTTCAACGGCATCACCGGGATGAAGCCGACGCACAAGACCGTTCCTGACGAGGGCTGCTTCCCGCTGGCGCCGAGCCTCGATTCGATCGGCCCGCTGGCCAAGGACGTCGCCGGCTGCGCGCGCCTGCTCTCGGTGCTGGCCGACCGGCCTTTCGATCTTGTTGACGGAGTTTCGCCTGGCCGCATCCGGCTCGGCGTGGCGCGCGGCGGCTTCCTGGCCGAGGCCGATCCCTCCGTCGCCAGGGCCTATGAAGCGGCGATCGAGCGCGTGACACGGCTCGGTATCACAGTCGAGCCGGTCGATCTCGACGGGTTCTACAAGGAGATGCTGGCGGTCTGCCCGGTGCCGCTCGTCACGGTCGAAGCGGCGGCGGTGCATCGCGACCTCCTGGCCAGCAAGGCCGACGCCTATGATCGGCGCGTCGCAGCCCGCATCGCCATCGGCGTGCCCTGCAAGGCGGCCGACTACATCATCGCCATGGAGAAGCGCCGGGTGCTGATCGCCAAGCTCAAAGCCCAGCTCGACGGGCTCGACGGCTTCCTGGCGCCTACCGTCCCGATCGAGGCGCCGACGATCGCCGCGATGGAGGCCGGCGACGAGGCCTTCTTCACCGCCAACCGGCTGATCCTGCGCAACCCGGCCTTCGGCAACCTGTTCGATTTGTGCTCGATCTCGCTGCCGATGCCGCTCGGCGACAAGCTCTCGGGCGGGCTGATGCTGAGCGCGGTCGCGGGACGGGACCTGCAATTGCTCAACATCGCCAAGCTGATCGAGCCGGCTGCGGCGGGCTGAGCGGACGACAGACACCTGCTATCCCCTCTCCCCTTGCGGGAGAGGGCTAGGGTGAGGGGTCGCGCGACGCCCATCGCTGGCTTGGCGCCGAGTTTCCCGAAACGTTCAAGACCTGCGCAACCCCTCATCCGGCCCTTCGGGCCACCTTCTCCCGCAAGGGGAGAAGGGAAGAAGCGTCAGCCCCTCACCTCACCGAGCGACCAGGGCAGCTCCTCGCCGCCGCGGAAGATGACGACGTCCTCCTCGCCGACCGCCACGGTCGGCGAGACCCGACAGGGGCGCTTCTCCAGGGTGATCGTGCCCTCGTTCAGCGGCAGGCCGTAAAAGCGCGCCCCGTTCTCCGAGGCGAAGGCCTCGAAATGCGGGAGAGCGCCCTCCTCGTCGAAGACCTGCACGTAAGTTTGCAAGGCGGTGGCGCCACCGAAGACGCCGGCCGAGCAGCATTCGGCCTGCTTGGCTGAGCGCAGATGCGGCGCGGTGTCGGTGCCGATGAAGAAGTTGCCGTCGCCGGAGGTGACCGCCTTGCGCAGAGCGAGACGATGGCGCTCGCGCTTGGCGACGGGCAGGCAGTAGAGATGCGGCCGGAGCCCGCCCTGGAAGATCGAGGTGCGGTTGAGGATCAGGTGGTGCGGCGTCACCGTAGCCGCTGCCCGGCCGGCATGGGCGCGCACCAGTTCGACGGTCTCGGCGGTGGTGACGTGCTCGACCACGACCTTGAGGCCCTGATGCCGCTTGAGCAGCGGCAGCATCTCCGTCTCCATGAACACCGCCTCGCGGTCGAAGATGTCGACGGCCGGATCGGTGGCCTCGCCATGTACCAGGACCGGCATGCCGATCTTCTCCATCCGCTCCAGCACCGGGGCGAGCTTCGGAATATTGGTGACGCCGTGATGGGCATTGGTGGTGGCACCGGCCGGGTAGAGCTTGGCCGCGGCCCAGACGCCGTCGCGGAAACCGCGCTCGATCTCGTCCGGATTGGTCGTGTCGGTCAGATAACAGGTCATCAGCGGGGTGAAATCGTTGCCGTCGGGCCGCGCCGCGAGGATGCGCTCGCGATAGGCCGTGGCCGCGTCGACCGACGTCACCGGCGGCACCAGGTTCGGCATGATGATGCCGCGCCTGAACTGCGCCGCGGTGAAGGGCAGCACCGCCTTCAGCATGGCGCCGTCGCGCAGATGCACGTGCCAATCGTCCGGACGGCGGATCGTCAGGGTCTCGAAGGTTCCGGCTGCCTTGGCTTGCGTGCTGCCGAAGAGTTCCGTGACGCTCATGACCTGCCCCTGTGCTGACCTACCCGCCCGGCCGAATCCACCGCGGGGCTGGCCTTTCCATAGCCGCCTTGCCCGGGCCGTGCGAGCCTCTCCATGCAATCATGCCGGGGACAGCGCATGGCGGGGATTGACCTTCACCGGCAACCTGTCGAGAAGGGGCCGTTTGCGAATTCGACACGAGCCGCGCCAACGCCTGCAAACGGCGAAGGCTGGCGCGCGCTGGCCCTGGAGACCAAGACCATGCCCAATCTCTACATGCCGGTCGACCGGGAGACCATCGCCCTTGAGGCGGCCAAGATGCTGCTCGAGATCAAGGCGGTCCACTTCTACAAGGACAAGCCCTTCATCTTCACCTCCGGCTGGGCGAGCCCGGTCTATATCGACTGCCGCAAGATCATTTCCTTCCCGCGTTTGCGCTCCTCGCTGATCGACTTCGCCGCGACCACCATCGTGCGCGATATCGGCTATGAATCGATCGACATCGTCGCCGGTGGCGAGACAGCCGGCATTCCCTTCGCCGCCTGGATCTCCGATCGCCTGTCGCTGCCAATGCAATATGTCCGCAAGAAACCCAAGGGCTTCGGTCGCAATGCCCAGATCGAGGGCGAGGTCGTCGAGGGCGCACGCACGCTGCTGGTCGAGGACCTCGCCACGGATGGCGGCAGCAAGGTCAATTTCTGCAAGGCGCTGCGCGACGCAGGCGCCAAGGTCGATCACTGCTTCGTGCTGTTCTACTACGACATCTTCCCGCAGGGGCGCGCAATGATGCAGGAGATCGGCGTCGGCCTGCATTACCTCACCACCTGGTGGGACGTGCTCAAGGTCGCCAAGGCGAGCGGGCATTTCGAGCCGAAGGTGCTGGACGAGGTCGAGAGCTTCCTGAACGAGCCGGCCAAATGGTCGGCCGCGCATGGCGGCATCTCGGACTTCAACCAAGCCAAGGGCGCCTGAGGACCAAGACCGGCTGAGGACGAAGACCGGCCGCGCCGGCCAACGGATTTGGCCGGTCCGGCAGGCTCGGCGCGTGCTCAGCCAGCGCGCAGGATGCGAAAGCGATCGGGCGCCGCCAGGTCCCGGTCGACCACCTGGATCGGCGGCCAGGCCCATTGCCAGACCCCGATGCCCGGCACGCGCGAGAAGCCGATCCGCCCGCGCGTGCCTTCGACGGAAACATGGGGCCAGGCCTCGGCAAGGCGTGCCCGATCCGGGCCGTGAGACCGCAGCATGCCTGCGAGAACCGCGATCGTGTCATAGCCCTCGAAGGCGACGAACGACGGCGCCTGCGCAAGCTGCTGGCGCAGGGCCGCCTCGACTCGCAGACCGAGCGGCGGAAGCTGCTCCGGCAAATAGCGCAGGAACGGGATCGCGGCCCCGTCCTCGCCCAGCAACGCCAGCCATGCGGGCAGCTCCGGCGGCCCGGCCGGTGCGCCGATCAGGACGCCGCCAAGGCGCGGATCGCTGCGGACGGCCTTGACAATCGAGACCGCCGGCTCGGGATGGCCAACCAGGAGCAGCAGGGCCGTGGCGCCCTTGCCGGCGAGTTCGTCGCAGAGCGCGGCAGGCGTGAGCGAGTTCATCTCGAACTCCGTGACGCTCCCACCGCGTGGCGTGATGTAGTCCCGCAGGATGCGGGTCCCGGAGGCCCAATAGACACTGGGCACGGTCGCGACGGCGATGCGCTGGTGCCCTGCGCTCAGCAGGAAGTCAGCATAGAGCCGCCAGCCGCGCGATTGCGCCGGGGCGATCCGGGCAACCCAATCCGTCGGCAGTTCGGTGAGCGCATCGAGAACCGCCGAGGAGCAGAGGAACGGCAAGCGCAGGGCATCGGCCCTGGCGGCAGCGGCGCGGGCAACGACGCTGTGATATTCCCCGGTCAGCGCGACGACGCCCAGACCGGCCAGCTCGTCGACTGCGGCCACTGCCTTCTGCGGATCGGCAGCGGTGTCGCGTACGATCAGCTGGAGCGGCCTTCCGTCGATCCCGCCGGCCGCGTTGACGTCGGCGGCGGCGAGTTCGAGCCCTATGAGCAGATGCCGGCCGGCTTCGACCCAGCCGGGCGGCGACAGCGGAGCCAGGGCACCGATCCGGATGGGCGTCGTCATGCGTAGGGCATCTCCCAGCCAAGGTTTTGCTCGCCCTATGCTAGGGTCGCACAGGCAGACGTCAGTAGCGTAGGCGCAGCGCGCCCAAGAGTATCCCGCATGGGCCTCCGGCGGCGATCAAGCCTCGTCCGGTTGCAGCATCCTCAGGATACGGGCGAGCTCGGTGAGATCGCCTTGCGCCAACCGGGTGAGCTCGGCCGGTGGGCGGTGATAGGCCGCCGTCAACTCCCGCATGGTCGCCCTGCCCTTTTCCGTCGCCTGGACCAGCTTCACGCGCCGGTCGGCCGCCGAGGCGACGCGCTCGGCCAGGCCCGCCCGCTCCAGCCGGTCGACCAGCCAGGTCGCGGTCGAGGGATCGCAGGCCCACTCCTTCGCCAGCGCGCCCATCGGCTTGTCGCCGGCGAGGAGCGAGGACAGCGCGCGGGCATCGTTCGGCGTCAGCCCCCGCTCCTGCTGGGCCAGGAGCCGCTCGGGCGCGGAGCGCATCAGGAAGCCGAACATCAGCCGCCATGCCTCGGCGGCCGCCTCGGCCGCCTCTTCGGGAGATGGCCTCGTCGCATCGCGTGTCATCGGCTCAGGACCTCGGTGTCTTGACATATTTTGATATACAAAATATTTTGAATCATCAAAATATCTTTCGTATGCGGGCCTTGGCTGCTGCAGGAGCCGTCCCGCTCCAGCCGTCGGATCGCGAAGGCTGCCGTTCGAGGGGAAACCATCATGAGCACCAGCACTGGCGTCCTCATTGTCGGCGGCGGCCTGAGTGGGCTCGCGGCCGCCACGCTCCTCGCCCACCATCGCATCGACTGCATGGTTGTCGAGCGTCATGCCGAAACCTCGATCCAGTACAAGTTCACCGGGATTTCGCCACGCAGCATGGAGATCTTCCGCAGCCTCGGGCTGGAAGCGGAGATCCGCGCCCGGCGCACCGGCGACCAGCAAAGCGGCGGCATCGCCCGGGCGAGAAATCTGGCCGATCCCGAGGTGCAATGGAGCGAGGTCGGCTGGCCCGACGCTACGCCCTATAGCCCGACCCAGCCGGCGACTTGCGACCAGAACGTGCTGGAGCCGATCCTGAGGCGCCATGCCGAGCGGCTCGGCGCGACCATGCGCTTCAATACCGAGTTCGAGGCCCTCGAGCAGGACGAGCGGCAGGTCCGTGCCCGGATTCGAGACCGGAGCAGCGGAGCCGAGGAGACCGTCGCCGCCGACTACCTGATCGTCGCGGACGGCGCCGGCGGTTCGCTGCGCCAACGTCTCGGCATCGGCATCGACGGCCCCGGCGTGCTGCAGCACTGGATGAACCTGATCTTCGACACCGACCTGCCACCGACCCTCGGTGGCAAGCGCTTCACCTCCTGCTTCGTTACCGACCTCAACGCCACGCTCACCCCGCGCCGCCAAGGGCGCTGGCTGCTGGCGCTGCAGTATTTTCCCGAGAATGGCGACAGGCCGGAGGATTTCGACGCGCAGCGCTGTCGTGAGCTGGTCACCCGGGGCGCCGGACGACCCGACGTCAAGGCGGAGCTGGTCGATGCGCGCCCCTGGGCGCTGGCCGCCCAGATCGCCGAGCGCTTTCGCGAAGGCCGCTGCTTCCTCATCGGCGATGCGGCGCATCTGATGCCGCCGACCGGCGCCTTCGGCGGCAATTCCGGCATTCACGATGCGCACAACCTCGCCTGGAAGCTCGCCCTGGCCATGCAGGGTAAAGCGCGGTCCGAGCTGCTCGACAGCTACGACCAGGAACGTCGCCCGGTGATCGCGGCGACGCTGGCGCAGGCGCTCGCCCGGCTCCAAGCCTGGTTCCGGGACCCGGCCGGGCGCCTGCCGACACCGCCGCCGATCGTCGCCGATTACGACGTGATCTTCGGCCAGCGCTACGACGCCGGTGCGATCCTCCACGACGGCGCGCCGCCCGATGCGCCCTTCGTGCCTTTCGCGACGCTGTCCGGGCAGCCGGGGACGCGCGCGCCGCATCATCAGATCGAGCATCAGGGCAAGGCGCTTTCGATGCTCGACCTGTTCGGCCGGGATTTCGTTCTGCTGAGCCGCGATCCGGCCTGGCACGAAGCCGCTGAGGCGATCCGAAGCGAATGCAGCCTGCCGCTCACCAGCTGGGGCCTCGGCGCGGAGGACTGGCTCGGCAGCTACGGCATAAGCCGCCAGGGCGCCGTTCTGGTCCGCCCGGACGGCTTCGTGGCATGGCGGACGCCGGAGCCAGCCGACGACCGGAAGGCCATGCTGCTCAGCGCCCTCGACCGGATCGGCCTGCGCGCCGAGGCTGGCGGAGAGGTCTGATGAAACCTTCCGCGACGCTGACCAAGATTCTGGCCGTCGAGATCCTGCTCTTTGCCGGCGCCACGCTGGTCCATGCCGGCATCCTGATCGGCGGCCATGAGCACGGCTCGGCCAGGACGGCGGAAGGCGTGATCGCAGCCGTGCTGGTGCTCGGCCTGATCATCTGCCTGCTGCGCCCGGCGGCGATGCGGACGATCGCCCTCGCCGTGCAGGGTTTCGCGCTGCTCGGCACGCTGGTCGGCGTCTTTACGATCACTGGCGGCGTCGGGCCGCAGACGCTGGCGGACAAGGCCTTCCACGGCGCCCTGCTGATGGTGCTCTTCGCCGGGCTGGTAGCCGCCTGGCGCGCACCGCGCGGCTAGAATTTCGGCGACCGGCGCTCGAAGAAGGCGGCGATGCCCTCGCGGAAATCCGCCGTGCCGGCGTTCGCGACGAAGTTCTGCTTCTCCAGGTCGAGCTGCGCATCGAAGGAGCCATGAGTCGCGGCCTGGACCAGTGCCTTGCTCGCCGCTTGCGCGCCGACGCTGCCGCGGGCGAGCTTTTCCGCCATGGCTCGCGCCGTCTCCATCAGCTCATCCTTCGGCACGAGGCGGTTGACCAGGCCGAGCTGGAGCGCGGTCTGCGCATTCATCGCCTCGTTGAGCAGCACGAATTCCAGCGCCCGGCGCGGGCCGAGCAACTGCGTCAGCGTCCAGGTGGTGCCGCCATCGGGGCTGGTGCCGAGCTTGGTATAGGCCGAGAGGAAGCTCGCATCCTCTGCCGCCACCACAAGGTCGCAGGCGAGCGCCAGCCCGACGCCGCCGCCGGCGACCGGCCCCTGTACCGCCGCGATCACCAGCTGCGGCATCGCCTTGATCAGGCGCATCAGCGTGTGGAAGCGGTCGATCAGCTTCGTCGCGGTCTGCGGCGCGCCGGGCAGGTCGCTCTGGAAGCGGGCGAGATCGCCCCCCGCCATGAAGGAGCGCCCTGCCCCGGCCAGGATGACCGCGCGGATCGTCTGGTCGGCTGCGAGCCCCGAGAACGCCGCGACCAGCGCATCCGCCATCGCCTCGTCGAGGACGTTGAGCACCTTGGGGCGGTTCATGGTCACAATAAGGATCGGCCCATGCCGCTCCGTGATCACCACCTCGCCTGCCGCATCGCTCATCGTCCCGTCCTCATCCTGTCTGCGCCCGCCGTCTCAGGCAGGCGTCCTCGTATCGTCGATAACCTTGCCGTCGTTGGGCAATGTCCCCGGCGCGACCAGCTCGATCGCACCGCCCAGCTTGAAGATATCGCGTACTGAAGCCTTCATCGCCTCCGCCAGGCCGGGCCCCGGCGCGGCAGCCTCGGCCTTGAAGCACATCGCATCGGTCTCGCCGGCACGCATCACCACCAACCGGCACCGGCCGAGTTCCGGATGGCGCGCGGCAACGGCTGCAACCTGCTCCGGTCGGACGAACATGCCCTTGACCTTGGCCGACTGGTCGGCCCGGCCGAGCCAGCCGCGGATGCGCTGGTTGGTGCGCCCGCAAGGCGACAAGCCCGGCAACGTCGCGCTGAGATCGCCGACGGCGAAGCGGATCAATGGCTTCTTCGGATCGAGGATGGTGACGGCGATCTCGCCGATCTCGCCCTCCGCCACGGGCTGGCCGGTGCCGGGCCGCAGGATCTCGACGATGATGTCCTCGTTGAGGACGAGGCCTTCGCGGGCCGGCGTCTCATAGGCGATGACGCCGCATTCGGCGGTGGCGTAGCACTGATAGGCGTCGATGCCGCGCTCGCGGAATTCGGCCTGCAGCGAGGGCGGGAAAGCGGCACCGGAAACCATCGCCCGCTTCAGCGAGGAGAGATCGCGCCCGCGCGCCGCGCCGAGATCGAGCAGGATCTTCAGGAAGTCCGGCACGCCGGCATAGAGCGTCGGGCGATAGGCCTCGATCAGGTCGAGCTGGGCGTCGCTATTGCCGGGCCCTGCCGGGATCACGGCGCAGCCGAGCACGCGCGCCCCGGCATCGAAACACCATGCGCCGGGCGTCAGGTGATAGGAGAAGGTGTTGAGCACGATGTCACGCCAGCCGGCGCCGGTCGCGGCGAGCGCGCGGGCGACCCGCCAGGGATCATCGTCATGGCTCTCGGGCTCGAAGATCGGCCCCGGCGACATCATCAAGCGGCGATAGTCGCTCGGACGGCCCGGTAGCAAACCGCCAAAGGGCGGCTTGCCGCGCTGGGTCGCCGGCAAATCCGACTTGCGCAGCACCGGCAGGCGGGCCAGCGGCGCCCGGTCGGTGACGGCCTGCGGATCGATGCCGCGCAGATGCTTGCGCCAGGCGGGCAGCCGCTGCGCCGCCGCCAACACCTGCGGCAGCCGCCGGAACAGATCGGCCTCGCGGCGCGCGGGCGTGCGGGTCTCCCGGCGGTCGTAGTGCTTCCCCATGACGGCCTCAGGCGAGCCAGCGCTTGCGGCGCCGGTAGTGCTTGACCGCGTGGTAGTCGACCTTCTGATGGCCGCCGAGATAGGCGTCGGCGACGTCGGGATTTGCGCTCAGCACGGCAGCCTCCCCGCTCATCAGGATACGGCCGTTCTCGATCAGGTAGCCGTAATGGGCGATCTCCAGCGCCGCCGTCGCGTTCTGCTCGACCAGCAGCACGGCGACGCCGTCGCGCTCATTGACGTTGCGGACGATGTCGAAGATCTCGTCGACGAGGAAGGGCGCAAGGCCGAGGCTCGGCTCGTCCAGCATCAGCAGGCGCGGTTCTGTCATCAAGGCGCGGGCGATCGCCAGCATCTGCTGCTCGCCGCCGGAGAGATAGCCGGCCTCGGCCTTGGCCCGCTGGGCGAGGCGCGGGAAGGTCTCGAACATCCGGTCGATCAGCGCCGTGACATGGCCGCGCTCGCGATGCATGGTCGCGGCCGCGATCAGGTTCTCCTTCGGCGTCAGATGGCCGAAGACGCGCCGTCCCTCCAGCACATGGACGATGCCGAGGCGCACGCGATCGGGCGGATCGACCGCCAGGATCGAGTGGCCGTCGAAGCTGATCTCGCCACGGGTGACGGCGCCACGCTCGGGCTTGAGCAGGCCCGAGATCGATTTCAGCACGGTGCTCTTGCCGGCGCCGTTGGCGCCGAGCACGGCGACGAGCCCCTTATCGGGCACCTCGATCGAGACGCCGCGCACGGCGAGGAAGACCTGATCGTAGACGATCTCGATATTGTTCAGCGCCAGCAGCGTCATCGGCCCGATCCGAAAAGGGGCGGTGCGGAACACCCGCGCCGCCCGCGCAGGGTCATTTCCCGGACTTCTTGAACTCGTCCGAGTTCTTGCGGATTTCCTCCCAGACCACGTCCTGGTTGGCGGAGAACCAGTCGGTGATCGGCACGAACCTGGCGCCGTCCCAGCGCGCGATCCGGCCCATGCCGCCGCCCTGGTGGTCGTCCCTGGTGATCGTGGTGGGCGGCAGCAGGCCGTCGGCGGTGAAGTTGGTGATCGAGCGCAAGCCTTCGTTGAGCCAGGGGCCGGTGACCGGGCCGTTCGGCGCCTTCTCGGCCGCCCTGCGCACGCCCTCGACCATCAGCGTCGCCATCTGGACGCCGTAGTTGTAGTAGGCGGTGCCGACCTTGTTCTCGGGGCCGGCGCCTTTGCCCTTGCCGACGACGTCGGCGAGGATGTCCTTGATCACCTTGGGCTCGCGGCCGCCGACGCAGGGCTCGACCTTCATCACGCCCTTGGCCGCCTCGCGCCCGACCACATCCATGTCGGATTCGGAGAGCCAGACGCTGCCGGAGACGCGGTCCATCGGCAGGCCGTTGCGGATCGCCTCGGTCAGCGCCACGGTCTGGCCGACGCCGGCACCCCAGAAGATCACGAAATCGGGCCGCGCACGGCGCACCTGCGGCCAGATCGCCGACTGGTCGTTGCCCGGCGGCGTATAGGGGAAGGCGGCGAGCTCGTAGCCTTCCTTCTTGGCGAGGACGTTGAGGATCGGCAGCGGCTCCTTGCCGAAGGGCGTGTCGATGTGGACGAAGACGATCTTCTTGCCCTTGAGGCTGCCCTTCTCGGTCTTCTTGAACTGCTCGATGATCAGGCCCGCCTGGGTCCAGTAATTGATCGAGAGCGGCAGCACATAGGGGAAGGCGCTGCCGTCGGCGGCGTCGCTGCGGCCGGAATAGGCGGTGATCATGTTGATCTTGTCCTCGAGCGCGCGCGGTACCAGAGCCCGCGCCACCGGCGTCGAGAGCGGGTCGATCAGCACCGCGCCCTCGCGCTTGCCACGCTCATAGGCCTCGATCGCGCGCGGCAGGTCGTTGGCGTGGTCGGTGATATCAGCGACGATCTTGTAGCCGCCGACGCCGCCGCGCTCGTTGACCAGGGTGAAGTAGTCGCGCTGGCCCTGGTTATATTCCGAGGTGACGAAGGTGTAGATGCGGGTGAAGTCCTGCGGCAGCGTGAAGCGGACGATCTTCTCCTGGGCAAAGACCTGCACCGGAAGGGCGAGCGGCACGGCCAGCGCGGCCGAGCCGGCGATGAACGAACGGCGATCGAGCGACATCCTGTTTCCTCCAGCCCTGTCGTTGATTGAGGCACCGTCACCGCTGGGCATGGCGGAACGGCCAGACGAGCAAGTAATTGCGGAAATTGGCGTAGATCTTGGCGAGGCCGAGCGGCTCGTAGAGCAGGAAGCCGATCACCAGCGCGCCATAAGCCATCAATGGCAGATGGGCGCGCAGGTCGATCGGCAAGGACCAGCCGAATGTGCCGGCGGTGAAGCCAAGCAAATTGTTGAGCAGGATCGGCGCGAACAGGATGAGCGCCGTGCCGAAGAACGGGCCGAGCACGCTGCCGAGACCGCCGACGATGATCATCGCCAGGATCTGGATCGAGAGCTCGATATGGAACTGGTCGGGCGAGATCGCCCTGAGATAGGTCACCGCCAGCAGCGAGCCGACGACGCCGCCGATGAAGGACGAGACCCAGAACGCCAGCAGCTTGTAGCGGAAGGTCGAGATGCCGAGGATCTGCGCGGCGTAGTCCTTCTCGCGCAAAGCCGCCAGGGCGCGGCCGAAGCTGGTGCGGCGGACGTTCAGCATGAACAGTGTGATGACGAAGCAGACGCCGAAGGCGAGGTAATAGGTCGGCAGGTCGCCTTGCAGCGGGATGCCCAAGAAGCGGACCGGTGGCACCTGCAAGGTCGCGAGCGAGCCGCCGCTGATCACCGAAGAGTGCGAGATGACGAAGTCGACGACATACTGCATGGCGAGCGTCGCCATCGCCAGATAAATGCCCTTCATGCGCAGGGCCGCGCCGCCGAACATGGTGCCGATGGTGGCGCTGAGCAGGCCGCCGGCGATCATGGCGATCTCGAGCGGCACGCCGAGGCGCACCAGATGGACCGAGCCATAGGCGCCGATGCCCATCACCGCGCCATAGCCGAGATGGATCTGGCCGGACCAGCCCATCAGCAAGTTGAGGCCGAGCGCCGCTGAGGTCCAGATCAGCCAGGGCAGCAGGTAGCCGGAGACATAGAGCCGGTCGAACAGGAAGGGCGCCGCCAGCAGGATGGCGATGACCGCGATGATCAGGCCGCGGTCGAAGCCGAGCGGGAACAGCTGGCGCTCGTCCTGATAGCGCGTGTGGCGGATGCCGGCGCGACGATAGAACACGGCGTCAGACCCTCTCGATATGGTGACGGCCGAACAGGCCGTGCGGCTTGAGCAGGAGCGTCACCAGGATGATCACGGCCGCGACCACGTCGCGCGAGCCGCCGCCGACCAGCGGGTCGAGCACGCCGGTGGCGAGGCTCTCGGCGACGCCAACGATGACGCCGGCGATCAACACGCCCGGAATGGAGTCGAGCCCGCCGAGGATGGCGATGGCGAGCGCCTTGATCAGCAGCAGCGAGAGCGACCAGTCGATGCCCTGGGTGCTGCCCCAGAGCACGCCGGCGGCGGTGGCGGAAACGGCGGCGAGCCCCCAGGCGACGGCGATCGCGCGCTCGACCCTGATGCCGACCGACCAGGAGGCGGTCTGGTCGTCGGCGACGGCGCGCATCACCACGCCGTAGCGCGAGTTGAAGAAGAACAGTGAGAGCAGGATCAGCAGCAGCGAGATCGAGCCGCCGATCATCGTGGAGCGATTGAGCAGGAGATCGCCGACGAAGAGCGGCTGCTGCGGCAGGCCGATATCGAGGCGCTTGACCGCCGCACCGAAGATGCCGGGGAGAAGGCCGCGCAGCATGATCTCAACGCCGAGCGTCAGCATGATCGTCATGATCACCGGCTGGCCGATCATCCGGCGCAGCGCGATGCGTTCCATCAGCAGGCCGAAGCCGAACATGCCAACGAGTGCAACGGGAATCGCCAGCCACATCGGCAGGCCGACCAAAGTGGCGAGCGCCCAGGTGACGTAGCCGCCGGTCATGGCGATGGCGCCCTGGGCGAGATTGGCGGTGCCGGAGGTCTTGTAGATCAGCACGATGCCGAGCGAGACCAGCGCATACATCAGGCCGACGAAGACGCCGTTGGCCGAGAGTTCCGCGAGCAGGATCCAGTCCATCAGGCGACGACCTCACTGATCTTGAGCGTCCGCCGGATCACGCCGCGCTCCCCGTTCTCATAGGCGATGGTGGCGTCGAACACGGTCTCGGTCGCCCCGCTGTAGAGCGCCTCGATCAGCGAGGCGTAGGTGGTCTCGATGGTGTTGCGGCGCAGCTTGCGGGTGCGGGTGATCTCGCCGTCGTCGGCGTCGAAATCCTTGTGCAGGTTCGAGAAGCGCCTGATGCGCAGGCCGTCCGGCTGCGTGCCGTTGACGTGCCTGACCACCTGGCCGATCAGCGCCTGCACCTCGGGCCGCTGCGAGAGCTCGGCATAGGAGGTGTAGGAGATGCCGCGCTCCTCGGCCCAGTGGCCGACCGCGTCGAAATCGATGCAGACGATGGCGGTGAGCTGGTCGCGCCCGGCGCCGATCACCGCGACATTACGGATATAGGGGCTGAATTTCAGCCGGTTCTCGATGAAGTTCGGGATGTAGCGCTCGCCCGAGGCGGTGCGCACGACCTCGCTGACGCGGCCGAGCACGACGAGCTGGCCGTCCTCGTCGATGCGCCCGGCATCGCCGGTGTGCAGCCAGCCATCGACCAGCGCCTTGGCGCTGCTTTCGGGATCGTCATAGTAGCCGTCAACCACCGAGGTGGAGCGCACCAGGATCTCGCCGCTGTCGTCGATCCTGATCTGGCTACCTTCCATCGGCTTGCCGACCGTGTGCAGCTTGACCTGCCCCTCGGTCTGCGCCGCCGTCAGCGCGCAGGTCTCGGTCTGGCCGTAGAACTGCTTCAGCTTGATGCCGAGCGCCCGGAAGAACAGGAAGGTGTCCTCGCCGAGCGCTTCGCCGCCCGTGAAGGCGCGCTCGGCGCGTCCCAATCCCAGATGATCGCGCAGCGGCGCATAGACCAGCACGTTGCCGACGGCATCAAGCAGCTTTTCCGTCAGCGTCAGTGAGCCCCCGGCGAGGCGCTTGCGCTCGTAGGCGACGGCGCGCTCCATCGTCGTCTCGAACAGCCAGCGCTTGAACGGCGTCGAGTTCTTCATGCCGACCTGGACGCGGGTCAGCATCTGGTCCCAGGCGCGCGGCGCGGCGAGATAGAAGGTCGGCGAGACCTCGCGCAGGTCGCGCATCACCGTCTCCTGGCGCTCGGGGATGTTGATCGTCGCCGCCATCATCATGCCGGCGCCCAGCGTGAAGACGAAGTCGCCGACCCAGGCGGTGGGCAGATAGGCGTAGAGTTCCTCGTGCTGGCGGAAATAGCCGCTCGCCCTCGCGTTGAGCAGGCCGCCGGTGACGTTGCGATGGCGCAGCGGGATACCCTTGGGCAGGCCCGTCGTGCCGGATGAGTGCAGCAGCACGGAGATGTCGTCGGCCTGCGGCTCGTCGACGAAGCGCCTGAGGAGATTGGGCTCGCGCGCCAGCCGCTCGCGGCCCTTGGCGACCAGTGCATCGAGCGACATCAGACCGGGCAGGTCGTAGGTATCGAGCCCACGCTCGTCATCGTAGAGGATGGTGGCGACGCGGCCGGTCGCGTCGCGCAGCTGCAGCAGCTTGTCGACCTGCTCCTGATCCTCGGCGATGCCGACGGGCGGCGCGCCATGGCGGGTCGCGACGATCAGCTCCTCGAGCGGAACGTCCGGAAAGACCGGCGACGGGAAGGCGCGCAGCATGTTGGCGGCGAGCATGGCGTAATAGAGCCGCGGGCGGTTGTCGCCGATCACGGTCATCGCGGCGCCGGCGACCAGGCCGGCCTGCTCGAGCCCCGCCGCCATCGCGGCGATCTCCGCGAAAACCTCGCGCCAGTTCTGCTCCTGCCAGATGCCGTAGCGCCGCTCACGGAAGGCGACGCGATCGCCGAACTCGGCGGCATTGCGGGCGAGCGCCGCGATCAGCGTCGCCGGCTCGCCATTGGCCGCGACCGGCCAATGGGCGCCCTCCCCGATCTTGCCGAGCGCCGTCATGCCGCGCTCCCGGTCTGATGGCGCTTGGCGGCGCGCTCGCCCAAATAGGCGCTGACCACAGCCGGATGCGAGATCGCCGCCTGCGGCTCGCCCTCCGAGATCACCTCGCCATAGCTCAGCACGACGACCCGGTCGCAGATCGAGGTCACCACGTCCATGTGGTGCTCGATGATCAGGGTGGTGACGCCGCGGGCCTCGCTCGCATCGAGGATGAAGCGGGCGATGTATTCCTTCTCCTCCTGGTTCATGCCGGCCATGGGCTCGTCCAGGATCAGGAGGCGCGGCTCGGCGACGAGGGCGCGCGCCAGCTCGACGCGCTTCTGCAGGCCGAGCGGGATGACCTCGACCGGCTCGTCGCGGATGTCCTGGAGCTGCATGAACTCGATCATCTCTTCGACGACGCGCCGGTGCGCCAGTTCCTCGCGCTCGGCCCACCACCAGTAGAACAGCGCCCCGAGCGCGCTCGGCTTCATGTGGGTGTGACGGCCGATCAGGATGTTGTCGAGGACGCTCATGCCCTTGAACAAAGCGAGGTTCTGGAAGGTGCGGGCGACGCCACGGGCCGCGACGCGATGCGGCTTCAGCGCGGTGATGTCCTCGCCGAACAGGCTGACCTTGCCGGCATTGGGCGGGTAGAAGCCGGTGATCACGTTGACCATGGTGGTCTTGCCCGAGCCGTTCGGGCCGACGAGGCCGAGGATCTCGCCCTGGCGAACGTCGAGCGAGACGCCCTTCAGCGCCCGCAAGCCGCCGAAGCTGCGCTCGATCCCGGCGCAGGAGAGCGCGACGGGCGCGCCTGCGACGCTCGTGGCGGGGCGGTATTGAACCTCATTCATTCGAGACACCCGCAACAGCCGGCCGAAGAGCCGCAATCGGCGACCCAAACCCCGATATCTGCGGGCGCCCGGCACACATGCGGCGCCGCCGCGCGAACGGCGTTGACTCCCACGGCATCCTCCCCGGCTGCGCTGGCTTGTTGGCTCAATAGGCGTCAGCTCGATACAGCTAATGAATAGAATTCATCTCTTACTGTCAACTCTCCAGGCGATCGGTTTCCGCCCTGTCAGCAGGTTGGAATTTTCGCACGGGCACGCCCGGAGTACCCCGTTCGCGCCGACCAGCGCACGCCTCTCAGCCGAACACCTCAATGAACCCGGCTCAGTCCACCGGCCCGCCAACGGTCCGGCACGACAGATTCACGGCGCCTGCCAAGGTCGCCTCGTATTCTTCGGCCAATCGCCGGCATAGCTCGGATGCAGCGGGCAGGTCATCGATCGCACCGACACCCTGCCCGGCCGCCCAGATATCGCGCCAGGCCTTGGCCTCCGTCGTACCGAAATCATAGCTCGCCGGCTTGCCGAGATCGTCGGGATCGCGCCCCGCTGCCAGGATGCTCGCACGCAGGAAATTGCCATGCACGCCACTGATCGCCGGGGTGTAGACGATGTCGGCGGCAGACGAATCGAGCAGCATCGAGCGCAGCGCCTGCGGCGCCATGCTCTCCTGCGTTGCCATGAAACGCGTGCCGAGATAGGCCATGTCGGCGCCCGCCAGCCGGGCGGCCGCGACCTGCGCTCCATTGCTCAAAGCCCCGCCAAGCACGAGGGTACCGTCGAAGATGCGGCGGATATCGGCGAGCGCCGCGAACGGATTGAGCGGCCCGGCATGGCCGCCGGCGCCAGCAGAGACAGCAATCAGCCCGTCGACGCCAGCATCGGCCGCCTTGGCGGCAAAGGCGAGGTTGATCACATCATGGAAGACCAACCCGCCATAGCCATGTACCGCCTTGATCAGGTCGCGATTGAGACCAAGCGAGGTGATGACCAGCGGCACCTTGCGCTCGACCACGACGGCAAGATCGGCCTCCAGCCGCGGATTGCTGCGGTGAACCACCAGGTTGACACCGAAAGGCGCAACCTCACCCCCAACTCCCAGCCGCCCTTCGATCTCATCGAGCCAGTCGGCGAAGCCGGCGGTGGTCCGCTGGTTGAGCGCCGGGAAACTGCCGACGACGCCATTGCGGCAGCAGGAGACGACGAGATCCGGCCCCGACATCAGGAACATCGGCGCGGCGATGACGGGAACGCGCAGGCGTCCGGCGAAAGCGGCAGGCAACGGCAAGGATCCCTCCCTCTAGCGATGCGATATCCGGCCGCGACGCAAGACGGCGCGGCACAGAATCAATGAACGTGACTTATCAAGTCCTCCGGGAGCGCCGCCGCCGACAGAATGCGAGATCATCCGCCAAGCCGAAGCGCCGCCGACATTGCCTCGACCAGCCTTCCGACGTACCCCGCGTTCCCGCTTGCGGCACGATAGTGATGAATGGTATTTATTAGCGCTGCGCCGGCCCGGCCTTGCGCAAAACCCTCGACCGGCTTTACCAGCCCCGCCGGCGCGCCGCCGCTTGGCCTCAGCAAGGATCGTCGATGCCGCCCCGCACTGCCCTGAAGCGCCAGGTCAACCGGCTGCCGCCCGAGCGGCGCATCTCCGACATCATGGCCGCGGCCAAGGAGGTCTTCGTCGAGAAGGGCTACAACGACGCGCTGATCACCGATATCGCGCTGCGCGCCGGCGTGGTCGAAGGCAGCATCTACCGCTTCTTCGCCAACAAGCGCGAATTGCTGGTCAAGGTCGTCGAGCACTGGTTCGAGGAGATGCTGCGCGACGACGCCGAGCAGTTCGCCGCGGTGCGCGGCAGCTGGAACCAGATCCGCTTCATCATCTACACGCACCTGACCTCGATCCATCGCGATCCGGCGCTGTCGCGCCTGATGTTCCAGGAGATCCGCCCGGCGCCGGACTATCGCGGCTCGCACCTGTTCGAGCTCAACCGCGCCTACACAAATCGCCTCGTTGACGTGGTCAAAGCCGGCATCGCTTCGGGTGAGCTGCGGCCCGAGACCTCGCCGAGCCTGGTGCGCGATCTGGTCTTCGGCTGCATCGAGCATCGCACCTGGGCCTTCCTGCGCGGCGAAGGCGATTTCGACCCGGCCGAGATGGCTGACGCGATCACCAATCTGGTTCATCACGGCTTGGCGCTCGGCGGCGAGCCGGCTTCCCCGATGGAGAGCGTCGTCGCCCGGCTGGAGACGGCGACGGCGCGGCTGGAGGCAGCTGCCGGAATCGCTCCGGAGAAGCCCTCCCCACGACGCAGCTGAAAATTCAGCCCTCATCCTGAGGAGCGCTCCAACGGAGCGCGTCTCGAAGGATGCTCCAGGAGGCTCCTGAACCAGCTGGAACATCCTTCGAGACGCCGCTTCGCGGCTCCTCAGGATGAGGGCTGTGGTCATGGTCTATCGATCATTACCCGGACCATCGAAGAAGGCCGGGCGCGGGATCGTCCAGGTCTCGCCCCAGAGCTGCGCGCCGCCGGCGACGTGAAGCACTTCGCCGGTGACATAAGCCGCCGCCGGCCCGCAAAGATAGGCGCAGGCCTCCGCCACCTCCCAGGTCGTCGCGGTGCGCATCATCGGGTTGGAGCGCGGATAGGCCTTGATCTGCTCGGGAGCGTAGACCCGCCAGCCCGGCGTCTCGATCGCGCCCGGCGCGATGCAGTTGACCCGGATGCCGAGCGGCGCCCATTCCACCGCCAGCGCCTGGGTCAGGCCGACCACGCCGGCGCGCGCCGCGATGGTATGGGCGACACCGTGCAGGCCCTGGCGCGTCACCACCACGATCGAGACGATGCTGCCCGGCCGCTTCGCGTCACGCCAGCGCCGCGCGACCTCCTGCATCATGTACCAGGTGCCGTTGAGGTTGGTGTCGACGACGGCGTTCCAGCCCTTCGTCGAGAAATCAATCGCCGCCTGCGGGAACTGGCCGCCGGCGCTGTTGACGAGAATGTCGATGCCGCCGAATTCGGCCGCGATCCAGTCATGCAGCGCGGTGATTGTCGCGGGATCGCGCACGTTCACCGCCTTACCGGCCGCCTTCAGCCCGGCGGCCCGCATCGCCTCGGCGGCCGCCTCCAGCCTGCCCTCGTGGCGCCCGGCGATGATCACCTGCGCGCCGAGCCGGCCGAGCAGCCAGGCGGTCGCGCGGCCGATGCCGCCGGCGCCGCCGGAGATCAGGACGGTCTCGCCGGCGAAGGCCTCCGGCCCGTAGACCGTCGGCAGCACGGCGAGGTCGGCGTCGTCCAGCCCGAGCTCGCCGGGATCGATGACAGCCTCAGCCATGGCGCTCCATCCCCTTCAGCAATTCGCCGGCGATGATCATCTTGCGCACCTCGGTGGTGCCGGCGCCGATCTCGAGCAGCTTGGTGCTGCGGAAGAGCCGGTTGATCTCGGATTCCCAGATATAGCCGGCGCCGCCATGGACCTGCACGGCCTTGTCGAGCACATCGTGGCAGGCCTGCGCCGCATACATCACCGAGGCTGCAGTCAGGCGGTGGATGTCGCCGCGTCCGCCGCCGCCGACCTCCAGCGGAGCCGCCTCGGCCAAAGTGCGGTAGCTGAAGCTGCGCATGGTCTCGACCAGCACATACATCTCGGCCAGCATCGACTGGACCATCTGGAAGGCGCCGATCGGCTTGCCGAACTGCTTGCGCGTCTTGGCGTAGTCGATCGAGAGCTCGAGCGCCCGCTCGGCAACGCCGAGGCAGAGCGGCGAGATCATCGCGCGTTCCAGATCGAGCCCGCTCATCACGATGGCGACGCCCTGGTTCTCGGCACCGACGAGATTGGCGGCCGGGACGCGGCAATCCTCGAACAGCAATTCCGCCGTCTGGCTGCCGCGATAGCCCATCTTGACCAGCTTCTGCGCCACCTTGAAGCCGGGGAAATCCTTCTCGACGATGAAGGCGGAGATGCCGTGCGGGCCCCGTTCCTTGTCGGTCTTGGCGTAGACCAAGAGCACATCGGCGACCGGGCCGTTGGTGATGTAGATCTTGCTGCCGTTGAGGATGTAGTGGTCGCCCTCGCGGCGCGCGGTGGTGCGCATCGAGCCGAGCGCGTCCGAGCCCGCCCCCGGCTCGGTCAGGCCGAGCGCGCCGATCGTCTTCCCCGAGCAGAGATCGGGCAGATAGCGGCGGCGCTGTTCCTCGTTGCCGTTGCGATAGATGTTGTTGGCGCAGAGGTTGTCGTGCGCGACGACGGAGAGCGCCATGGCGTGGTTCCAGCGGCTGAAGCCCTGCAGGACCAGCCCGGCCTGAAGCAGGTCGAGCCCCGCTCCGCCATATTGCTCGGGGATGGTCGCGCCGAGGAAGCCGCTGGCGCCGATCTGCCGGAAGGCCTCGTCCGGCCACCACTCCTCGTCGTCCATGCGCTGCGAGAGCGGGTAGAGCTCGGCACGGGCATAGCGGTCGGCGCCGTCGAGGATCGCGTTCTGCTCCTCGTCGAGGCCGAAGGCGTTGGCGCGGTTGCTACCGTTCACGGCGTTCACGTCGATCTCCTCCCTCGGCCTCGTCACCTAGCGGCGCGGGCGCCGGGCCATTCGGCCCTCCAATCTTATTGAGCCCATTTCATCAGCGACAACTCTCCCTGTCAACGCGATGCAGATGCGGCAAAATCGAATAATCCGTTTGCGCACCTGCTCGCACTGTCCAAGCGCAAAACTGCTATTGACACCTCAAATGAATTGAAATCATTTATTTGGCGAAGGCTCCCTCAGCGAGCCGCGCAGGGATGGAATCGTGAGCGAAGAGGTCATCACCCGACGCGACGGCGCGGCGCTGGTCGTCACGATCAATCGCGACAGCCGCCGCAACGCCCTGAACGAGGCGGTCGCCGAAGGCATCGTCGCCGCGCTCGACCTGGCCGAGGCCGATCCCGAGGTGCGCGCCGTCATCCTGACCGGCGCGGGCGACAAGGCCTTCTGCGCCGGCGGCGACCTCAAGCCGAATGCGGACGGAACGCCCTTCACCATCGAGGCGGCTGATCCGCGCCATTATGTGGCCGGCCTGCTGCGCCGGATGGATGCCTGCCGGCTGCCATTGGTGGCGCGGGTCAACGGCCATGCCCTGGCCGGCGGCTTCGGGCTGGTCTGCGCCTGCGATCTCGTGGTGGCGCGCGACGACGTCCTGCTCGGGGTGACCGAGGTCAAGGTCGGGCTCTTCCCGATGATGATCCTGCCCTATCTGATGCGGGTCCTGCCGTATCGTCGCTTGATGGAGCTCTGCCTGACCGGCGAGACCATCAAGGCGGGCGATCCCGAGGCCGGCGCGATCGTCAACTACGCCGTGCCGGCTGCTGAGCTCGACGCCAAGACGGCGTGGCTAGTCGGCCGGCTCGTCGACAAGTCGCCGACCGGCATCCGCCTGGGCAAGCAGAGCCTCGCCAAGATCAGGGGGATGTCGACGGACGCGGCGCTCGAATACGCCCAGTTCATGCTCGCCAACATGGCCCGGACCGAGGATGCGCGCGAGGGCTTCGCCGCCTTCGCGGAAAAGCGTCCGCCGGCCTGGACCGGGCGGTGAACGCCATGGTGGCGACAATGCGCGAGAGCATCCGCATCGGCTGCGGCGCGGGCTTCTGGGGCGACAGCCCGGAGGGGCCGCGCCAGCTCGTCCGCCAGGGCGGCATCGATTATCTCGTGCTCGACTATCTCGCCGAGATCACCATGTCGATCCTCGCCCGGATGAAGGCGAAGAACCCCGCGCTCGGCTATGCCACCGACTTCGTCTCGCTGGTGATGAAGCCGCTCGCCCGCGAGATCGCAGAGAAGCGCATCCGCGTCGTCACCAATGCCGGCGGCGTCAACCCGGAAGCCTGCCGCGACGCCCTGCTCGCCGCCTTCAAGGGGGTCGGCGTCGAGCTCAAGGTCGCGATCGTCACGGGCGACGACCTTTCGGGCGAGGCCGAGCGGCTGCGCGCCGCCGGTACCCGCGAGATGTTCTCGGGCGCGCCCTTCCCTGAGAAGATCGCCAGCATCAACGCCTATCTCGGTGCCTTCCCGATCGCGGCGGCGCTCGCAGCCGGCGCCGATGTGGTGGTGACCGGGCGCTGCGTCGACTCGGCCGTGGTGCTCGGCCCGCTGATCCATGAATTCGGCTGGACGCCCGAGGATTATGACCGGCTCTCGGCCGGAAGCCTCGCCGGCCACATCCTCGAATGCGGCGCGCAGGCGACCGGCGGCATCGTCACCGACTGGCGCGAGGTCGCGAGCGATTGGGCGGATATGGGCTTCCCCTTCGCCGATTGCCGGGCCGATGGCAGCTTCGAGATCGGCAAGCCGGAGGGCACCGGCGGGCGCGTCAGCCCGGCGACCATCGCCGAGCAGGTGGTCTACGAGGTCGGCGACCCCGCCGCCTATTTGCTGCCGGATGTCACTTGCGACTGGTCGCAGGTGAAACTCGAAGCCTCGGGTCCAAACCGCGTCCGGGTCTCCGGTGCGCGCGGGCGTGCGCCAACCGCCAGCTACAAGGTCAGCGCCACCTATGCCGACGGCTATCGCTGCACGGCGACGATGATGATCGTCGGCGACGAGGCGGCCGAGCGGGCCGAAGCGGTCGCCAAGGCGATCCTCGCCCGCTGCGGCCGGTTGATCCGCGAGGCCGGTTTCCCGGACTTCGCCGAGACCTCGATCGAGACGCTCGGCGCCGAGGCGAGCTATGGCACCCAAAGCCGGGCGCGAGCGACGCGCGAGGTCGTACTCAAGATCGCCGTGCGCCATTCGTCCAAGGAGGCGCTGCAGATCTTCGCCCGCGAGATCTACCCGGCCGCAACCGCGATGGCACAGAGCCTGACCGGTTTCGCCGGCGGCCGGCCCGAGCCGCAGCCGGTGATCCGGCTGTTCTCCTTCCTGATCGACAAGGCCGAGCTGAACCCGACAGTCAGCGTCGACGAGACCAGTCTGCCAGTGCCAGCGCACATTCCAGCGGCGGCCGCGGACGCCCCCTCGCCCGCCCGCGCAGTTGCGGATGTTGCGGAGGCCACCAGTGAGACGGTCACCGTCCCGCTTGTCGCCCTCGCCTTCGGCCGCAGCGGCGACAAAGGCGACATCGCCAATATCGGCGTGATCGCGCGCGATCCCACCTTCCTGCCCTGGTTGCGCCGGGCGCTGACGCCGGAGGCGGTCGGCCGGCACTTCGCCCACCATGTCGCCGGCAAGGTCGAGCGCTTCGACTGGCCGGGCCTTGGCGGCTTCAATCTCGTGATGCACCGCGCGCTCGGCGGTGGCGGCATCGCCTCGCTGCGCCATGACCCGCAGGGCAAAGCGATGGCGCAGGTGCTGATGAGCCTGCCGGTGCCGGTCCCCGCCACTTGGCTCGCGCCGGGCGGCTCCCTCCACGGCTTCAAGACAACGGACGACGCATGATGACGGCTCCGGACGACAACCCGCCGTTCCGAAAAGTCTTGATCGCCAATCGCGGCGAGATCGCCTGCCGGGTGATCCGCACCTTGCGCGAGATAGGCATCGCCTCGGTCGCGATCCATCATCCGGTCGAGGCCCGCGCCCGGCATGTGCGCGAGGCGGACCAGGCGGTCGAGATCTCCGGCGAGACCCCGGTCGCGGCCCATCTCGACATCGCCCAGATCATCGACGCCGCCCGCGCAGTCGGGGCCGATGCGATTCATCCGGGCTATGGCTTCCTCTCCGAGAATGCCCGCTTCGCCCGCGCCGTGGCGGAAGCCGGCCTAACCTTCATCGGCCCGGATGCGGATACGATCGCGCTGATGGGCGACAAGATCTCCGCGCGCCAGTTCGCCGCCGATCATGGCGTGCCGGTCGCGCCCTCGGTGATGCCGACCCAAGACCTCGCCGAGTTCACCCGACAGGCGACTCAGATCGGCTTCCCGCTGCTGATCAAGGCGGCGGCGGGCGGCGGCGGCAAGGGCATGAGCATCGTTCGCAGCGCCGAGGAACTGGAAGGCGCCGCCCGCCACGCAGCCAGCGAGGCGCAGCGCTATTTCGGCGACGGGCGTGTCTATGCCGAGCTCTTCGTCGAGCGGCCCCGCCATATCGAGGTGCAGGTCTTCGGCGACGGCAAGGGCAGCGCCATCCACCTGTTCGAGCGCGAATGCTCGGTGCAGCGCCGCTTCCAGAAGATCATCGAGGAGGCCCCGGCCGCCAACCTGCCGGCAGCCTTGCGCGACGAGATCTGCGCCTCGGCCGTCCGCCTTGCGGCAGCGGCGAATTACCGCAATGCCGGCACGGTCGAATACATTCTCGGCGCCGATGGCCGCTTCTTCTTCCTGGAGATGAACACGCGTCTCCAGGTCGAGCATCCCGTCACCGAGATGATCACCGGGCTCGACCTCGTCCGCCTGCAGATCGAGATCGCCGCCGGGCGCGACCTGCCCTTCGCCCAGGACGCCGTCGTCGCCAATGGCCATGCCATCGAATGCCGGATCTGTGCCGAGGATCCCGAGCGCGATTTTCTGCCCGAGACCGGCACGGTCCTGCATCTCGACGCGCCGCAGGCCGCTTACTTGCGCTTCGAGAACGCGCTCGATCGCGGCCAGCGCATCACCGCCGATTTCGACCCGATGCTGGCCAAGCTCGTCGCCCATGGGCCTGACCGGGCCGGCGCGACGCGGCGCGCCATCGCGGCGCTGCACGATCTCGCCTTGCTCGGGGTCAAGACCAATATCGACTATCTCGCCCGCGTACTCGGCCACCCCGCCTTCGCCGCTGGCGAGCTGCACACCGGCTTCGTCGTCCAGCACAAGGCGGCGCTCGCCGCCGCCGAGCCGGATGCGGCAACGCGCGACAAGCTGCTGATCGCCGCGGCGCTCGGCCTGCGCGATTTCCGCGACCTCATTCTCGGCGTGCCCGAGCCGCACGCCTCGATCGGGCCCTGGAGGAACTGAGCATGGTCCTCAAGCTCGATCTCGACGGCACCGTCCACCGCGTCACCATCCTGGCGCGCCGGCCGCATCTGGTGCTCTCCGTCGATGGGCGCCGTCACGTCATCCAGAACCTCGACGAAGCCGGCGACGGCAGCCGCCGGCTCACGCTCGACGGCGAGCCGGTCGCCTTCGCCCGCGCCGATAGCGTCGACGGCGCCATCGTCCGGCTGGACGGGCGCAGCTTCGCGCTGCGCCGCGTCGATGCCGCCGCCGAAGCCTCCGCGGCCGGGGGCGGTGCGAACGTCGTGCGCGCGCCGATGCCCGGCACGGTCATCGTGGTCCACAAGCGCGTCGGCGACAGCGTCCAGCGCGGCGAGACCATCGTCACGATCGAAAGCATGAAGCTGCAGATGAAACTCGATGCGCCGCGCGACGGCGAGATCGCCGAGATCGCGGCGCGCGAGGGCGAAGGCTTCGACAAGGACGCCGTCCTCGCCCGTCTCGCGGCTCCGGCGGAAGGCTGACCCGATGTCCAGACTGCAATCGTCGATCAACACCGCCTCCGCCGATTTCCGCCGCAACGAGGCGCATAACCGCCGGCTCGTCGCCGAATTCCGGGCGAAGCAGGAAGCGGCCCGCCATGCCCGTCCGCAGCGTGATCTGGAGCGATTGGAGCGGCAGCAGAAGATGCCGCCGCGCAAGCGCATCGAATTGCTGCTCGACCCCGGCACGCCCTTCCTCGAGCTGTCCTCGCTCGCCGGGAACATGGCCTATGGCGGGGAATCGCCTTCCGCGAGCTCGATCGTCGGCATCGGCATCGTGTCGGGCCGCGAGGTCGTGATCCGTGCCGACGATCCGACGGTGAAGGGCGGCGCCTGGTATCCGCTCACCGCCAAGAAGATCGTCCGCGCTCTCGACATCGCCATGGAGAACCGGTTGCCGGTCGTCCATCTCTGCGATTCCGCCGGCGGCTTCCTGCAATTGCAGTCGGAGGTCTTCCCGGACCGCTACATGGCCGGGCGCATCTTCCGCAACCAGTCGCTGCTGTCGAAGATGGGCGTGAAGCAGCTTGCCCTCGTCTTCGGCCACTGCACCGCCGGCGGCGCCTATATCCCGGGGCTCTCGGATTACAGCGTGATCGTGCGCGGCACCGGCGCAGTCTTTTTGGGCGGCCCGCCCCTGGTGAAGGCGGCGACCGGCGAAGACGTCACGGTCGAGGAACTCGGCGGCGCCGAGATGCACACCAGCGTTTCCGGCACCTGCGACTATCCCGCCGACAGCGAGGAGCACGCCATCGAGATCGGCCGCGAGATCGTCGCGCAATGGGACCGGCTGCCGCGCTGGGAGTTGCAGCGCGAGGCTCCCGAGGAGCCGTTCTACGATCCCGCCGAGATCTACGGGATCGTGCCCGACGACATCAAGAAGGCCTTCGACATGCGCGAGATCATCGCCCGCATCGTCGACGGCAGCCGCTTCCACGAATACCAGCCGGCCTATGGCACGACCTTGGTCTGCGGCTTCGCCAATATCTGGGGCTACAAGGTCGGCATCCTCGCCAATAACGGCGTTCTCTTCAACGATTCTTCGCTGAAGGGCGCTCATTTCATCGAGCTTTGCAACCAGAACAACACGCCATTGGTCTTCCTGCAGAACATCACCGGCTACATGGTCGGGCGCGAATACGAGCGGCGCGGCATCACCAAGGACGGCGCCAAGATGATCATGGCGCAGAGCTGCTCGCGGGTGCCGAAATTCACGGTGATGTGCAACGGTTCTTTCGGCGCCGGCAATTACGGCATGTGCGGGCGCGCTTTCGACGGGCGCTTCCTGTTCTCCTGGCCGAACCACCAGATCGGCGTGATGGGCGGCGACCAGGCGGCGAACACGCTGGCCGAGGTCAAGGCCAACCAGATGAAGCGCAATGGCGGAGCAGTCGACCAGGGCGAGATCGAGCGGCTCTGGGAGGAGACGCGAAAAGCCTATCAGGAGCAACTTTCGGCCTATTACTCGACCTCGGAACTCTGGGACGACGGCATCATCGACCCGCTCGACACCCGCAATGCGCTCGGCGTGGCGATCTCGGCCTCGTTGAACGCCCCGCTCGGCTCGCCCGGCTACGGCGTCTTCCGGTTCTGATCGATGCCGGGAGCGCTGCGCCTTTATCTCGATTTCGCCTCGCCCTATTCCTATTTCGCGCTCCATTCGCTGGCGCGACTGGCCGAGGAACATGGCCGAGCGCTAGAACTCAGGCCGATCCTGCTCTGGGCGGTTTTCAAGCAGCAGGGTGTGACCAATCCGCTGGAGAAGCCGGCGCGCCGGCGCTATTTTCTCGAGGACGTGACCCGCTCGGCCGAGTTCTTCGGCTTGCCCTTCCGCATTCCAGAGCCACTGCAGATCTCGGCCCATCTCGCCGGCCGGCTCCATCACGCCTGGACTGCGACACGGCCACAGGACGGTTTGCGACTGGCGAGCGAGATCTTCGAGGCCTTCTTCGCCCGAGCCGAGGACATCACCGACCCGGCCGTGCTCGCCGCCCTGCCGTGCCTCGCCGACGAGACGCCGGAGGCGATCCGCGCCATGATCGATGGGGCGGAGGGCCGCCGGCGCCTCAGCGAGGCAGTGGATGAGGCCTGCGCAGCCAATATCACCGGGGTGCCCTTCGTCACGCTGGACGGCGAGAGCTTCTTCGGCGCCGACCGCCTGCCGCAGATCGCCTGGCGGCTGCAGCGTCCGCGCGAGACGTGATCAGGAGAGTGGGATGAGCGACGACAGGCTCGCCGGAGCGCTGAAAGCGACGCCCTTCATCGATGCCAACGCGCCGGCGATCCGCGCCTTCGTCGACCGCCATGCCGGCACTGGCCCCGACCGCTACCGCGCCGTCCGGCTCTACTACGCCGTCCGCGACGCCGTGCCCTACGACCTGCGCTATTTCGGCATCGAGCGCGACATCTTCGTCGCCTCGCGCTGCCTGGAGGCGAAGGGATCGTTCTGCGTGCCCAAGGCGGTGACGCTCGCCGCAGTTTGCCGCGCCGCCGGTATCCCGGCGCGCGTCGGCTTCGCCGATGTGCGCAACCACCTGGCCTCGCCGCGCATCCTCGACCTGATGGGCACCGACGTCTTTCGCTGGCACGCCTATACGCTACTCCATCTCGAAGGCCGCTGGGTCAAGGCGACGCCGGCCTTCGACCTCGCCTTCTGCGCTCGCTTCGATGTCGAGCCGCTCGATTTCGATGGGAGCACGGATTCGATCTTCCAGCCCTTCGACGCAGCCGGCCGCCAGCACATGGACTATGTGCTCGACCGCGGTGACCATGACGAGATGCCGTTCGAGGCCTTTCGCGAGGCGATGCAGCAAGCCTATCCTCGCCTGATCACGGCGATGGCGGCAGAGCGTGCCGCCCTCGCCGGCAAGCCACAGCCCAAACCCGTCACGGGAGAACAGCCATGACCGAATCCGTCGTCATCGTCGGCGCGGCCCGCAGCGCGATCGGCAGCTTCGGCGGCTCGCTCGCCGGCCATGCTCCCGCGGCGCTTGGCGCCCTCGTTGCCGGCGAGGCCTTGCGGCGGGCCAAGCTCGACCCCGGCGAGGTCGGCCATGTCGTCTTCGGCAACGTCATCCCGACCGGGCCGCAGGACGCCTATCTCGCCCGCGTCGCGGCGGTCGAGGCCGGCATACCGGTCGAGACCCCGGCGCTGACGCTGAACCGGCTCTGCGGCTCGGGCGTGCAGGCCATCGTCTCCGCCGCTCAGTCGATCATGCTCGGCGACGCCGAGACCGCGCTCGCCGGCGGCGCCGAGGTGATGAGCCGTGCCCCGCACCATCTCACCTCCGCCCGCTTCGGCCAGCGCCTCGGCGACACCACCATGCTCGACGGCCTCACCGGCGTGCTGACCGACCCGTTCGGCAACGGCATCATGGGCATCACCGCCGAGAACGTCGCCGAGAAATACGGCATCTCGCGCGACGCCCAGGACGCGTTCGCGGCCGAGAGCCAGCGCCGGGCCGGTGTCGCCATCGCGGAAGGTCGCTTCGCCGACCAGATCCTGCCGGTCGAGGTGACCAAGGGCCGCGCGCAGATCGCCTTCGCCACCGACGAATACCCCAAGCCGGAGACGACGACGGAGAGCCTCGCCAAGCTGCCCACGGTTTTCAAGAAGGGCGGCAGCGTCACCGCCGGCAACGCCTCGGGCATCAATGACGGAGCAGCGGCGATCGCCCTCGCCTCGGAACGGCGCGCCGAGGCCGCCGGCATGACCCCGCTCGCCCGCATCGTCGGCTACGCCCATGCCGGCGTCGAGCCCGGCCTGATGGGCATCGGTCCGATCCCGGCCGTGCGGGCGCTGCTGAAGCGGACCGGCCTGTCGATCGGCGATTTCGACGTGGTCGAGTCGAACGAGGCCTTCGCCGCCCAGGCGCTCGCCGTCGCGCGCGAGCTCGGCCTCGACCCGGCCCGCACCAATCCCGATGGCGGCGCGATCGCGCTCGGCCATCCCGTCGGCGCGACCGGCGCGATCCTGGTCGTCAAGGCGCTGTCGCATCTACGCCGGAATGGCGGCCGCTACGGCCTGATCACCATGTGCATCGGCGGCGGCCAGGGCATAGCGCTGGCGGTCGAGCGGCTCTGAAGGGCAAGTGCACGCCCCAATCTCGCGCGAAAGCGCATAATTCAGGTCATCCCGGACAAGCGGCGAAGCCGCGCCGATCCGGGATCCATTCCGGAGCCTATCCGAGAAGGTTCCGGAGTTGGTCCCGGGTCTTCGCTTCGCTGAGCCCGGGACGACCAGGGAGCTGGTGATCAGGCAGCGCAGCTCGACCTGATCGCAATTCCTCCACACTGGCCGGCTATGAAACGCGCTTCGCTGGCGGCCGCTCCGACATTGCGGCTCGCTGCCAGCCGAACATGCGTGGTCGCGTGTCGGCGCCCCCATCTCATCTTGATCAGAACGCACGCAAATACAGACCCCTTTCGACGCAGATTTTATAAGACGGCTAATGAATTTCGCGGCATAATCCGCCGCTTGATCTCTCCGATTCCCGCCTGAAGGAGCGCCCTCCCCACGATGAACGCCGCCGAGAGCACCACCGCCATCCTGATCCATCTCGCCGGTTCGGTGGCGCTGCTGATCTGGGCGGTCAGGCTCGTTCGGACGGGCGCGACGCGGGCCTTCGGCCCCTCGCTGCGGCAGGGGCTGGCGCGCTTCGCCGGCAACCGCGTCTCGGCGATGGCGAGCGGGGCGGTGGTGACGCTGATCCTGCAGAGCTCGACGGCGACGACGCTGCTGCTCTCGTCTTTCGCGGGCCAGGCGCTGATCGGCCTGCCCATGGCCTTCGCCGTGCTGCTCGGCGCCAATGTCGGCACGGCGCTCGCGGCCTTCCTGGTCTCGTTCGAGCTCGGTTGGCTCTGGGGCGCCTGCCTTGCCGTCGGCGTCGCGCTCTACCTTGCCAACGAGGCGATGAACCGCGCCCGCAATATCGGACGCCTGATCGTCGGCATCGGCCTGATCCTGCTCTCGCTCGCCGAGCTCAAGACCGCCTCGGCGCCGCTGGCACAATCGCCGGTGTTCCGCTCGGTGTTCGAGGCGCTGGCGAGCGAGCCGCTGCTCGCTATCGCGATCACCGTCGCGGCGACCTGGCTGACCCATTCCAGCCTCGCCATCGTCCTGCTGATCGCCTCGTTCTGGGCAGGCGGGCTGTTCCCGGCGCCGACCGCGCTGATCCTGATCGTCGGCGCCAATCTCGGCAACGCACTGATCCCGGTGCTCGACCAGCTCGGCGCACCGGTGGTGCAGCGCCGCGTCGCGCTCGCCAACCTGCTGACACGCATCCTGATCGCGCTCGTCGTGATCCCCTTCGCCAAGCCGCTTTCCGGCTGGTTCTCGGCGCTGTCGCACGATCCCTCGCGCCTGGCGGTCGAGATTCACCTGGCGCTGAACATCGTCGGCGCCATCGCCTTCCTGCCGTTCGTCCAGCCGATCGCGGCGCTGGTCACGCGCCTGACCCCGGCCAAGCCCGAAACCGAGCAGCGCATCCGGCCGCTCTATCTCGACGCCGGCCTGCTCGACAGCCCGCCCGAAGCCCTTGCCAGCGCGATGCGCGAGACGCTGCATCTCGGCGACCGGGTCGGCGCCATGCTGAAGGACCTGCAGACCCTGCTGGAGCAAGACAAGCTCGCCCTCTCGCGCGAGATCGCCGCCGCCGATGACGGCGTCGACGCGATCCACGAGGCGATCAAGCTCTATCTCGTCAAGCTGTCGCGCCACCCACTCGGCGAGGAGGACAGCCGTCGCCTGTTCGAGATCATCACGGCGACTACCAATCTCGAGCATATCGGCGACATCATCGACAAGAACCTGCGCGAGCTCGCGGAGAAGAAGATCCGCAAGCGCTATCGCTTCTCGGAGAATGGCATCGCCGAGATTCGCGATTTCCACATACGAGTCAGCCACAGCCTGCAGCTGGCGCTCAACGTGCTGGCCACGCGCGATATCGGGCTTGCCCGCCAGCTTTTCGACGAGAAGAGCGCGATGCGTCTCGCCGAACGCATGGCGACCGAGAAGCACTACGAGCGCCTGCGCAGCGGGGTGACGGCGTCGCTCGAGACCTCCTCGATCCATCTCGACGTGCTGCGCGACCTCAAGCGCATTCACGGCCACATCACCTCGATCGCCTATCCGATCCTGGAAGCCGCGGACGAGCTCAGCGAGACCAGGCTGCGCAGGGCTGACGAGCAACAGGCCGAGAAGCAGCCCAGCGAGGCTGCCAGCTACGGCCTCGCCTTGCCGCAGAAGCCGGCCTGAGCCAGATCGCTCCGACCACGGATCGAGGCAGGGCCAATCCTGCACTCTGGATGCGCTGAGCTTCGCCTTGCAATCGGCTGCCTGAGACGGACACTGCCGCCATGGCCCGGCCTCGCGAGGAACGATCATGACCAGTACGGTACAAGCGCGACTGCTCGACCTGTTCGGCATCGAACTACCGATCATCCAGGGTCCGATGGCCCTCGCCTCGACTCCCGAGATGGTTATCGCCGTCAGCGAAGCCGGCGGCCTCGGTTCCCTGGCGGGCGCGCAATACGATGCGGCGGGCCTGCGAATCGCGCTCGACACGGTGCGAGCCGGCACGCGCCGGCCGATCAACGTCAACTTCTTCTGCCATACGCCCCCGGCCGACGATCCCGCCCGGCAGGCGGCCTGGCTGAAGCGCCTCGACGGCTATTATGCCGAGGCCGGGCTCGATCCCGGCATGCCGAAGACGCCGAGCGGACGCACCCCCTTCGACGCGGGCTTGGCAGGCGTCGTCGAAGAGTATCGCCCCGAGATCGTCAGCTTTCATTTCGGCCTGCCGGCGCCGGAGCTGTTCGACCGCGTCAAGCGCACCGGCGCCAAGATCATCGCCTCCGCCACGACCGTGCCGGAGGCGCGCTGGCTCGCGGAGCACGGCGTCGACGCGGTCATCGCCATGGGCGCCGAAGCCGGCGGCCATCGCGGCATATTCCTGAACGACCGGCTCTCCGAGCAGGTCGGCACCTTCGCGCTGGTGCCGCAGGTCGTCGACGCCGTCGCGGTCCCGGTGATCGCCGCCGGCGGCGTCACCGACCGGCGCGGCGTGGAAGCCGCCTTCGCCCTCGGAGCGGCGGCCGTCCAGGTCGGCACCGCCTATCTTTTTACGCCCGAGGCCAAGATCTCGCCGATCTACCGCAAGGCGCTCGGCATGAGTGAGCGGCCGACGGCAATCACGAACCTGTTCACCGGCCGGCCGGCACGCGGCATCGTCAACCGGGCCATGACGGAGCTCGGCCCGATCTCCGAGCTCGCACCGGCCTTCCCGACCGCCGGCACGGCGCTGGGGCCGCTGCGCAGCGCCGCGGAAGCGGCAGGCCGCGACGACTTCACCCTGCTCTGGGCCGGCCAGTCCTACCCGCTCGCAAGGCCGATGACATCGGCGGCGCTGACGCGGATGCTCGCTGGGATCGACGTCTGACGACGACGGCGGGCTCGACGTCACCTTGCCCCGCCCGCGAAGGCGGCGGCGATCCGATCGGCCGGCCGCTCGATGCCGGCGACGCGACGCCCTTCCCCGCGCCCCTCATTCACAGGTCGCGCAATATTTCGGACCCACGGGAAAGAAGCGGTCCGGACCACCTGTCCAACCCATCAACCATGGCGCAAGCCCGAACCTGAAGGCTTCCCGCCCACCTACGCCGCCACCGCCTCGGCCGCGGCGGTCACCTGCCAGCCCTGGAGTTCGCGCCAGTTCGGCTCCAGCTTAGAAAAGCGCGCCAGGCTGAACGTGGAGATGTCGGCGAAGCCGCAGGCGCCGTCGACGAGGAGATCGCGGATCGCCCGGCCGCTCGCCGGCGAGAGCCCGAAGCCGACGCTCGACAGCGTCGCCACGACGACATTGGCCTGGGAGGCGAGCCGGTCGATCACCGGCCGCCCGTCCGGCGTGTTCTCGATCACGCCGGCCCAGGAGCGGATGATCCGGGCATGCGCCGCCTTGGGCAGCAATTGCGCGAGGCGCTTGCCCATATGCAGCATCAGCGGCGCGGTCGGCTTGGCCGGCGTGCCCTCTTCGGCCATCGCCAGCCACTCATGCGGGCCGCCGCCATAGGCGAGGTTGCCGCGCAGGGTCTGGCGGCCATAGAGCCCGCAGCCATCGACGCCGCCGAGCGGCATCAGCGGCAGCGGCTCGGTCACGATCATCTCGCAGCGGGCCGACTGCACCGGCACCTCCTGCCCGAGCATGGCGGAGAGCCGCCCGGTCTGCGGGCCGGCGGCGAGCACGAGATTGTCGCAGCCGATCTCGCCGCGATCGGTCTCGACCGCGATGACGCGGCCGCCCTCGCCGCGGAAGCCGGTGACGGTGGTGTGCTGCAGGATGCGCCCGCCATGATCCTGCATCGCCCAGGCATAGCCCTGCAGCGTCCGGTGGGGGTTGGCGTGGCCGCCGAACCTGTAATGGTAGCCGCCGACAACGCTGTCGCCGGCCAGCGGCACCAGCTCCTTGACCTGCTTGAGGTCGAGCACATCCGACTGGAAGCCCTGCCGCTCGGCATTACGCAAGGCACGACCATAGAGCGCCATCTGCTGCTCGCTGGCGGCGAGGCGGATGCGCTCGGGCCGGAATTCGGTGGGGTAGCCGAGCAATTCGTCCATCAGCGGCCAGAGCCGCTGCTCCTCGGCGAAGAGCGGCGAATGATGGTGCGAGCAGCCGCCGCCATTGCGGCCGGACGCCTCCCAGCCGACCAGCCCCTTCTCCAGCACCAGCACGTCGACGCCATCCCGCGCCAGCCACCAGCCTGCGGAGAGGCCGGTGACGCCGCCGCCGACGATGACGACCGAAGCTCCCTTGATCCCGCTCATCGCTCTCACTCGCTCGCAACAGGGCCGGACGCATCGTTGCCCGCGACGGTGTAGCGCGCCGGCACCTCCCAGAACGGCCGCCACTGAGCGTGCATGCCGAACCAGGTGTCCCAATGCTCGGCCTGCTCGGGCGCCTCAGGGACAAGGGTAGTCATCGCCAGCGCCATCGGCCGGACGGGCGCGCGATAGCCGGCGAGCGGGATCGCCGAGAGCGGCTGCGCCGCGCCGAGCGCCAGCAGGGCCGCTACCTGCTCGCGGCAGCGCCGGCCCTGGCAGGGGCCCATGCCGGCGCGGGTCAGGCGCTTGACCTGGTCGGGATTGGGCGGCCCCTCGCCGAGCAGCGCCGAAAGCGAGCGGTCGTTGCGGCGCTCGTTCTGCCAGTCGAGATAGCGCGGCGGGCGGACCTCGAGGATCTCGCGCGCCGTCACCTCCTCGCATTGGCAGACATGGAACTCGGCGCGCGCCTCGACAACGCTCGCCCGGACCCAGGCGAGGCGATAGGCGGAGATGTCGTAGCCCGGCGCGGGCGGCGCTGCGGCTTGCACACCGGCGATGTCCGCCCCGAGCGCCGCGACGGCGCGGGCGGCCTCCGCCTCGGCGATGGCGCGGTCGCGCGTCTTGGCCGCCCAGATGCCGGCACAGTCGCCGACCGCGTAGACATGGGCGAGGCTGGTGCGCTGGCTCGCATCGAGCACAGGCGCGTAGCCGCTGCGCTCGGCCTGGAAGGCGACCTTGCCGCCGGCTGCGTCGATCAGGTCGACGACCGGCGTCGCGCCGACCGCCAACACGATGCCATCACAGGCGATGGCGCGCTCTTCGCCGACCGGCCTGCCCTCCTCGTCGAGCGTCGCGATCAGCGCCGCTTCGACGCCGTCGCGGCCGGTCGCTTCGCGCACGACATGGCTTGCCAGGATTTCGGTGCCGCCAACGCTGAGCTTCGCCAGCAAGTCCGCATCGCCGATCGGCTCGGCCGCCTGCTCGACGATGGCGGCGATGGTGACGCCCGCCTCACGCAAGGCGAGCGCGGTGGTCAGCGCTTCCGTGGTCGAACCGAGGATCACGACCTTGCGCGGGCCGAAAGCGTCATAGCGCGTCGCAAGATTGAGCGCGGCGGTGGCGCCGATCACGCCGGGCTTTTCCCAGCCGGGAAAGCCGAGGCCCATGTCGCGGCGGCCGCAAGCGAGGATGACGTGCTGCGCCTGGACGAGGATGCTGCTGTCCTCATTGGCGAGGCCGGCGACGAGGCCCGGCATCCAGCCGAGCGCCGGGCCGTTGGCGTAGAGCCCCCAGCAGGCCGTGCCGAGGCGAAGATCGACGCCGGCCTCGAACGCCTCGGCAATCCGTGGCTCGGAGGCGACAACGGCCTCCATCATGGCGTTGCGATTGCGGGCGCTGGCGGCCATGCCCCGGCCGAAATGCAAGGGGACGTCGTCGCCCATCGTCTTGAACGGGACCGGGTTCTCATCGACCAGCAAGACGCGAAAGCCCCGCGCCGCCGCCCCGATCGCAGCGGCGAGGCCGGCGGGGCCGGCGCCGATGACGAGGACATCGACGCTTTCCGCGATGGCGAGCGGTTTGCCGGTGACGGATTTGGGATCGGAGGCCGGAACGGTCATGGGCTGCGCTCTCGAAGGGCTGCGTTCAGTCTCGGCATCGGCAGGCGGCACGCAGGCCGGTTTGCGACATCGTCTCGCCCGGATGCGACATCGCTTCCGCGCTCAGAGCACCTGTTCGAGGAAGGCGCGGGTGCGTGTCTCGCGCGGCGCGCCGAAGAACTCGGCCGGGGCTGCATGCTCGACGATGACGCCGCCATCGGTGAAGTAGACGTGGTCGGCGACCTCGCGGGCGAAGCCCATCTCATGGGTTACGAGGATGCAGGTCATGCCCTCCGCCGCGAGGTCGCGGATGGTCACGAGGACCTCCTTCTTGGTCTCGGGGTCGAGCGCGGCGGTGACCTCGTCGAACAGCATCACCTTCGGGTTCATCGCCAGCGAGCGGGCGATGGCGACGCGCTGCTGCTGGCCCCCGGAGAGCTCGCCCGGATAGGCGTCGTGCTTGTGCGAGAGGCCGACCTTGGCGAGCAGGCGCCTGGCCCGCTCTCCGACCTCGGCAGGGTCCTGCTTGAGCACATGGATCGGCGCCATCATCACGTTCTGAAGCGCCGTCTTGTGCGGGAAGAGATTGTATTGCTGGAAGACGATGCCGACGTCGCGGCGCAGCGCCAGCTTGTCCAGCGCGGGATCGTTGACCTGCCGGCCGGCGACGGTGATCGAGCCCTTGCTGATCGGCACCAGCGCGTTGATGCAGCGCAGCAGCGTCGACTTGCCGGAGCCGGACGGACCGATGATGCAGACGGTCTCGCCGCGGCGGATGGTGAGGCCGACATCCTTGAGCACGACGAAGGCGCCGAACGCCTTCTCGACGCCCTCGATGACGACGACCGGCTCGCCGAGTTCATGCCTGGCAGCCATGGTCATCCCTTCACGTTGAAGCGGCGTTCGAGCGCCATGGTCAGGCGCGCGATCGGGTAGCAATAGGCGAAGAACATCAGCAGCAGCAGCAGATACATCGGCAGCATCAGCTCCGGCCGGCTCTCGGCGACGAGGGCGGCGCGCGTGATGGTCAGCCCGTCCTGGATGCCGACGACCGAGATCAGCGTCGTCGCCATGGTCAGGATGGCGTAGAGGTTCATCCAGGGCGGCAGCATGCGTTTGATGGCCTGCGGCAGGATGATCATCCACATCGTCTGGCGGCGGGTGAAGGCGAGCGCCTCGGCCGATTCCCACTGGCCCGTGGGAATCGAACGGATGCCGCCGCGCACGATCTCCGAGACATTGGCCGCGACCGGCAGCGCCAGGCCGATGATCGCCTTGACCCAGGCCGGGAAGGCGATGGTGACCGGCCCGAGCCTGATCTCGAAGGGCAAGAGGAACATCGCGTAGAACAGCAGCACGAGCCAGGGCGCGTTGCGGAAGAACTGCGTCGCCGCCCATGACGGCTGGCGCATGATGGCCGAGGGCGAGACCTGGCCGATACCGAACAGCACGCCGACCGCGGTGCCCAGGGCCATGGAGAGGACGCTGATCAAGAGGTTGAACAGGAATCCCTGGAAAATCAGCGGCGCCCAGCGCAGCAGGATGGTGACGGCGCCGTCGCGGGCGGCGGGGCCGGTCGCCTGCGCCATAGCGAGGGAGGCGGCGAAGAGGATGGCGACACCAGCTATGAGCCCGGCGCTGAGCATCATCGGCGCAGCGAGCCCGCTCGGCGCGATCGGCGCCGCGCGGAAGGGTTTCAGGACGGGGAGATCGGTCGTGGCGGTCTTCATGGCATGTATCCAGGAATGCGCATGGCCCGCTCCCAGCGATGCATCACCCAGACCAAGACCGCCACGAGCAGCACATAGACGACGAGCAGCACGTTCATCATCTCGCGGACATTGAAGACCTCGGACCAGATCTGCGATGCCGCATAAAGCAGTTCGGGCACGCCGATGGCGTAAGCGAGCGTCGTGGTCTTCACGAGGTTGACGAGGTTGTTGTTGAGCGCAGGCAGGCAGATGCGGAAGGCGAGCGGCAGCACGATCTGGCGCCAGAGCTGGAAGCGGGTGTAGCCGAGCGATTCAGCCGCCTCGACCATCGTCTCCGGCACCGCCTCGATGCCGGCGCGGAAGATCTCGACATTGAAGGCGCCGGCGAAGAGCGAGAAGGCGATGATGGCCCAGCCGGTGCCGCTGACTAGCGGCGACTGTCCGCCGAAGCCGTCGGAGACGGTCGGCAGCATTCCGCCGACGGCAAAGTAGAAGAAGGAAAGCTGCACCAAAGGCGGCGTGTTGCGGAAGAACTGGACGTAAGCCCGCACCACGAGCCGGCCGAGCCGCGAATTGCTGCCGGCGATCCAGACGCCAAGCAGCCCGATCGCGAGCGAGGCAAAGATCGAGACGACGCAGATATAAGTCGTCGTCCACAGCCCGGTCAGGAAGCGCGAGCGGTCGAAGGCGTCGTAGAAGATCGAGAAGTTGAGGCCGTGGACCTCGTTCAGGCGCTCGAAGAAAGCGGCGATCATGTCCGACATCTCGGGATGACTTGGTGCGTCATGGTCGGGCCGGGCCCGACCATCTCGAAAACCAGAACCTTCTGGTCATGAGATTCTCGGAGCAAGCCCGAGAATGACGCGCCCTCGCCTACGAGCCGCCCTTCAGCTTCTTGTTGGTCTCGATCAAATAGGGGCTCTGCTTGATACCCCATTTGGTCTCGAGCGCGAGCAGCTTGCCGCTCTTGTGCCAGTCGACCGACATCTCCTTGACCAGCTTGCCGAAGGGGCCGTCGAGATCCTCGAGCCGCACGCCGATGGCCCAGAGCTGCGGGTCTTCCGAGACCAGCGGCATCTCGTAATTCGCCCATTTCGGGTCGCCGCCCGACAGGGTCGAGACGATCAGCGTGTCGTCGAACAGGAAGGCGACGCAGTTATTGCCCTGCAGCGCGTTGAGGGCGTCGGGCACCGAGGGGAACACCACCATCTCCGGCGAATACATCTGCGAGACGCGGCGGTTGTAATAGGCGCCCTGCACAGCGCAGACCTTGCGGCCCTTGAGGTCTTCCCATTTCTTCAAGCCGGCGCTCTTGGGCGCGAGCACATTGGTGGCGCCGGCATAATAGTTCGGCTCGATCATGCCGATCTGTTTGCGGCGCTCGGCCGTATCGCCGAGCGTCGCCAGGATCATGTCGATGCGGCCTTGGCGCAGGAACTCGATGCGGTTGGCGGCGATCACCGGCACCATGTCGAGCTTGACGCCGATCTTGCTCGCGACCTCCTGGGCGAGATCGATCTCGAGGCCGACGATCTTGCCCGACGGATCGAGGAAGCCCCAGGGCTTGTAGTCGTTCTTGACGCCAACGGTGAGAACGCCCTTTTCCTTGATCTTGGCGAGCGTGTCCTGCGCGAAGGCCGGCACGGCGGCGAGCGTGGCGGCGAGTGCGAACGCCAGGGCGGTCAGTCGTTTCATCGGTCGCGATCCCCTTGTCTTATTATGAAGCCCTAGCTTCCGGTGGATCGGCGCACAGATTTGATCCTGTGCGACGCTTTCTTGACTCTCAGCGCCGAGCCGGGCGGACCTCCTGCACGCGCTCGGCCCGCGGCGGGTGGCCGAAGCGCTCGCGATAGCTGCGCGAGAAATGGCTGGCGCTGGCAAAACCGCAGGCGAGCGCCGTCTCCAGGATCGAGAGGCTGGTCTGGCGGAGCAGGTCGCGGGCGCGGTCGAGCCGCAAGCCGAGATAATGCTCGCCGAGCGAACGGCCGAGATGCTGGCGGAACAGGCGTTCGAGCTGGCGCAGCGAGACATTGGCGAGGCGGGCCAGGTCCTCCCGCGGTTCGGGGTTCTCGATGGTCTGCTCCATGCGGGCGATGACGCGCAGCAGGGGTGCATGGGCGATGCCGAGCCGCTCGCGCAGCGGCATGCGCTGCGGCCCCGCCCCTTCCCGGACATGGGTCTGCAGGAACCATTCGCTGACGGCGAGCGCGAGCTCGCTGCCATGCTCGCGCGCGATCACCCCGTGCAGCATGTCGAGCGGCGCCGTGCCGCCGCTGCAGGTCAGCCGGTCGCGGTCGATCTCGTAGAGCGAGCGGCGTAGGTCGAGCTCGGGATATTCCTCGAGGAAAGCCGGCGCGTGCTCCCAATGGATGGTGAAGCGATAACCGGAGAGGAGGTTGGCCCGCGCCAGCAGATAGGACCCACCCGAGACGCCGCCGATCTTGACCCCGCGCCGCGCGAGCTGGCGCAGCCAGGCGAAGGTCGGCTGGTGATGGAACAGCGCCGGATTGCCGCCGGCGCAGACGAAGAGATAGTCGAGCCTGAGCTCGGTGCCGACGCTGGCATCGGCGGCGATGGCGACACCGTTCGAGGCGGGCGCCGCCGCGCCGTCGATCGAGACATGGCTCCAGCGATAGAGCGCCCGGCCGGAGAGCCGGTTGGCGGCGCGTAAGGGTTCGATCGCCGAAGCGTAAGGCAGCAGCGCGAAATCGGGGATCAGCAGGAAGCCGACATGGGTCGGCGCGCTGTCGTCGCTTTCAGGCAATCTGATGTCGCTATCGAGCATGTCGGCGAGCCTATGTCGGTCAATCTCGCGATGACAAGACCGCCCGGACCCATCGATGCGTTATTCCATCTTCTCGCTGCTGTCGCAGGCCCTACAGGGCCACAAGGGCTGGACCCCGGCCTGGCGCGATCCCGCGCCGAAGCCCGAATATGATGTCATCATCATCGGCGGCGGCGGCCATGGCCTGGCGACGGCGCATTACCTCGCCAGCCGGCACGGCATCAGCAATGTCGCGGTGCTGGAGAAGGGCTATCTCGGCTCCGGCAATGTCGGCCGCAACACCACGATCATCCGCTCGAACTATCTGCTGCCGGGCAACACCCCGTTCTACGAGCTCTCGATGAAGCTCTGGGAGGGGCTGGAGCAGGATCTGAACTACAACGCCATGGTCAGCCAGCGCGGCGTCCTGAACCTCTACCATTCCGACGCCCAGCGCGACGCCTTCGCCCGGCGCGGCAATGCGATGCGGCTCGCCGGAGTCGATGCCGAATTGCTGGGCACCGATCAGGTCCGGGCGATGCTGCCCTATCTCGATTTCGACAATGCCCGCTTCCCGATCCACGGCGGGCTGCTGCAGCGCCGCGGCGGCTCGGCCCGGCACGACGCCGTCGCCTGGGGCTTCGCCCGCGCCGCAGACAGCCGCGGCGTCGACATGATCCAGAACTGCGAGGTCACCGGCATAACCATGGCGGGCGGGCGCGCCGTCGGCGTCGAGACCTCGCGCGGGCCGATCCGGGCGAAGAAGATCGCCATGGCGGTCGCCGGCAATTCCTCACGCGTCGCGGCGATGGCCGGGATGCGGCTGCCGATCGAGACCCATGTCCTGCAGGCCTTCGTCTCGGAAGGGTTGAAGCCGCTGATCGACGGCGTCGTCACCTTCGGCGCCGGACATTTCTACATCAGCCAATCCGACAAGGGCGGCCTCGTCTTCGGCGGTGACATCGACGGCTATAATTCCTACGCCCAGCGCGGCAACCTGCCGGTGATCGAGGATGTGATGGAATCTGCGATGGCGCTCTGGCCGGGCCTTGGCCGGGTGCGGATGCTGCGCCATTGGGGCGGTGTCATGGACATGTCGATGGACGGCTCGCCGATCATCGACACGACGCCGGTCGAAGGGTTCTATCTCAATGCCGGCTGGTGCTATGGCGGCTTCAAGGCGACGCCGGCCTCGGGCTTCTGCTTCGCCCATCTGATCGCGACGGGCCAGCCGCACAAGGTCGCCACCGCCTATCGGCTCGATCGCTTCGCCACCGGGCGCGTGATCGACGAAAAGGGCGCCGGCGCCCAGCCGAACCTGCACTGACCGCGCGCTGCCGAGGATCCCATGCGCATCACCTGTCCCCATTGCGGCGCGCGCGACGCCCAGGAATTCAGCTATCTCGGCGCTGCCGATCTGCAGCGCCCCGAGGGCATGGCGGCGAGCGAGGCCGCGATGGCCGATTATGTCTATCAGCGCGACAACCCGGCCGGCGTCCATCGCGAGCTCTGGTATCACGGCGCCGGCTGCCATGCCTGGCTGGTGGTGACCCGCGACACCCGCTCCCACGCGATCACGGCGGTCGAGGTCGCGAAGGCGCGCAAGGCGGGAGCGGCGGCATGAGCACCCAACCTTTCCGCCTCGCCTCCGGCGGCCTGATCGATCGCGGCCAGCAGCTGGATTTCAGCTTCGACGGCGCCTCCTATCGCGGCTATGCCGGCGACACGTTGGCTTCGGCGCTGCTCGCCAACGGCGTGCGCCTGGTCGGCCGCTCCTTCAAATATCACCGCCCGCGCGGCATCCTCTCGGCCGGGCCGGAGGAGCCGAACGCGCTGGTCGAACTGCGCTCCGGCGCGCGCCGGGAGCCCAACACCCGCGCCACCGTCGTCGAGCTGTTCGGCGGCCTCACCGCCGCGAGCCAGAACCGCTGGCCTTCGCTCGCCTTCGACCTGCTCTCGATCAACGGGCTGGTCTCACCGGCTCTGGTCGCCGGCTTCTACTACAAGACCTTCATGTGGCCGGCCTCCTTCTGGGAGAAGCTCTACGAGCCGCTGATCCGGCGCGCCGCCGGCCTCGGCCGCGCCGCCGGAACGGAAGACCCGGATCATTACGAGAAGGCCTTCGCCTTCTGCGACCTCTTGGTGATCGGCGGCGGGCCGGCCGGCCTGTCCGCCGCGCTGGCAGCCGGACGCAGCGGCGCCCGCGTCATCCTCTGCGATGAGGATTTCCGGCTGGGTGGTCGGCTGCTGGCCGAGAAGCGCGAGATCGGCGGCAAGCCGGCCTCCGAATGGCTCGCCGCGACGCTGGCCGAGCTTGCAAGCCTGCCGGAGGTGCGGATCATGCCGCGCACCACCGTGTTCGGCCTCTATGACCACGGCATCTACGGCGCGGTCGAGCGGGTCGCCGACCATCTGCCGCAGCCGCCGGCCCATTTGCCGCGCCAGCGCGGCTGGCGCATCCAGGCCAAGCGGGCGATCCTCGCCGCCGGCGCGCTGGAGCGGCCGATCGTCTTTGCGGGCAATGACCGGCCGGGCGTGATGCTGGCCGGCGCGGTTCGCTCCTATGTCAATCGCCATGGCGTCTTGCCCGGCCGCGAAACCGTGCTGTTCACGGCCGGTGACGATGGCTGGAGGACAGCGCGCGACATCGCCGCGGCCGGCGGCAAGGTCGCCGCGATCGTCGATTCACGCCCCGCCGATCCGGCGCGCAAGGCGCTCGCCGACAAGCTCGGTGCGCGCCTCTTCGCCGGCGGCGCTGTGATGGGCGCGCGTGGCGGCCGGCAGCTCAATGGCGTCACCATCCGCGACGCATCGGGCGCGGTGAGCGAGCTGTCCTGCGACCTGCTCGCCGTCTCCAATGGCTGGAACCCAACGCTGCACCTGACCTCGCACCAGAACGGCAAGCCGGCCTGGGACGATGGTCTGCAATGCTTTGTGCCCGGCACCGTGCCGGCCGGGCTTGCGGTAGCCGGCAGCGCCGCCGGGCGTTTAACCCTGGCGCAGGCGCTGGAAGACGGCGCGAGGCTGGGGAGCGAGGCGGCTGTCGAGACAGGCTTTGCCACGAAGCTGGCCGAGCCGGTCCCCGCGACCGATCCCGAAACCAATGGCCTTTCGCCGGTCTGGCGGGTGTCAGGCGGCAGGGGCAAGGCCTTCGTCGATTATCAGAACGACGTCACCGACAAGGATGTCGAGCTCGCCGCCCGCGAGGGCTTCCGGCCAGTGGAGCATCTCAAGCGCTACACCACGCTCGGCATGGCGACCGATCAGGGCAAGACCTCGAACCTCTCCGGCCTCGCCATCATGGCCGAGCAGACCGGCCGGACGATCCCGCAGACTGGCACCACCACCTTCCGCCCGCCCTATACCCCGGTCGCGATCGGGGCGCTTGCCGGCCATCACCGCGGCAAGGACTTCAGGCCGATCCGGCTCGCGCCGACGCATGACTGGTCGAAGGAGCAGGGCGCCGTCTTCGTCGAGGCCGGACAATGGCTGCGGGCGCAATATTATCCCCGCCCCGGCGAGGCCGACTGGCTGACGACGGTCAACCGCGAGGTCAAGGCGGTGCGCGCCGGCGTCGGCCTCTGCGACGTCTCTACGCTCGGCAAGATCGACATCCAGGGCGCCGACGCGGCCGAGTTCCTGGAGCGGGTCTACATCAACGGCTGGAAGGCGCTGCCGATCGGCAAGGCACGCTACGGGCTAATGCTGCGCGAGGACGGCTTCGTCATGGATGACGGTACCACCTCGCGCCTCGGCGAGACGCATTTCCTGATGACCACCACCACCGCCAATGCCGGCAAGGTGATGCAGCATCTCGAATTCTGCCATCAGGTGCTGTGGCCGGAACTCGATATCCGCATGGTCTCGGTCTCCGAGCAGTGGGCGCAGGTCGCCATCGCCGGGCCGAAGGCGCGCGAGACCCTTCGCGGCGTCGTCGATGCCGAGTACGACCTCTCGAACGAGGCCTTCCCCTATCTCGCGGCGCGCCCCGTCACCGTCGGCGGCGGCATCCCGGCGCGGCTGTTCCGCATCTCCTTCTCGGGCGAGCTCGCCTATGAGCTGGCGGTTCCGGCGGACTACGGCGACGCCATGATGCGGGCGCTGATGCAGGCGGGCGCGCCCTTGGGCATCACGCCCTATGGCACCGAGGCGCTCGGCGTGATGCGCATCGAGAAGGGCCATGTCGCCGGAAACGAGCTCAACGGCCAGACCACGGCGCGCGATCTCGGCCTCGGCAGGATGGTGTCGTCGAAGAAGGACTTCATCGGTCGGCTGATGGCGGGCCGGCAGGCCCTGGTCGAGCAGGACCGTCCCGCCTTCGTCGGCTTCAAGCCGGTCGAGCCCGGCCAGCGCCTGCGCGCCGGCGCCCATTTCATCGGCATCGGCAAGCCGGCGGCGATGGAGCATGACGAGGGCTACATGACCTCGGTCGCCTACTCCCCTCATCTCGACCACTGGATGGGGCTCGGCCTGATCAGGGGCGGCGCCGCCCGGATCGGCGAGCGCGTGCGCGCCTATGACCCGGTGCGCAATGGCGACATCGTCGTCGAGATCTGCTCGCCCGTCTTCGTCGATCCCGAAGGAGCCCGCCTCCATGGCTGAGACCGCGACCTTGTGGGCGCCGCGCAGCGCCTGGGCCGGCATCGCGCAGGCCGGCCAGATCGGCGCGGCCGGCCCAGCCGGTGTCACTGCGACCTTGCTCGACGGCTTCGGGCTGGCGACGCTGATAGCTGCCCCCGGCGGAGCTCCGGCCTTGTCGCAGGCCGTCGAAGGGCGGTTGGGCATCGCCCTGCCGGCGACGCCGAAGATCGTCTCGGGTGTCTCACATGACGCGATCTGGTCCGGCCCCGATCAGTGGCTGCTGCGTGCCGCCACGCGCGACGGTTTCAGCGGCCTGCTGGAGGCGCTATCGGCTCAGGCCGCGGTCAGCGACCAGAGCGATGCGCGCGCCGCAATGCGGCTCTCCGGCCCACGCGTCCGCGAGGTTCTGGCCAAGGGCGTGATGCTCGATCTGCATCCCGCCGCCTTCGCGGTCGGCGATACTGCCTTGACAAGCGTCGCTTATATCGGTGTGCATCTCTGGCGGCTCGCTGACGGGCCGGATGGGTCCGTGTTCGAGATCATGGTCGCGCGCAGCATGGTGGGAAGCTTCTGGTCCTGGTTCGCCGCCTCCGCGGCCGAATTCGGCTGCCAGGTCTCCATCGACCGCTCCACCGGCCGAGGTTGACGGCAGCGCGCTGCGCGCCATTCCTTCCTTCGACCTTTCCCGATTCTCACGTCTTCAGGGACCCGCGCGAGCGGGCCGATCCGTCACATGTCCGATTCTCCGATGATCCTTGCTTTGTCCTGCCCTGACCGGCCGGGTATCGTCGCCGCCGTGTCGACCTTGCTGGCCGAAGCCGGCTGCAACATCCGCGACGCGCAGCAATTCGACGACCTCGAAACCGGCCGCTTCTTCATGCGCGTGGTGTTCGACCGGCTGGAGGGTGCCCGCAGCGCCACCGACATCCAGGGCCTCGTCGACGAACTGGCGGCGCGCTTCAAGATGACCGTCTCGCTGCGCGACGCCGCCGCGCGCAAGCGCGTGCTGCTGCTTGTCTCGAAATTCGACCATTGCCTAGCAGACCTGATCTATCGCTGGCGCATCGGCGAACTCCCGATGGAGATCACCGCGATCGTCTCGAACCATGCCCGCGAGCACATCGCCTCGACCGATCTCGGCGACCTGCCCTTCCACCACCTGCCGGTCAACCGGCAGACCAAGATGGAGCAGGAGGCCGAGCTCTGGCGCCTGATCCAGGAGACCGGCAGCGATCTCGTCGTGCTCGCGCGCTACATGCAGGTTCTCTCGGACGGGCTCTCGGCCAAGCTCTCGGGGCGCTGCATCAACATCCACCACTCGTTCCTGCCTGGCTTCAAGGGCGCCAAGCCCTATCACCAAGCGCATGAGCGCGGCGTGAAGCTGATCGGCGCGACCGCGCATTACGTCACCTCCGACCTCGACGAAGGGCCGATCATCGAGCAGGATGTCGAGCGCATCAGCCATCGCGACACGCCCGACGACCTCGTCCGCAAGGGCCGCGACATCGAGCGGCGCGTGCTGGCGCGGGCGGTGCGCTATCATCTGGAAGACCGCGTGCTGCTCAACGGCAAGAAGGCCGTCGTCTTCACCGATTGAGGCGACGCGGCATGGCGGGCGTCAGCGCCCGCCATGCCGCCAGGAACCTCTACTGTGTGACCACATAGGCGGCGCGGTCGATGCCGTGGCGGGTGAGCTTGTCGTAGAAGGTCTTGCGCGGGATGCCCAGCATCTCGAGGGTGGCGCGGACATCGCCGCGATTGGCCTCCAGCGCCTCCCGGATCAGGTTGGCCTCGATCGCGTTCAGGCGCTCGGGCAGGCTCGCCGGCAGGTCGTCGCCCTCGACCGGCGCCGCCGGCAGGTCGGCGACCAGGCCGAGCGCCACCCTCTCGGCGAAATGGACAAGCTCGCGGACATTGCCGGTCCAGGCGTTCTCGACGAGATGGCGCTCGACGCTGCGATCCAGCGTGGGGACATCGCGCCCGTATTTCCGCGCCGCACGGGCGAGGAACTGGGCGAAGAGCAGAGGCACGTCGCGGCGGCGCTCGCGCAGCGGCGGAATCCGCAAGGTGACGACGTTGAGGCGGTAGAACAAATCCTCGCGGAAATCGCCGCGCTGGGCGGGATCGCCGAGATCGAGCTTGGTCGCGGCGACGACGCGCAGATCGACCCGACGGCGCTCATTCGAGCCAAGCGGCGAGATCTCCCGCCCTTCCAGCACCCGCAGCAGCTTGACCTGCGCCGCCGGCGGCATGCTTTCCAGCTCGTCGAGGAAAAGCGTGCCGCCGCTGGAATGCTCGATGCGGCCGACGCGCTTCTTCTGCGCCCCGGTGAAGGCGCCGGCCTCGTAGCCGAACAGCTCGCTCTCGATCACGCTCTCGGGCAAGGCCCCGCAATTCAGGGCGACGAAAGGCTTGCTGCGGCGGCGCCCCTGCTGGTGGAGCAGGTTGGCGACGACCTCCTTGCCGGTGCCGGTCTCGCCCAGGACCAGCACGTCGACATCGACATCGGCGAGGTCGCGGATGGTCTGGCGCAGGCGGATGATCGCCGGCGCCTCGCCGAGCAGAGCAGTCTCCTCCTCCGGCGCCGCCGCGAGCGAGCGCAACCGCCGGTTCTCCAGGACGAGCGCGCGCTTCTCGACCGCACGCCGGAGGGTCTCGACCAGACGATGGCCGGAATAGGGCTTGGCGATGAAGTCATAGGCGCCCTCGCTCATCGCCTCGACCGCCATGGCGACATCGGCGTGGCCGGAGATCACCACCACGGGAATATCGGCGTCCAGCGCGCGCAGGCGCCGGAACAACGCGATGCCGTCCATGCCGGGCATGCGCACATCGGTGACGACGACGCCGGCATAGTCCGGGCCGATGCGATCGAGCGCCGCCTGGGCCGAGGCGAGCGGGATCGCGGCGAAGCCGGCGAGCCGCAGCGCCTGGGCGTTGGCGTCGCGCAGGTCCGGATCGTCATCGACGAAGGCGACCTCGATGGCGCTCTGGTCGCTGGCGGGAGCGGTCATGCGGCTCTCTTCAGGCTGATCGTGAAGGTGCTGCCCTCGCCCGGACGACTGGTCGCGGAGAGCGTGCCGCCGAAGGAGGTGACGATGTCCTGCGAGATCACCAGCCCGAGCCCGAGGCCGCGCGGCTTGGTGGTGCGGAACGGCGCGAAAAGCGCGGCGAGCGCGGCGCCGTCAAGGCCCGGACCGTTGTCGATGATGGCGATATCGACCTGCTCGCTCCGGATCGCGACATCGATCGCGAGTTTCGGCGCGCGCCCGTCCTGTGTCTCCGCCATGGCTTCGACGGCGTTGCGCATCAGGTTGACCAGGACCTGCTCCAGCTCGACCAGCCGGGCCAGCACGAAAACCGGCTCGGCCGGCGCCGGCAGCGTCGGCACGACGCCGGCATGGCGCAGCGCGGCGTCGAGGATCATCAGCGCGCCGTCGATCGCCTCGCGCAGATCGACCGGCCCATGTGGGCCGCCACCGCGCCGAGCGAAGCCGCGCAACGTGTCAGTGATGGTACCGATCCGGTCGGTCAATCCGACGATCCTGGCCAGTGCGCCATCCGCCCCGCTCGCGTCGGCGCGAACGAGGAAGGCGCGGGCGTTCTCGGCATAGGTGCGCATCGCTGCAAGCGGCTGGTTGATCTCATGGGCAACGCCGGCCGTGACCTGACCGAGCGTCGCCAGGCGGTTGGCCTTCGCCAACTCCTCGCGCGCATCGGACAGGCGCTCCTGCGCCCGCGTGCGCTCCGCCATCTCCTCGACCAGCCGGTCGTTCGCGCCGGCCAGAGCGAGCGTGCGCTCGGCGACGCGCCGTTCGAGCTCGGCCTTGACCCTCGCCTCGGCAGTGCGCCGGGCGAGATTGAGCTGGCGCCGCCGCAGCGCGAACGCGCCGATCGCGGCGCCGGGCATGAGCACGAGCGCTACCAGCGTCTGCAGGCGAACCTGCTCGTCGCGGATCGCCGCGCCGACCGGCATCAGCACCTCGAGCTGCCAGTCCGTGGTCGGGATCGGGATGCGCGAGGCGACATGCGTGCCGGCTGCGTTACCCGTGCCACGGACGATCTCGCCGTCACGCCGCAAGGGCAGCAGCGTCAGCGGCGCCGCGCCAAATTGCAGCGACTGCCGGATCTCCGCCGCCGCTTGGGGGGACAGCGCGGTCTCGGTCTCGAAACGCCAGTCCGCGATGGTGGAGAGCAGCACGACGCCGCGCCGGTCGACGACATAGGTCTGGCCGCCCAGCGCCCGCCAATCGGCCTCGACCTGGTCGAACTCGACCTTGGCCACGACGACGCCGAGCGGTTCGCCGCCTTCGTCGACGCGGCTGGTGATGTAGAGGCCGGGGCGCTTGCTGACCGTGCCGAGGGCGAACTGCTCCGCCGTGCCGCCGGTGACCGCGCCGCTGAAATAGTCCCGGAAAGCATAGTCGTTGCCGACGAAGCTCGTCGGCTCCCGCCAGTTGCTGGCGGCGATCGCGACGCCGTCCTTCCCCAGCACATAGATCACCGCGGCGCGCGTCTCGCGGGCGATCGCCTCCAGCTTGAGGTCGAGCGCATGGGTGCCGCCGCCCCTCAGCGCCGAGCGAACGTCCGGATCGCGCGCCAGGATCACCGGCAGCGCACGCTGCTTCTCCAGTTCGCCGCGCAAGATGGCGAGCGCCAGCGTCCCGGCATCGGCGGCACGGACGCGCATAGCCGCGATGGCGCGACTGCGGCCGGCATCGCCCGCAACCAGGAAGGCGATGCTGGCGATCGCCACCGTCACCAGCGCGAAGACGATCCAGAGGCGGCGCCTGGCGGTCCAGCGACCGCGCTCGTCGAGCGGGCTTTTGCTCATGCGCCATGATGTGCGGAATTTCGCACAAATCAACCCGCTGGCGTGCGGATTGCCGCCAAGCTGCCTTTTGCGGTGACCGCATTGATCTCGTAAGCCACTGAAATCGTGTGACTACTCTCATGGCCCGGCATTGGCACGGCGATTGCCAACATGGCAGCAGCGGCGTCGAGAACAGCAAGAACCCGCGAGCAAGGCCCCTACGGAGGAAACCATGGCGATCACGCTTGACCAGGCGCCGGCGCAGCCGGCTCGTCCCCGGAAATTCTATCAGCACCTCTATGTGCAGGTGCTCGCGGCCATCGCGGCCGGCATCCTGCTCGGGCATTTCTGGCCGGAGCAAGGCGCGGCCCTCAAGCCGCTCGGCGATGCCTTCATCAAGCTGGTGAAGATGATCATCGCGCCGGTGATCTTCCTGACCGTCTCGACCGGCATCGCCGGGATGAGCGACATGCAGAAGGTCGGCCGCGTCGCCGGCAAGGCGATGATCTACTTCCTGACCTTCTCGACGCTGGCGCTGGTCGTCGGCCTGATCGTCGGCAACCTCGTCCAGCCGGGCAGCGGCCTGCACATCAACCCGGCCAGCCTCGACGCCAAGTCGGTGCAGGGCTACGCGACCCAAGCGCATGACTCCAGCATCGTCGGCTTCCTGCAGAACATCATCCCGAACACGATCGTCGGCGCCTTCGCCTCCGGCGACATCCTGCAGGTGCTGTTCTTCTCGGTGCTGTTCGGCCTGTCGCTCTCGCTGGTCGGCGAGCGCGCCAAGCCGGTCACCGACTTCCTGCAGACGCTGTCGATCCCGATCTTCAAGCTGGTCGCGATCCTGATGAAGGCAGCGCCGCTCGGCGCCTTCGGCGCCATGGCCTTCACCATCGGCCGCTACGGTATCGGCTCCGTCGCCAATCTCGCCATGCTGATCGGCACCTTCTACCTGACCTCGGCGATCTTCGTCTTCGTCGTGCTCGGCGCCGTCGCCCGCTACAACGGCTTCTCAATCCTGGCGCTGATCCGCTACATCAAGGAGGAGATCCTGCTGGTGATCGGCACCTCCTCCTCGGAAGCGGCGCTGCCGACCCTGATGGAGAAGATGGAGGCTGCCGGCTGCAAGCGCTCCGTCGTCGGCCTGGTGGTGCCCACCGGCTATTCCTTCAACCTCGACGGCACCAATATCTACATGACGCTGGCGGCGCTGTTCATCGCCCAGGCGATGGACATCCACCTGCCGCTCGGCGACCAGATCCTCTTGCTGCTCGTCGCCATGCTGAGCTCGAAGGGC
>PNLY01000010.1 GCA_013823325.1 Methylobacterium sp.
GACACCTTGTTCCTGACGACGCCCGCGCAGGGCCTGAAAACGCGGTCGCATTAGGGGGTTTTGGGGCAGGATGCAAGCTGGGGGGCTCCGGGGCCATCGTCAGGCCCTGCCGGGCGACATCACACCGGTCACGTCTGGCAGCGTAGCGGAGCCTCGTCCGTCAGGCGCGGCGCGCGACGATGCGTGCGGCAGCCTCTCTAGAGAAACGGATGCAGCCCGCCGGGTCCAAGGCGGAACAGCATCCGGCTGACCGGGTAATCGTCCTTCATCGCGGCGATCGCCCGCAACGCCGCCACCGCTTTCGGGTCGTCGCCATCGGCGAAAGCGAGCACGCTGCGCCCCGGCATCGCAATCACCACCGTCTTCGGCAGATCGGGAATGTCCTTCCACGGGTTCGGCAGCAAGAGCAGCGAGACAGTGTAGTCCGGCGGCTTGAAGTCGAAGGCTCGAATGAGCCCGTGGTCGTGGATCTCGAACCGCTTGGCGCGCCGCTCGAGATTGGCGAGCGCCGCCTCGAACACGTCAGCATCGCTCATGCCATAGCGCCGCCCCTCCCCGACCGAGACGAAGCGGGTGATGCGCGGGAGGTCCTGCGCCGGCACGACGATGACGTCACCGGCGAGCGGCAGATGCAGCAGCTTGCCGTCGGGCACGCCCTGCTTGCGCGCCAGCGCCGCGAACTCGTCGACATAGGAGCGGTTCTTGAGGACAGGCAGCAACGCGTCGCGGAAGCGGGCGATCTCCGCCGGAGCAGGCTTGTTCGGGTCCCCGCCGGCAGCGAGGCGGTCCAGCTTCTGCAACAGGCTGTCGAAGCCCCGCTGCCGCCGGTTCGCATCCGGTTCCGCATTGAACTGGGCCGACAGTCTCGCCAGCCCGAAGCGCATCTCGGTACCGCCGGCCATGACGACGAAGTCGCCGCCATCGACGCGCCCACCGCTGACGCCGCTCCGCCCGCGACTGGCCGCCTGCAGCAACGCCGCCAGCTCGGTCTCGCTGATCGGGCGCGCCTCGTTCAGCCGCGCTCGGTCCAACGCCTCCAAAGGCGCAATCAACCCCGCCAAGCAAAGCAATGCCAGCAGGAACACACGCAACGCACTGCCCATGAGGCCCCCACCCCATACGTCACGAGGTGATGCTCGCACACAACCTGAGCGAGAGCAATGACGTAGCGGCACTCGCCCTGAAGGAGGCTGGCGCGCCGGGCCGGCCGCAGCTTAAGACAGCTCACTTACTCGTTCAGGACCGTCCGATGACCGAACCCAAGCCCGGCCCGCGCATCGCCATCACCTATTGCAGCATGTGCAACTGGCTGCTCCGTTCCGCCTGGATGGCGCAGGAGCTGCTGCAGACCTTCGGCCAGGATCTCGGCGAGGTCGTGCTGATCCCGCGCACCGGCGGCATCTTCCTGATCCACTATGATGGCGAGCTGATCTGGGACCGCACCGTCGATGGCGGCTTCCCCGATGTGAAGCAGCTCAAGCAGCGCGTGCGCGACCGGCTCGACCCCGAACGCGACCTCGGCCACCTCGACGATCACAAGAAGAAGCTCGTCGAGGGTTGAATTGCCCCACCTCCAGCCCTCATCCTGAGGAGCCGCGAAGCGGCGTCTCGAAGGATGCTTCAGGAGGCTCCGGAGACAGCCGAACCATCCTTCGAGACGCAGCCTGACGGCTGCTCCTCAGGATGAGGGCTGTGGGGATTGCGACAGAACTCTCAGATTCCCCCGCCGCAATCGCCGGCCAGGATCTGGTCCATCGAGCGCGACGGCTCGGCGCAGCCGGCCTCGCCGACCACCTTGGCCGGCACGCCGGCGACCGTGGTGTTGCGCGGCACCACCGCGAGCACGACCGAGCCGGCCGCCACCCGGGCGCATTGCCCGACCTCGATATTGCCGAGGATCTTGGCCCCGGCGCCGATCAACACGCCCTTGCGGATCTTGGGATGGCGATCGCCGCCCTGCTTGCCGGTGCCGCCAAGCGTCACGTCCTGCAGCATCGAGACATTGTCCTCGATCACCGTGGTCTCGCCGACGACGAGGCCGGTGGCATGGTCGAGGAAGACGCCCTTGCCGATCTTGGCAGCCGGGTTGATGTCGGTCTGGAACACCTCGGACGAGCGGCTCTGCAGATAGAGCGCGAAGTCGCGCCGGTCCTGCCGCCAGAGCCAATGGGCCAGGCGATGCGTCTGCAGCGCGTGGAAGCCCTTGAAATAGAGCACCGGCTCGATCAGCCGGTAACAGGCGGGATCGCGGTCGAGCACGGCGAGGACGTCGGCGCGGATGCCCTGTCCGATCTCGGGATCGGCCGCGATCGCCTCGTCGAAGGCCTGCGCGATCAATTCGGCCGGCACGGCGCCATGGCCGAGGCGGGCCGCGATGCGGTGGCCGACCGCCGCCTCGAAGCTCGGCTGGTTCGAGATCGTCGCCAGGATGAAGCTCGCCATCGCCGGCTCGCTCGCGATCGCCTGCTCGGCCTCGTTGCGCAGGCGCGACCAGACGGGGTCGAGCCGGTCGAGACCGGTGGCGGGATCGCGAATCTCGATGTTCGGGCGCCCGGATGGCATGGCGTTCTCCGCTGCGGTTCGCTCGTAGATCAATCTGGCACGATCAGCTCGCGCCAGAGCACGTGGTGCCGCCTTCTAGCTGAATCAAGCCGCGAAGAACAAGAATCGATTTGCGAGGCAAGTGTCGCAAGTCGTTGCTGTAGAATAATATTCTACCTGGGTAGAACGTTATTCTACGGTCGGCGTGCCAGGAACTCGACCACTGCCTGCTTATGCGTGCGGTCACCGACCGCGAGATTGTGATCGCGGCCTTCGATGGCAAAGCTTTCGGCGCCGGGAATAAGCGCCGCCAGCTCCGGGCCGGAGCCGGAGACGTCGTCCTTCGTGCCGACGCTGACCAGGGTCGGCACCGCGATGCGGCCGACCTCCTCCCTGCTCAGCGTCTGGCGCGTACCGCGAATGCAGGCCGCGAGGGCTCTGAGGTCGCTGCCGGTGTTCTCGGCGAAGGCGCGGAACATGCGCTGCATCGGGTCGGTCAGGTCGGCGAGCGAAGGCGCTTCCATCGCGTCGGCGATCCCCAGCGGCAGGCCGACGCCCTCGACCAGATGGATGCCCAGGCCCCCGAGCAGCAGCGAGCGCACGCGCTCGGGATGGGCGAGCGTCAGATGCGAGGAGATTCGCGCACCCATCGAATAGCCCATGATGTCGGCCCGCTCGATTGCGAGATGGTCCATCAGGCGGCGCGCATCCTCGGCCATGATGGTCGAGTGATAGGCCTCGGGATCGTAGAGCTTCTGGCTGCGGCCATGGCCGCGATTGTCGTAGAGCACGACGCGCCGGCCGGCATGGGTCAGCGTCTTCGTCCATTGCGTGTTGACCCAGTTCACCGCATGGCTCGAGGCGAAGCCATGGATCAGCACGATCGGATCGCCGGAGCCCTCCCCGGTCGGGGCGAGGTCGAGATAGGCGATCGACACGCCGTCGGAATCGAATGTCTGCATCGGCCCTGCCGCCAAGCTGCTCTTGATCTTCGATCAGGTCTGCCATGGCGGCGCGGCTTTGGGTAGCGCTTCTCCAGCAAACCTGGTCGTCCGGGCGACCGCAGCGAGATCCGGGACCATGCCTGAACCTCGTCCGGAAAGGCTCCGGAATGGATCCCGGCTCTCCGCTTCGCTGCGGCCGGGATGACTCGCGCAAGTTGATGAAGGCTGAGAAGAAGCTCCCCGCCCCTTTGCGCAACGCATCGCGCCGCTTATGACGACACCATGAGCGAGCAAGCGAACCCCTCGGCCGGCGGCCGTATCGAACTGGTCGATCTGGCCCGCGGCATCGCGCTGCTCGCGATGTTCGTCTACCACTTCGCCTATGATCTCTCTTACTTTCGGCTGATCCGGGTCGATGTCGTCATCGATCCGGCCTGGCGTGCCTTCGCCCGGCTGATCGCCGGCTCCTTCCTGGCGATCGTCGGCTTCAGCCTGGTGCTGGCGACGCGCAAGGGCTTCGACCGCGGCAATTATCTGCGCCGGGTCGCCCTGATCGCCTGCGCCGCGGTCCTCGTCACCTGCGCGACCTGGTTCGCCCTGCCGGATGTCTTCATCTTCTTCGGCATCCTGCACCATATCGCGCTGGCGAGCGTGCTGGCCCTGCCCTTCCTGTTCCTGCCGACGCTGGTCGTCGCCATCGCGGCCGTCATCGTCTTCGCCCTGCCCTTCATTCTGGGCCATGACGTCTTCACGCAGGACTGGCTCGCCTTCCTTGGTTTCGGCCCCTGGCCGCTCACCGCCGATTTCGTTCCGGTCTTCCCCTGGTTCGGCTGCGTGCTCGCCGGCATGGCGCTGGCGCGGATCATTCTGCCGAGGGCGCAGGGCAGCTTCTGGGCGAGCTGGCGGGCGACGTCCGCTCCGACCAAGCTCCTCGTCCTCGGCGGCCGCAACAGCCTGTTCGTCTATCTCGTCCACCAGCCGCTGTTCATCGGCGCGCTGTTCCTGTTCATGCAGGCGACCGGGCAGATGGCCGGCCCGAAGCTGCCAGATGCCGAGGCCGCCCCGTTCCTGACCTCCTGCCAGCGCTCCTGCACCGCGGCGGGTACGCCGAGGGAAATCTGCGAGCGCGTCTGCTCCTGCTCGATGGACGGGCTCAAGCAGGCCAATCTCTGGGTCAAGGCAACGGCCGACGCGCTCAGCCCGGCGGAGATCGAGCGGGCTCGGGAGATCGGCCAAGCCTGCGCCCGCCAGCCCTGAGGCTCCCCGTCTTTCCGGGGCAGGCCGTAGGCCTGAGCCCGGAACCCAGAGCCGATGCCGTAGCCGCGAAAGCTCTCCGGCCGTTGCGCCATCATTCCGACCAGCATCGGTTCTGGATTCCGGGCCTTCGCTGACGCGAAGGCCCGGAAAGACGGGAGGCAGGAACGCCGCGTCGCAAACAGCCAAATCCGTAACGCACCCGCTGGCGCGGCCCGCGGCGAACGATTATGGTGCCGCCGAATTTGCAAGGACGAGAACCATGGCCGATCACGGCACCCCGCATTTCCACAACGATCCCGGCGTCGCCGTGATCCATGTCGGCGCGCGCGAGTTCATGTGCATCGGCGCCAAGCCGCCCTTCGACCACCCGCATGTCTTCCTCGACATGGGGTCGGACGACGAGATCGTCTGTCCCTATTGCTCGACGCTGTTCAAATACGAGCCCTCGCTCGGCCATGGCCATTGCAAGCCGGCCGAGTGCGAATACCACGACACCGCCGCCAAGGCGGCGTGAGCGACGCCTCCTGCCGGGGGCGCGGCAGGACTGATCCCATGGCGAGCTATCCCATCCTCATCGCGGGCGCCGGCATCGGCGGCTTGACCGCCGCGATCGCGCTCGCCCGCCGCGGCATCCCCGTCGCCATCGCCGAGAAGCGCACGCGCTTCGACGAGGCCGGCGCCGGCATCCAGGTCTCGCCCAATGCCGGGCGCGTGCTCGAATCGCTCGATCTCGGCCTCGCCTTGCGCCGCACCGCGATTCGGCCCGAGGCGCTGGCGATCGGCCATTGGGGCGGCGGCAAGCCGCTGCTCGCCATGCCTTTCGCCCCGCCGGTCGAAGGCGCGACGCCGTCGCGCTCGCTCAAGCGCGCCGACCTGCATCAGTTGCTGCTCGATTCGGCCAGGACCTTGCCGAACATCCGCTGGATCATCGGCCGCGGCCTCGTCGATGCGCATGAGACCGAGGAAGGCGTCACCGTCACCCTCGGCAGCGAGAGCGCCGGCACCGAGACGGTGGAGGCCATGGCCCTGATCGGCGCCGACGGCCTTTGGTCGCGCGCCCGCGCCCTGGTCGGCGACATGGCTGAGCCCGGCTTCACCGGCTGGGAGGCCTGGCGCTCGCTGATTCCGGCGGAAGGGTTGCCCGAAGCGCTGCGCCGCCCGGCCGTGGCGCTGCATCTCGGCCGCGCCCGCCATGCGGTGCATTACCCCGTCTCCGGCGGCAAGGAGATCAACCTCGTCCTGATCCGCGCCGCGCGCGAGGCGCAGGCAGGCTGGTCACGCGAGGGCGAAGCTTCCCAACTGACCGAGATCGCCGGCACTGCCGGTCCCGGCCTGCGCGAGCTGATCGAGCGCGCGCCGAGCTGGCGGATCTGGTCGCTCTATGACCGTGCGCCTGCCCGGATGGCGAAAGGCCGCATCGCTTTGCTCGGCGACGCCGCCCATCCGATCCTCCCCTTCCTCGCCCAAGGCGCGGCGCTCGCCATCGAGGATGCCGCCGTGCTGGCGCATGAACTCGCGACGCGATTGGCGAGCGAAGGCTCGGCCTCCGTGCCGGCGGCGCTGGCGGCCTATGCCAAGGCGCGCGGCGAGCGCGCGGCGCGAGTCCAGCAGGCCAGCCGCAAGAATGGCGAGGCCTATCATCTCGGCCGGCCCTGGAGCTTCGCCCGCGACTTTGCCATGCGCCGCATGGGCCCCGACGGCATGCGCCAGCGCCATGCCTGGATCTATGACTGGCGGGCGCCGGGCTGAGATCCTTCCGTCATTGCGAGGAGCGCAGTGACGAAGCAATCCAGGGGCGGCAGAGCGCAGCGGCAAAACTTCTGGATTGCTTCGCTCCGCTCGCAATGACGGCGACCGCGCGCCGTCCTGACGAAATCGTCATCGCCTGCCCTCGCCCGATCTCGTCAACGCCGCATTCGCTTCCTAGATTGTCGTCGGGTGACGCGAAACGAAACGAGCCAATGATCCGTATCGACCTCAACAACGCCGCCAGCGCCCGCCTGGTCCGCTTGCCGCGCTGGGCGAGCTGGCTGGTCATGGCCGGTGCCTTTGTCGTCGGCGTGCTGATTTTCCTGGTCGCGGCCAGCCTGGCGCTGATCCTCGTGCCGCTGGTCATCGCCGGCGGCGCCTTCGCCGCCTGGCAGATGCGCCGCCGCATGCGCGCGGCCGGCATCAACCCCGACAACCCCTTCGAGCGCCGGCAGCAGGACACCGCCCGCGGCGAGATCGTCGACGCCGAATATCGGGTGATCGAGCCGGGCGACCGGCGCTAAGCCGGGGCCCGCGCAGCCAGCTCGGCCCGCAGCCGGGTGTTCTCCACTTCCAGCTCTTCGAGCCGCTGCCGCACCGGCGCGAGCGCCGGCGCCAACTCGGCCTCGCTAAAGCGCGGCGTGATGTGCTGCGGGCAATTCCAGTCGAAGGCCTCGACCTTGATGGTGACGCCGCGCTCCGGCACGGCGCGATAGCCCGGAACGATCAGGCGCTGCGCCAGCTCAGGTTCGGCGGCGAGATCGTGAAAGCTGGCCCGCCCGAAGATCTTGAGCCGCGCCCGGTGGCCGTAATCCATCAGGAACAGGCAGAGCCGGTCATCGGCCGTGAGGTTGCCCAGACTGAGATATTGCCGGTTGCCGCGCAGATCGGCAAAGCCGAGCGTCGTCTCGTCGAGCACGCGCAGGAAGCCGGGCGGCCCGCCGCGATGCTGCAGATAGGGCCAGCCCGTCTCCGACACGCTCGCCAGATAGAAGGAATCCCGCGCCGCGATGAAGCCGGCCTCGGCCTCGCCGAGCCGGTCGTGGTGCGGCTCGCCCTCCTCCTGCCTGGCATAGGCGCGCCGGCTGCCTTGCGCCTCCTGCGCCGCCTTCACGGCCGGTGTCGTCGCGATCTCAAGGAAACGGTGGGTCATCTCTGGTGCCTCCGCCCGGTGAGATGACCATTTCATTGTCAACCCGCAATCGCTGCGGCCGGCAGTTCAGAATTCCAGCGGGCGCAACAATCTGCGTCACACTGGAAGCCGTACCAGCAGGACGCCCAACGCGGCACAGCCTGCAAGCACCGGGACCATGCCGAGCTTGAAGCGCAGCAGCGCGATCATCGCCAACGCCGCCAGCAGAGCCGCCCGCCAGTCGAGCGAGGCCAGGACCGGCAGGTCGGGCGTCAGCGGCCCGAGAACGATCGGCCGCACGATCTTGAACAGCACATGCAGGCCGAACCAGAGCGCCAAATTGGCGATGACGCCGACGACCGCGGCGGTGATTGCGGTCAGCGCCGCCGAGAGCGCCCGATTGCCGCGCAGCGCTTCGACATAGGGCGCGCCGAGGAAGATCCAGAGGAAGCAGGGCGCGAAGGTCACCCAGACCGTCAGCAGGCCGCCGAGGCTCCCGGCGACGAGCGGGTCGAGCCCACCCTGCCCGCGCCAGGCGGCGAGGAAGCCGGTGAACTGCAGCACCAGGATCAGCGGGCCCGGCGTCGTTTCGGCAAGGCCGAGCCCATCGACCATCTCGCCGGGCGCAAGCCAGCCATAGGTCTCGACCGCCGCCTGAGCGACATAGGCGAGAACCGCATAGGCACCGCCGAAGGTGACGACCGCCATGGTGCTGAAGAAGGCGCCGATCTGGGTGAAGAGGTTGCCGCTGCCGAGCAGCGCCCAGAGCAGCGCGACCGGGCCGAGCCAGAGCGGCAGCCAGACCGCCAGCACCTTGAGCGCCCTCCCCGCCGAGGGCTCGGCATGGGCAAGCTCGCCGCGCTCGAACATCAGGTCGACCACCCCCTTGAACTCCGGCGCGCCATCCTGCCCGGCATGGCCGCCACCACGGAACAGCGCCGGCGTCCAGCGATGACCGAGCCAGCCGACGAGCCCGGCGCAGAAGATAACCAGCGGGAACGGCGCCTTGAGCAGGAAGAGCGCGAGGAAGGCGGCGATCGCGATCGCGACCATCGCCCGGTTCTTCAGCGCCCGCTTGCTGATCCTGAGGCCGGCCTCGACCACGATGGCGAGCACCGCCGCCTTGACGCCGAAGAACATCGCATCGACCAGCGGGACCTGGCGATAGAGCACATAGAGCAGGGACAGGCCCCACATCACCAGCGCACCGGGCAGGATGAAGAGCAGGCCGGCGATCAGCCCGCCGAGCGTGCGATGCATCAGCCAGCCGATATAGGTTGCGAGTTGCTGCGCCTCGGGCCCCGGCAGCAGCATGCAGTAGTTGAGTGCATGCAGGAACCGGCGCTCGCCGATCCAGCGGCGCTCCTCGACCAGCTCCTTGTGCATCAGGGCGATCTGCCCGGCCGGCCCGCCGAAGGAGAGCAGGCCGATCTTGAGCCAGACCCGCGTCGCCTCAGCGAGGGTCGGCGTGGCGGGAGCGGCCGTCGCCGCCCCATCGTTCATCGCGGCCGTCATCGTCCGCTCCTCAGTTCTTCACCGTCGCGGACGGCCAGTTATGGGTTTCCTCGCTGGCGTCGCGGCACCAGCGATAGAAGGCGTCGTAGAGCAGCATGCCGGCCTCGAGCTGTGCCAGATCGTCACGATACATCCGTGACAGGCCGAGCGAGGCGGCGAGGAAGCCGGCCGCCTGCGGCACGAGGTCGAGCCGCGCCGTATCGGCCGCCCGCACGATGGTGGCGAACTGGTCGAGCGCCGGCGAGGCCAGGCCGAACTCCTCGATCATCGTGTCGAAGCTGCAGCGCTCGCCGCGATGGCTCCAGAACACGCCGTCGATGTCGAACGGGGTGGCGCCGAAGCGGTCGGCGACATCCGCGACCTCCGAAGCCGAGACGAATAGGAAGACGGCGCGAGGATCGACGAAGCGGCGGATCAGCCAGGGGCAGGCGATGCGGTCGACTTTGGGCCGCGCCCGCGTCACCCAGAGCGTGCGCCCGGCGGCGTCGCGTTTCGGCAGCTTGCCGGTCTCGACGAGGGGCCCGCCCGCCTCGCGCCAGGCCTCGAAGCCGCCAGCGAGGTTCTCCGCCTCGACGCCTTCATGGCGCAGCCAGGCGGCGACGCCCTCGCTGAGCTTCTGCCCCCGCTGGCAGATGACGACGACCTTGCGGCCGGCATAGGCGCCGGCCCACTCGGCAACGTCGCGATGGCTGCGCCGCTCGCTCGCCGGCAGCAGGCGCGGATCGGCGGCGACATCCTCGTCGATGCGGACATCGAGCAGCACAGGCACATCGGGCAGGCCGACGAGCCGGGACAATTGCGCGGGCGTGATCTGGATGTTGGAAGACATGAGCGTCCATCCTTGAGCAAGGAGTGTGGACGCGATCCTTGGGCTGACGCCTCACGGGGCGGTCGCGATAAGCCCCTGCGGGGAGTTTAGATCACTGGGCACGGCTAGCGTCAATCGCCGCTGCCCTCATGCTCGCCCTTGTGGCGAGCATCCACGTCTTGAACGCCGCCCTACCCGAAGGAAGACGTGGATGGTCGGGACAAGCCCGACCATGACGAGGAGGACTATGTTCGCCGGCTTCAATCGATCCGGCTGACCAGGAGCTTGTCGATCCGCCTGCCGTCGAGATCGACCACCTCGAAGCGCCAATGGCCCTTTTCGAAGCTCTCGCCGACATTGGGCAGCCGGTTCATCTCGGCCAGCACGAAGCCGGCGACGGTCTGGTAGTCGGCATCGCGCGGCACATGGATACCGAGCTCATGCGAGAACTCGTCGACCTGCATCCAGCCGGCGACCAGGAAGGAGCCATCGGCGCGCGTGACGATCGCCGGCTCCTCTTCGTCCTCGTCCTGGAAGACGCCGGTGATCGCCTCGAGCACGTCGCTCGAGGTGATGATGCCCTCGAAATGGCCGTACTCGTCGAAGACCAGCGCCATATGCACATGGGTGGCGCGGAGTGCGCGCAGCACCTCGAGCGCACCCGTGGTGTCGAGCACGACCGGTGCCTCGCGCACCAGGCTGCGCAGGTCGACTTTGTCCTCGGCAAGCGCCTCGAACAGGTCCTTCATCTCGATGATGCCGATGATCGAATCGGCCTCGCCGTCCTGCACCGGCAGGCGATTGCGCCGCGTCGCCCGGACTTGCGCGCGGATTTCGTCGAGCGTGTCGGACAGGTCGATCACCTCGACCTCGCGGCGCGGCGTCATCAGCGCCCGCGCCGAACGGTCGGCAAGGCGCATCACGCCCGAGATCATCTCGCGCTCGTCACGCTCCAGCACGCCGGCATTCTCGGCCTCGGCGATGATGGTGCGGACCTCTTCCTCGGTGACCGTCTCCTCCGCCTCGCCCTTCTGGCCGAGCAGCGCCAGCACCAGCTTGCCGGAGGCATCGAGCAGCCAGACCAGAGGCGCGGCGACCTTCGCGATGACCGCCATGGTCGGTGCGACGCGCGCCGCGACACGCTCGGCATCGCGCAGCGCGATCTGCTTCGGCACCAGCTCGCCGACGATCAGCGAGAGATAGGTGATCAGGACGACAACGGTGCCGACGCCGAGCGCATCGGCCGCGGAGCTCGAGAATCCATGCGTGCCGAGCCACTCGGACAGGCGCGCGCCGAGCGTCGCACCGGAGAAGGCGCCGGAGAGCACGCCGACCAGCGTGATGCCGATCTGCACGGTGGAGAGGAAGCGGCCCGGATTATCGGCCAGCCGGATCGCCGTGGCGGCCCCTTTGCTGCCTTGATCGGCGAGGACTTTCAGCCGAGCCGGGCGGGATGAGACGACCGCAAGTTCGGACATGGACAACACACCGTTGATGACGGTGAGGACGACGACGACCAGGATCTCCGTTAACAAAACCGGCTCGGGGGCTGCAGGACCGCACTCGCTATCGGCCTGCTTCTTTGCCGCTTATAACGCATCGACAGCCGAACGCGATGGGAGAAGACGATGCCCCAGGACGAATCCCGGCAATTTGCTCCGGCGACACAGCGCAACCGCGACCCGATCCTCGCGGTGTTGCGCGAGGTTCTGCCGGCGCAAGGCCTCGTGCTGGAGGTCGCCAGCGGCTCCGGCGAGCATGCCGTCCACTTCGCCGCCGCCTTCCCGAACCTGACCTTCCAGCCGAGCGATCCCGACCCGGCGGCGCTCGCCAGCATCGACGCCTGGGCGAGCGAAAGCGCCCTGCCGAACCTGCGCCCGGCCATCCGCCTCGATGCGATGGCGCCACGCTGGCCGGTCACGCAGGCGGATGCGATCCTGTGCATCAACATGATCCACATCTCGCCCTGGGCCGCGACCGAGGGGCTGATCCGGCACGCGGCGGAACTGCTGCCGGCAGGCGGGCCGCTCTACCTCTACGGTCCCTATCGGCAGCACGACGTGCCGCTGGCGGCGAGCAACGCAGTCTTCGACGACAGCCTGCGCCGGCGCAATCCGAAATGGGGGCTGCGCGAGCTGGAAGCCGTCGCCGAGCGCGCGCGAGCCGCCGGCTTCGGCGAGCCCGCGGTGACGGCGATGCCGGCGAACAATCTCAGCGTGGTGTTCCGGAAGGCCTGACCGTTCACCCCCCGTCGCAGCTCGTCTCCTGCGTCGCGCAGATGCGGTCGACCCAGGCGCGGAAGCGGCCGGCTTCGGCCCCCGCCTTGGCGGCCGGAGCGATGGTGAGCCCGGTCAGCACTTCGCTATCCGCCGGCAGGCCGTACTCGACCAGCACCCATTTGCCGCTGCAGCCGAGGACGTGGCCGTTCTGGACGAAGGCGTCGCCGTCGAAGCTCGCCCCGTCCTGACCGGAGAGGATAGCCGGCGCCTTGGCGTCGGGGCGCTGCCGGCCTGCGGACGCCTGCGACTTCACCGTCAGCTTGCGCCCGCTGACCCAGCCCGAGCCCTTGAACATCGGCCGTGGCGCGGCATCGGTCAGCATCTCGTTGTCGCGCGCCTTGGCGATCCTGAACCAGCCATTGGCACCGGCCGAAACCTCGACCTCGACCATGGCGCGCACGGGCGGATCATCGCCGCTGAGCTTCACCGGCGGCAAGGTGCCAAGCACCTTGTGATTGGTGCCCGGGCCGGCGCGGACATTGAGCCCCTCCGGGTCGGTCTCGCTGACGAAGGCGCCGAAGGAACAGGCGACCTGTCCGGCCGGTGCGGGCGCGACACTCTCCGACTGCGCCCGCACGGCGGGAGCTGCCAGCAACAGGGCGGCGATCAGGCCGGCCGCGGCATAGGCGTCACGAAGCGGCATTGACCAGCACATAATAGAACGCATTGGGGGTCCCGACCGCCTTGAGGAAGGTCGGATAGCGGTTCTTCGGGATGGTCTGGCAGCCGGCCGACCAGGTGTTGGGCTCCAGGACATTGTCCGCCCCGCCGCGGTGGATATACATGCTTGTCCCCGCCCCTGACGGATCGATCCGGCTCTTGTCGTCCTGGGTGAAGCGTCCGTCGCCGTCGGTATCGCGCTCGGCGACCTGCGTCGTCTTCACCTGGAAGGCGCGATCTCCGAGGAAGCCGCCCTTCTTCTCGAAATACTGGTAGGTGCCCTCGGTCAGGCGGCCGGCATCCTTGATGCCATCCTTGTTGATGTCGACGCCGTCGGCCTTCTTGAACGCGACGCCCTTGTAGCGCGCATCACCACCGCTGGCGCGCTGCGAGTACTGGGCGCCCGGCTCGGTGCAGATCGGGAAGGTGGTGAGCTCGCGGAAACGCCCGGTCCGTCGCATCACCACGACGAGGTCGTCATAGGAGCCCTTGCCGCGATTGGCGATCGTGCTGCTTTCCTTGCGCAACGCCAGCAGGACGAGGCGGCCGAATCTCTGGTCGAAGCGCGCATCGGTCGAGCCGAAACGCCAGAAGATCGCCGAATAGGAATCGAAGGCCTGCTTCGGCGTGCGGAATTGCGGACGATCGGCGGAAGGCCGGCGGAAGCGGGTATCGAGGATCTCGCCATGGAAGTCGCGCCAGTCGCGCAGGCCCCGCAGCCGCGTCTCGGCGGCCGGGCTGAGATGGGCCTCGACGACGCGCCAGAAGAAATCCTGCAGGCCAGGCGGAACCGCTTCGACAATGTCGCGCCAGCGCGAGAAGGCGATCACCCTGTCCTGCCGCAGGCAGCGATCGAACTGCCGGGCGAAATTGGCGAAATCGAGCTCCGCCAGCTCTGGGCGGCGGGCACTCATGGCTCGCCATCCGATCCTTGGCATGGATGCATCGGAGCCCTCCACCGCAGCGCCATCAGGACGACCATACGGCAACGCCGCCCGAAGGTCAGGCGGCGAGCAGCCGGTCGATAGATACCTTGTGGAGGTCTGAGAGCCTCTCGCTCGCCCTGACCTGTTCGGCCCCCTCAGCCCTCATCCTGAGGAGGCCGCGCCAGCGGCCGTCTCGAAGGATGCTTCAGCTGGTTTCGGAGCCTCCTGGAGCCTCCTTCGAGACGCAGCCTGAAGGCTGCTCCTCAGGAGGGGGGCTAGGGGCTCTCAGAGCACCATCGGCAGCACGAAGAAGCCGCCGATCACGACCACCGCCAGCGCCAGCGCCGTCATCGGCAGGTGCTTCTCGATGAAGATGCGAATGTCGTCGCCGTAATAGCGCAACGCCACCGCGATCATCGCGAAGAAGGTGACGCGCGAGATCACCATGCCGAGCGTGAACTTCCAGATGTCGAAATGCAGGAAGCCGGACATGATCGTGACGATCTTGAACGGGATCGGGGTCAGGCCCTTGGTCAGCAGCACCCAGAACCAGTAGTCCTGCGAGGTGTGGATCAGGTGGGCCGCCTTCTCCTGCAGCCCATAGAGGCCGATCAGCCAGGCGCCGACCGATTCATAGAGCAGCGCCCCGATCGCATAGCCGAGATAGCCACCGGTGACGGCGCCGAGCGAGCAGACGCCGGCATAGACCCAGGCGCGGTCGGGCCGCGCGATGCACATCGGGATCAGCAGCGGGAGCGGCGGCAGCGGGCTCACCGAACTTTCGACGAAGGTGATGGCGAAGAGCAGCCAGGGTGCGGCAGGGTGGGACGCGTAGGAAACGCACCAGTCGTAAGCACGCTTGAGCATGAAAGGGAAACCGTTCCTGGGTTCTCGCGCCGGTTGCAGGGCTGCCCTGCGTCCTATGCATTAATCCAATTGGCGCTATCAGGCCACAAATCTCTTACGTCCGCGTCAATTGCACGACGGCTTCGTGACGAGATTGCGGGCGCTCCCCTGGTCATCGCGAGGAGCACGGCAACCGAGCAATCCAGGCCGACATCGAGCGCTGCCGCACCTGGATTGCTTCGCGTCGCTCGCCCCGAAGAGCCCCTCTGGAGCGGCTCAGGCAAGCCGCTCCAGCGCTTCCCTGATCTTGAGCTTGCGCGCTTCCGCCGCCGCCTTGCGCTCACGATTCTCCTCGACGATCTCCTCCGGCGCACGCGCCATGAAGTCGGGATTGCCGAGCTTGCGCTCGACCGCGACGATGTCCTGGTCGAGCTTGCCGAGTTCCTTGTTGAGGCGCGCCCGCTCGGCGTCGAGATCGATGATGCCCGCCAGCGGCAGCGCCGCGACCTCGCCGCGCACGATGATCTGCGCCGACTGGCCGGGCGCCTCATCGGCGAACTCGATCGCGGAGAGGCGCGCCAGCCGCTCGATCATCGGCGCCCAGGCTTCGACCGCCGCCCTGGTCGCAGCGCTCGCCTTGACCAGCACCAGCGGCACCTGCGTCCCGCCCGGCACATTGGTCTCGGAGCGGATCGAGCGGATGTCGGAGATCAGATCGACGACGAAGCCGATCTCCGCCTCTGCCGTCTCGTCGACCAGCGCCGAAAGCTCCGGCCAGCGCGTCAGGCAGACCAGCCCCGCCTCCCCGGTCGGAATCGCACGGGGCGCACCGGCATTGGCCTTTTGCGCCCAGAGCTCCTCGGTCAGGAACGGCATGAACGGATGCAGCAGCTGGCAGATCAGGTCGATGACATGGGCGACCGTCGCCTGCGTCTCCGCCCGCGCCGCGGTGCCGGCGGCATCCAGCTCCTCGGCCTGCAGCACCGGCTTCGACAGTTCGAGATACCAATCGCAGAACTGGCCCCAGACGAAGCGATAGGCCGCATCGGCCGCCTCGTTGAACTTGAATTCGGCGATGCCGGCCGCGACGGCATCGGCCGCGCGCGCCGCCTCTGACAGGATCCAGCGATTGAGCGGCAGCGTGACCGCGGCCGGATCGAAGCCGTCCGCCCGCAGGCAGCCATTGATCTCGGCGAAGCGCGCCGCGTTCCAGATCTTGGTCGCGAAGTTGCGGTAGCCCTCGACGCGCGAGGTCGCGAGCTTGATGTCGCGGCCCTGCGCCGCCATCGCCGCGAAGGTGAAGCGCAGCGCATCGGCGCCATAAGTGTCGATCAGCACGAGCGGGTCGATGACGTTGCCTTTCGACTTCGACATCTTCGCGCCCTTCTCGTCGCGGACCATCGCGTGGAGATAGACGTCGCGGAACGGCACCTCATCCATGAAGTTGAGGCCCATCATCATCATCCGGGCGACCCAGAAGAAGATGATGTCGAAGCCGGTGACCAGGGTCGCCGTCGGATAGTAGCGCTTCAGCTCCGGCGTCTCCTCCGGCCAGCCCAGGGTCGAGAACGGCCACAGGGCGGACGAGAACCAGGTGTCGAGCACGTCCTCGTCGCGCTTGAGCTCGACCGGCCCGCCGTAATGGGCAAGCGCCAACGCCTGCGCGCCCGCCTCCGACTCGGCGACGAAGCATTCGCCGTCCGGCCCGTACCAGGCGGGGATCTGGTGGCCCCACCAGAGCTGGCGCGAGACGCACCAGGGCTCGATGTTCTCGAGCCAGTCGTTGTAGGTCTTGGTCCAGCTTTCCGGCGTGATCCGGGTCTTGCCGTCCTTGACCGCCGCGAGCGCGCGCTGCGCCAGCGGCTGGACGTCGACATACCACTGGTCGGTCAGCCAGGGCTCGATCACCACGTCCGAGCGGTCGCCATGCGGCACGGTATGGGTGTTCGGCTCGACCTTGCGCAGCAGGCCGCGAGCCGCCATCAGCCCGACCACGGCCTTGCGCGCCGCGAAGCGGTCGAGGCCGTGCAATGCCAGCGTCTCCGCCTCGGGCGACGCGCCTTCCAGGAAGTCGGCATTGTCCTGAATCAGGATGCGAGCTTCACCGTCCAGGATATTGACGACCCTCAGCGAATTGCGCTTGCCGACATCGAAGTCGTTGAAGTCGTGCGCCGGGGTGATCTTGACCGCGCCGGTGCCCTTCTCCGGGTCGGCATAGTCGTCGCCGAAGATCGGGATGACGCGGCCGACGAGCGGCAGCACGGCATTCTTGCCGATCAGCCCCTTGAGCTTGTCGTTCTCCGGATGCACGGCGATGCCGGTGTCGCCCAGCATCGTCTCCGGCCGGGTCGTCGCGACGGTGATGTAGGTCGCAGGATTGTCCGGATCGTAGCTTTCGCTCTCGATCGGGTAGTCGAAATAATAGAGATGGCCGTTCGGGTCCTTGGCCAGCGCCTTCTCCAGCTTGCCGGCGTCGAACGCCTCCTCGCCGCCGCGCTGCCATTTGAACGAGCCGGTCTTCTCGAGCTGCAGCACCTCGATGTCCGAGATCGCGGTCTGGAACTTCGGATCCCAGTTCACCAGCCGCTTGGCGCGATAGATCAGCCCTTGCTTGTGCAGGCCGACGAAGACCTTGAGCACGGCGGCCGAAAGCCCTTCGTCCATGGTGAAGCGCTCGCGCGACCAGTCGCAGGAGGCGCCGAGGCGCTTCAGCTGGTTGACGATCGTGCCGCCCGACTCGTCCTTCCACTTCCAGACCTCGGCCAGGAAGGCCTCGCGGCCCATCGTCCGCCGGTCGGTCTTGTTCTCGGCCGCGAGCTTGCGCTCGACCACCATTTGCGTGGCGATGCCGGCATGGTCGGTGCCGGGCTGCCAGAGCACGTCCTTGCCGCGCAGGCGCTCGAAGCGGCAGAGCACGTCCTGCAGCGTGTTGTTGAGCGCGTGGCCCATATGCAGCGAGCCGGTGACGTTCGGCGGCGGGATCACAATGCAATAGGGCTCGGCCCCGGGCGCAGCCCCGCGACCCGCCTTGAAGGCGTCCGCCTCCTCCCAGGCCTTGTTGATGCGCGCCTCGACGGAGGCCGGCTCGAATGTCTTGTCCATCATCGCTCTGCTCGAACGCCAAACGGCCGGGGAACCTGCCCCGGCCGCAAAAACGAAAGCCAAAAAGGTCTACGGCCTTAAGAGCGCACGGACGGGCGTCCCGTCAACGATTTCGATGCATGGCGGTCGTGTCGGCGTTCAGGCAGCGGCCGATTGCAGGAACCACAGCGCCTTGTCGAGGCTCTGCGAATAGGCCGTGAGCAAGTCGGCAGTGCCGGCATCCCCTGCTTCGTCGGTCTTGTCGATTGCATCGCGAACGCTGTTCGCCGCGCCGGCGTAGCGCTCGATCAGCGCGTCGAGATGGTCCTTCACGGCGACGATCTCCGTCGGATAGGGCTTGAGACTGCTGCCGGAGGCGACCGTCTGGGTCGTGCCGAGCGCCGTGCCACCCAGCTGGGCCACGCGCTCGGCGACGGTGTCGACATGCTCGTCGAGTTCCTTCCGAAAGCCGTCCAGCATCAGATGCACGCCGATGAAGCCTGGACCTTTCAGGTTCCAGTGCGCCTGCTTGGTGGCGAGCGCCAGATCGATGCCGTCCTGCAGGCGCTCGTTCAGGATGGCGATCACTTCCTTCTTGGCATTCGACGGCATCTCGATGCGCGAGGCAGGCTTCTTCATGATGAACACTCCGGAACAGGCGCTCGTGCGTTGGCGCCCCATGACCTCCCGAACGCGCATCCCGCCCGAGCGTTCCGCGGGAACAGACCGGCTCGACGCCAGTTGGGCATAGAACCGCAGAAGGAGGCCCCAATGACCAGAAGGACCGACCAGGATCGCGCCTGGGAGCTGATCGAGGAGATCGGTCTGTGCATGCTTGTCAGCCATGACGGCAATGGCGACCAGCTGCGCGCCCGTCCGATGAGCGCCCATGTCCACCGCGACGAGGATGCGATCTATTTCCTCACCGATCTGCGCTCCCACAAGGACGACGAGATCGAGATCAACGAGAATGTCTGCCTCTGCTTCAGCGACAACGGCTCGTACAAATATGCCTCGGTCACCGGCACGGCGAACCTGCTGGATGACCGCGATCGCGTCGCCGAGCTCTGGTCCCCGGCGGCGCGCGCCTTCTGGGATAGCAAGGACGATCCCAACATCCGTGTCCTGAAGGTGCGTCCCAGCCTGGCCGAGTTCTGGGACAGTCCCGGCAAGATCGTGACATCAGTGAAGATGGCCGCCGCCGCGATCACGGGCTCGCGTCCCGATCTCGGCAGCAACCGCAAAGTCCTGCTCTGAAGGGGACCACAGTGAGACTTCTCGTTCATCTCGTCGGCGCCTGGGTCGCTTCGGAAGCAGCGTCCGGCCGCTACCCCCGCCCCCTGTCGCTGGGCATGCAGCTTCTGGTTTCGCGCCTCGGCCCCCAGACCGCGCTGATGGCGCTCGCCGGCTACGCGATCCAGAGCCTCAACGAGGGGGGAGCTTTCGGGCCGCCCCGCACACAGCGCCGGCGGCGGCGTTGAGAATACTCAGCGTCGCCCGCCGCGGGCGACGCGCTCGATCTCGGCCCGGACCAGCCGCTCGACCATGGCCGGCAGGTTGTCGTCGAGCCAGGTCTTGAGCATCGGCTTGAGCATCTCCTTGACCAGATCCTCCAGCGTGCGCGCATTGTTGCTGAGCACGGTGTTGGCGAGCGCGCCGAAGGCGTTCTGCACGGCGGCGCCGGTCTGGTCCGAGATCAGCGCCGTCATGTCCATCGGCGGCGCTGGCTGCGGCTGGATCGGCGGCGGCACGAAGGCCTGGGGCTGAGGCCGCTCTGGCTGGGGTTCAGGTTCGCGCTCCGGCGCCGCGGCCTGCGGCTCGGCGAACTCGACATCGTCAGCCGGGGCCCCCGCTACAGGTGCGGGCGGCTCCTCGACGATGCGCTCGGCCTCGGCACCGAGGTCGAGCACGTCATCCTCGATCAGGTCCGGCTCCGGTTCCGGCTCCGGCGCAGGCGCCAGCGCGACGGCCTCGGGAGCGGCTTCCTCCGGCGGCGCGGCCGGCTTCTCGTCATCGGCGATGATCCGCCGGATGGAGGCGAGGATCTCCTCCATCGAAGGTTCATTGGCCTTGGGCTGCGCGCTCATGCTGATTCCGGTCACTCGACGCAAGAGACGCCTAAGGAATCAGTGCGCCCCGCTGCATGAGTATTTCACCGGGAAAGCGGCAGGCAAGGCAACTGGAGGCCGGCCCACAGGAGAAATCCGGAGTGTTGCGCCGGCGCTGCGCCGCGCCGGCTCAGATGAGCATGAAGCTCAGCGCCCGTCCGGCGTCTGCGTGCCCCAGAGCAGGCCCTTGACCTGGTCGTAATGCTTGCGCGAGTCGTAGCGCTCGGCCTTGAGCTTCAGCGTATCGGCCGAAAGCTTGCCGACCGCGGAAAGAACCGCATAGGACGCCACGACGCGGTCGCGTTGCGCCGTGACCAGCGACGCGCGGGCGCTCACCAGTTCCTGCTGAGCGTTGAGCACGTCGAGCGTGGTGCGCTGGCCGACCTTGGCCTCCTCGCGCACGCCGGCGAGCGCAGTCTCGGCCGCCTGGACCTGCGCCTGCGCGGACACGATCTGCGCCTTGGCGGCGTCGTGCGCGCCCCAAGCCGAGACGACCGCGGCTCGGACCGTGTCGCGCGAGGTATCGACCTCGATCCGGCGCTGCCCGGCGGTCTCCTTGGCCTGGCGGGTGCGCGAATAGACCTGCCCGCCCTCGTAGATCGGGATGGTGAGGGTCGCGACCGCGCTGGCCGAGGTCCGGTTGTCGCCGAAGAACTGGGTGTCGTAGCGCTGCTGCACCAGGCCGCGCACGCTGACCGTGGGGCCAAGATCGGCCTCGGTCACCTTGACCTGCAGCTCCGCGGCATCGACGCCGTGCAGCGCCGCGATGATGGCCGGATGGCCCTGCAGCGCCACGCCGAGCGCGGCCGGCAGCGATTTCGGCAGCAGGTTCTCGACCGGCCGGCCGGGAGCGAGCTGCTTGGGCTCTACGCCGACATTCTGGCGGAAGCGCGCGATCGAGGTCTTGAGATTGGATTCCGCCAGGATCTCCTGCGACTGCGCCGAGGACAGGCGCGCCTCGGCCTGGGCGACGTCGGTGCGCGTCACCTCGCCGACCTGGAAGCGGTCCTTGGTCTGGCGCAGCTGCTCCTCCAGAACCTCGACGTTGTTGCGATTGAGGTTGAGGATCGCCGTGTCGCGCAGCACGTTCATATAGGACGTCGCCGCGTCGAGCAGCACGTTCTGCTCGGTGTTGAGCAGGGTCGCACGCGCCGCCATCACCTGGGATTCGGCCTGGCTGACGGAGCTGCGGGTCTTGCCGCTGTCGAAGATGTTCTGGTCGACCTGCAACCCGCCGCCGCGTGGGTTGAGGCGCGAAAGGCTGCGGTTGTGCGCAGCGCCGGTGCCCTGCGCGTTGAACGGGGTATCGCTCTCGGTGATGCTCGCGCCGATGTCGGCGGAGGCAGTGATGCGCGGGCGGTAGCCGGACAGTGCCTGCGGCACGTTCTCGTTGGTGGCGCGTACCAAAGCGCGCTGTGCGTTCAGCGTTGGATTGCCCGAATAGGCGCGTCCCAGCGCCGCTTCCATCGTCTGCGCCAGCGCCGGAGAGCCCGTCACGGCTCCCAGCATGCCAGCCAGTAGCAGGCGGCTCGCGGTCTTCTTCAAGGTCGGTCGCGTTAGGATCACTGGACGCCTCTTGTGCGGACTCTAGTCACGCCCAGGCATCGCCCCAGCCTCGGCACTCGATTTAAAATCATAAGCTTTGCAGCTCCCCTCGCCAATGAGGCGAGAGGAACCGGCCGCTTTTCAATTCGCAACTGCCGCAAAAATGCGACACTCCCGCCGGGAGTAGTACCGACGGCCTACACCTTCTGGGGAAAACCGGCCCGAAGACCGGCATGACCCTCACAGCGCGAACACCTCTGCCTTGCGGAACTCGCGCAGCACAGGCGCCGCCGCATCGAAGACCGGCCGGCCGGAGAGCGATTCGCCCACCTTGCGGTGGAGTACGACACGCGCCGCGCGCCCCACCCCTTCGACGACGATCAGCCGTCCGCCCTGGCGGACATGGCGAAACAGCGGCTCGGGCGGCGTCTCGCAGGCACCGCTGACCAGAACGGCATCGAACTGCCGATGCTCCGGCAATTTCGCCAGCAATTCGGCGGCGGGCACGCCCGGCTGGGCGAAAGCGGTACGCGCCAGCGCCAGAGCGGCCTCGTCCGGCTCCAGCAGCGTCGCCTTGGCGCCCATCGCCGCCATCAGCGCCGCGCCATAGCCCGAGCCGCCAGCATATTCGAGGGCTTCCTCGCCCGCCTGCAGATCGAGCACCTGGATCATCCGCGCCGTCACCATCGGCGCCGGCAGCGCCCGGCTGGTGCCCGGCAGCGGCTCCTGACGGTCGAGATAGGCCAGATGCGACAGTTCGCCCGGCAGGAAGGCCTCGCGCGGCACCGAATCGGCCGCAGCGAGCACGGCGCGATCGGTCACGTCATAGGTGCGCAACTGGCAATCGACCATCATGCGCCGCAGATCGGCGAAGCTGCTCATGCTCAAATCTCCGAAGGAAGACGCCCGGACGGGCGCCTCGACCCTGCCCGCGGGTTTTGGGCGAGGCGGCGGCAAAAGGCAAGGCCGGGAGACGGCGCCTCCCCATCGCGATGCAAGGCCGATCGTCGCCGGCTCGTTCGAATGGAGGACGCGAGGCCGCCGGCATTCCCGCCAGGATCGGATGTCGACGCCCACCGCTCGGCGTCGCCTGCCGATCCCTTTCAGCATGGGCATGCGTCATGAAAGCAAGATCCCTGTTCTGGCTGGCGCTGATGCTGGCCTGCCATCTCGCGATGCCGGGCCTGGCCCAGGATCATCCCCTCCTCGGCCGGTTCCAGGGTGCGCAGCAGGTCGGCTTCAAGGAGGCTGCCTTCGACGAGGCCCGGATCATCATCGGCCCGATCGACGAGCGCAGCTCGCGCGAGCAGAGCGGCGCCGGCTGGCAGACGGTCGAAGGCAAGGTCTTCACGCTCTACTACAAGCTGCCGCCTGGCCGCACCGGCCTCGAGGCGCTGCGCAACTACCAGGCGAGCCTGACGGGTGCCGGCTTCGAGGTGCCCTTCGTTTGCTCGACCGAGGCGGGAAGCTGCTTCAGCGACGGACGCAAATATCCCGGCCTGTTCCTCGGCCTGGCGCTCGACGGAACCACCGACCTGCCGAAGCTGCAGCTCGGCGATTTCGTCCGCAATTTCTTCGGCAACGGCACCGGCCGCTATCTCTATGCAAGGCTGAACCGGCCGGGCGGCACGGTCCATGTCAGCCTCGCCTTCTCCGAGGACGAGAGCCGAGGCCGGACGGTCATTGCGCGCGTCATCGAGGCCGGCGCGATGCAGACCGGGCAGATCCAGGTGGTCGAGGCGAGTCAGCTCGGTCGCGAGATCGACCAGAACGGCCGCGCCAACGTCTATGGCATCCTGTTCGACTACGACAAGGCCGACATCAAGCCGGAATCGCAGCCCCAGCTCAAGGCGATTGCCGAACTGCTGAGCAGGAGCCCGGCCCTGCGGCTCGATGTCGTCGGACACACCGACAACCAGGGCAGCGCCGCCTACAACCTCAAGCTCTCCGACATGCGCGCCTTCTCGGTCGTCGCCGAGCTGTCGACCCGCTACGGCATCGATCGCAGCCGGCTCAACGCACTCGGCAAGGGGCTGGAGCAGCCGGTCGCGTCGAATGCCGACGAAGCGGGCCGCGCGCGCAACCGCCGTGTCGGGCTGGTCCGGCGCTGAGCAATGGATCGGGGCAGCACGCTATCGTATCCGCAACGGCAGTTCGGCGGCGCGCAACAAGGCGGCGACCTGGCTCTGCTGGCGCGTTCCGGTCTTCCAGAACACCCTGGCGAGATGGGTGCGCGCCGTCGTCATCCTGATACCCTGCTGCTGAGCCACCTCCGTCAGCGACAGCCCGGAAGCCAGCCCCAGCGCCAGTTTCGCCTCGGCCTCGGTCAGATCGAACATCTGCCTTGCGGCAGCAAGGCCACCGCCGGCCGGTTCGAACCAACGGGCTACGATCATCACGTCGTTTGCCCGCCCCGGCAGGGCGTAGGCCGCGGACAATGGCGTGACACAGAGCGAGAGGTCGCGCCCTTCCGCGTCGCCCGTCCGCAGCAGCATCTGCCCCCGCGCGCCGATGAGGTCGCTCGCCTTGACGACGAGGTCCTTCAGCCCGCTTTGCTCGGACGCCGCACGGGCCCACAGCCTGCCGCCTCGCAAGCCGAGCGGACCCGCCGGATCGGCCAGCAACTCGTCGCCGGCCGCGTTCGCATAAGCGAACTGCATGGCGCGGTCGACGATGATGACGGCGAGCGAGAGCTCGTCGAGCGCCCGCCGCGCCATCTCGCGCTCGATGCTGACGCCGCCGAGCTGCTGATGCAGCAGCGTCACACGCCGCATCACCCCCGCCACCCGCTCGAACAATGCGAACTCGGCCGCGTCGAAGGGCTCCTGCCGGCGTCCGCGCTGGACGTCGAACATCCAGAACGAACCATCGACATCGAGCACGCGGCTGGCCATCCCGCCGAACATGTCCTGCGGCGCCATCCATTCGCGCCAAAGGCGGCTGTCGCGGAAATCTGCGCCGAACAGGATCTGGTCCCGGTAGGCCGACCCGATCGGCACCGATGCCACCCGCGCGGCAAAGCGCGCAGCGTCCGGCATCAGCTCGCGATAGAGGAACGCATTGAGATCCGGATCGGACGCATTGGTGATCGCGTCGTCGGGATGCGAGTCCGGACCAAAATAACCGAGGCAGATCTTGGAGCCGTCGAAGAGATGGCGGACCTGCTCGATCGCGCCCGGCATCTCGCGAAAGTCGAGTGCCGCATCCAGCAACCTGTCGATGGAGCCGGTGACCCTGTCGAGATTAGCCTGCACCATCTCAGCCCTCGGCCAGCCGCGCGCCTTGCCGGCGCGGCCTGACCTTCCCCCTCGGCCCGGCATCGTCCGCTACGGCACCGGCCGCGGAATGCTGGCCGGAGAATCAGGCTAACCGCATGATCCCGCGGAGCAAAGCCGGAAAACACCTGAGAAAACCGAAAATCTGCCCCCGCCCCAGCCGCGGCCGGGAGGTTACAGACCCGGATCACCCCGGCCGCCGCCGCGCCTTCAGGACCTCGTCGGCCTCCAGCAGGGTCTCGAAGGCGTAGACGAACTTGTCGTCGATCGTGTCGCCATACCAGATCTCCGGCACGATGGTGCGGAAGCGGGTTTCGAGCAGGTCGGCCAGCGCCTGCGTGTCCTTCATCCACTCCAGCATGTCGGCATAGAGGTTGAAGTTGCTCGGCGCCGGGAAGCGGGCGAGCAGATCCTCGAAGCCCTGCTTGACCAAGGCGCGATCGCAGAGCGTGTCCTCGATCTCATGCTCGCCGACCTCGGTGTTGGCCGCCTGGATCAGGGCGTAGAAGCCATAGCCGAAGCGGTCCTTGGTCAGTTCTGCGGCACGCCGGGCGAAGACCTCGAGATCGTGCTCGTCACGGCCGAGCCAGCGCGGCATGATCATCCGCGCAAAGTTGCGGCAGAGGTCGATATTGTAGCGGTCGAGCGCCCAGACCGCCTCGAACCGGCGCTGGTACTCGCTGAACGAGCCGGTTTCGGCGCCGCGGCGGAAATCGCTGGCGCGCCAGGAGAAGTCCTGCGGATCGGGCTGGCTGTCGAGCACGGCGTCCGCCTGCTGCAGGAACCTGCGGAACTGGCCGGCCTGGTCCATGTTGACGTCGGCGGCACAGGCGGTGCCGCGCCAGGCATAGGCCGTCACCCTGAGCGCATCGGCATAGGTCGCCGCCGAGAAGGGCGAGGGATCCTCGCGGAAATAGCTGGCGAAGCCGTCGAGTAGCGCCTCGTGCCGCGGCCCGGCATCGTCGCTGTCGGGGATCGCCATGAACTCCTCGAGGAACCAGTCCTTGACCAGGAGGTAGCGCGGCTTGCCGTTCTCGGCGAGGTCGCCTTCAGCCCGCGCCGCCTCGAAGGCCGCGCGATAGGCGGCGAAATCGCGTTCCTGCCAGGCCCGGCGCATCGCGTCACGCTCGCCATAGAGGCGCGGGATCTCGTCATGCAGGAAGAGCGAGTGCAGATCGTAGTCCCGCAGCAGGATCTGGTAGTTGGTCAGCTCCTCGACCGGCTCGGGCGCGGCCCGTCGACCCAGCGCCATGTCGCGCACGCTGCGGACCAGGTCTTTCCACCCCATCGCGTTCCCCGCCCTTAGCCCGCGCGACATTTGGCCGCTCGGCACATCATCCGGCCGCCTTGCGGGTGTCAGCGCCGCTTTCGGCCCCCATCTGCTCCGCATCGGACCGAAAAGTGGAATCCACTTTTCGGAGGAATCCGATGCGATAACAATACAATAGATCATCGTGGCTGCGTCCGTTCGGGCGCGCGATGATCTAGGACATCGGCGATTGCGGGCAAGAAGCAGCGCGCGAGCAGGGCGACCGGCCACATCGGTGAGAACCATGGCGCGGGCTGTGCGTTTCGATGGGCAACGACGATCGAGGGGACATGCAGTTTTCATCCGCGAGACAGGAGCTGAGGGTCGCCTTCAAGCGAATCGAGGCCGAGCTCCCTCCCCGCCTCGCCAGGGCGATGCGCTGGCTCCGCCACCGCGATTCGCGCCTGATCCGGATTCCGGCCGGGCTCGCGCTGATGCTCGGCGGCGTGTTCTCGTTCCTGCCGGTTCTCGGTGCCTGGATGCTGCCGCTGGGCCTGATGCTGCTGGCGGCCGACGTGCCGCCGCTGCAGCGGCCGATGGCGCGCTTCGCACACTGGTGCCTGGGGTTGCTGGAGCGCTTCCGGCGCCGCTCGAGCTGATCGATTGGCCTTGCGCCCCGCGCATCAAGGCCACGCCGGCTGGATTGGCCGGTTGGCTACAACTCGATACCGATCAGGAGGAAGAATTTGGAGGCCTCGCCCGAAAGGAATTTATTGCGGGCTGGCTAGTACTTAGCGAGAATTTCTGTCCCGCAACACCACACCACTTTTCAGGCGTTTGCGCCGGTATTGTCCCGCCTATCTTCGGCGCCGCCCCCTCCCTCCCAGAGGGGGATCGGTGATGGGGACGCTGGCGCTCGTCGAGAGCAGGGTTGCTACTCGCTACCCGGACCTCACCCACTATTCCAAGAAGCCGCTCGGGAAGATCCGGAGCGTCCGTCAACAACGTGACCCGTCTGACAAGCCGCTTGGTCTCTGGGTGTCGGACGACACCGAGTACGGCGGCGAAGCTATGGGCTGGCCGCATTGGTGCGAGGCGGAAAGTTTCGCACTCGATAGACTGAGACATCGGCAAGTCGTGTCCCTCGCAGCGCCGGAGCGCCTGCTTTGGCTTGGCAGCGTCTCGGAGATCGACGAATTCCACCGAGAGTTCTCCGAGCCTTTGGTCCGCACCTATCGCGTGATCCGGTGGGACCGTGTCGCGGAGAAGTGGGCCGGCATCGTCATAACCCCGTACCAGTGGGCTCGCCGACTCGATGGCAACGCTCGCTGGTATTACGGGTGGGACTGTGCCAGCGGCTGCATCTGGGACCCGTCCGTTATCGCCTCAATCGACGCCCTCCCTTCGGAGGCCGGCCATGGGTGAGGGGCGTGCACTCGACCTTCTTGGCGAGCCGATCGCCGAACCGTGGAAGCGGGCGTTCGAAAGCAGCGTTCGAATCCTCAAGGCAGCAATCGACCAGTTCGCTCCGACGCACGTCGTGTCGATGGTCTCGGGCGGCAAGGACAGCGCAGCATCCGATCAGATTGCCCGCGAGCTTGAGGCCAAGCTGGACTTCGTCATCCATGGGAACACGCGCTGCGGAATCCCGCAGACGACGGAATTCGTCAGGGCCACCTACGGGCGGGCCGGCGATTTCGTCGAGGCGGACGCCGGCACCGCCTATGAGGATTACGTCCTCCGCAAGGGCTTCTTCGGCATCGGACCGGATGCGCATGGCTTCGCCTATCGCGTGCTGAAGGCAACGCCATTCCGTAAGGCGGTATCTAAGCACATCCGCCAAGGCAAGCGAGACGTTCGCGTTCTCTTGCTCAACGGCGCCCGCAAGGACGAGTCGGAGAACCGGAAGGCCAGGCTGGAGGTCTTCCGGCGCGACCCTGCGATGAAGGGCAACATCTGGGTCAACCTGATCCACGATTGGTCGCAGGAGGCCCGCGACAGCTACCTCGAAAGCCGCCAGACGCCGATCAACCCGGTGGCTAAGGCGCTTTGTCGATCTGGCGAGTGCATGTGCGGCACGATGCAGACCGAGGCTGAACGGATCGAGGCGGCAATCCTCTATCCCGAATGGGGCGCCCGGCTCTCCGAACTGGGACACGAGGCCATCCGCCGGCACGGCTTCGGATGGGGCAAGCCGTTCCCTAAGCCTCGCGATGAGCGTCAAGGCGAGCTTTTCGCTCCCATGTGCTCCGACTGTCTGCGCGCCCCCACCCCAGAGGGAGGGTCTTCTGCGCTCTCCCCCGCCGCTGAGGGAGGGGAGTAGGATGATCGCCGCTCTCTTCGTCGAGACTGATGGCGCCTATTACGGGCTCCCTGATGTCGACCCATGGGATGAGGCGCGAGACGCCCGTCTCTATGCCGGGCCGTGGCCTGTCGTCGCGCATCCGCCCTGCCAGCGGTGGGGTCGTTATTGGCACGGTGCGCCGAACAAACCGCATCAGTATCAGCTTGGCGATGATGCTGGCTGCTTTGAGGCAGCTCTTGCCGCTGTTCGCCGCTGGGGCGGCGTCCTGGAACATCCGGCGCACTCAAAGGCCTGGGCCGCGTTCGACCTCGCAGAGCCTCCGAAGGCCGGCGGCTGGGTCGCCGCAGACTTCCAGGAGGGCTGGACCGCTCATGTCGAGCAGGGCCACTACGGCCATCTCTCGCGGAAGGCGACCTGGCTCTATGCAAGCCGCGTCGAACTGCCGTCCCTCCGCTGGGGCGCGGGCGAGCAGCGCATTCATCCAGTTGCTCTCGCCAAGCACGGTTACGCCAAGGCTCGCCGCATCGGAATGATGGCGATGGTGGGCGGGAAGGACAAAACCCGCATCCGAAACGCCACGCCGGAGCCCTTCCGCGACATCCTGATCAGCATGGCCAGGTCCGCACATCGGAGGGCCGCCGCATGACCCCGACAAAGGAGAGCGCCCCGATGTCTGACCTTTCGGCAGAGAAGGTGGTGGCGGAGCTGAGGGCTCGCCAACGTGCCCATGTCGGCATGCACGGCAACTACTACCAGTACAGCGGGGTGGACGGGCTTCTCGATCAACGCGCCGCCGCCCTCATCGCCCAGCAGGCCGCCGAACTGGAGCGAGTGCACCGGAGCCACCTGAACACCAAAGCCAGCCGCGAACGCTGGAAAGTCTCGACCTTCAAAGAGCAACGCCGCGCCACCGCCGCAGAGGCAGAGAGGGACAGGCTGCGGGAGGCGCTGAGGGCCGCCAAGGGCTGGCTTGAGGGTTGGGCCAGCGCTGAGCGTGAGTTGGCTGTCATCGACGCCGCGCTCTCCACCGCGAAGGAGAGGGGCGATGGCTGAACTGACCATCCGCGACCGAATTGCCAAGGCGCTCCTGTGGGCCGCTGTCGTCGCCGCGCCTCGGCAGATGAGGTCCATCCTCACCTACGTCTTCAAGTCGATTGAAGGCGTACCGGGCCAGATCGAGCAGGGCCGCGAAGGCGGCGTGATCATCGCCCCCTGGTTTATCAGCGAAGCCGGCTCCGATCTCGCGCACGAGCAGGCTCGGAGGTGCGCGCTGACGGCCGGCCAGACCCGCGCCGAATTTGACCGGAAGGACACCCGCCCATGACCACGAACACCGACACGCAGGCGCATGGGGGCGGGGTGGAGGCGGCTTGGACAGAATGGAAGAGACTTTGGGGCGAGAGCGTTCCACCGACCTACGTCTATGAAGCATTCATGCACGGCTATCGCGCAGCCCTCGCCGCCTCCCCGGCCGCACCAGCACCTGCGGCGGGGGTGGACGACTGGCACCCACGCATCGGCGACCCGGTCGAGGCGTCAGAGAGCTTCCTGTCTCGCTATGGCGAGTGGGCTCGCGTGCCGCTGTGGGTCGTCGGTATCTCGAAAGACCGAGGCGTCGACGGCCTCAATGTGACCGTCTCCGACGAATGGCCCGTGCGGTACGATGGCAGCGGCTACACGGACGGATTCTATATCAACCGGGAGAACGGAGCCCCGGACGACCTGCGCCCGCGCCGTGGCCCCGCCCCCGATGCGAAGGGGGAGCGGTGACGATGGGCGAGCGCTGGCCAGAATACGAACCGGGCGCCCAGTTTCGGTGCAGCCAAGGTTGCGGCACATTTCGTCGGGATCGCTGCAAATCCTTCCGGGGGTCGCTTTGCTGCCCGAGGTGCGGATGGCGCTGGACGCTGATCTATGTCCCTCCCCTCTCCGACCCTTCCAGACGCGAGGAGGGGTAGAGGGATGGCGAAATGGACCGCTGAACCGAAACACGACTGGCCGGGCGGCAAGTATGTCGGAGCTACATGCTGGACTTGCGGCGTGACCGGATTCAGCCATCACAAGAACGGCCCCCGATTTTGCTGGCCACACTGGCAGGAAGCCGAGCTCGATGCCGAATGGCGCCGAGCCAAATGGGAAGCCGACATGATCGCGGAGTTCGGCCCGTACACGCCGCGGCCGGACCCTTTTCGGCTGGCCCGCCCCACCACCCACCCCGGAGGCTCCGATGCGTGAGAAGATGACAGCCTTCCGGGTTTCCACGCTGTTCCCGAACGGAGCGTACGCCAGAGCCGGCGCTTTCCGCGTGATAGACAACACGCCAGGGGGCCACCCGGCCGATGGCCTGACGGCCTCCGTATCTCTGGGCGACGGAGCTTTCGCCTCGATCATCAATCCGCAGTCGTTCGAGGAGGGCGGCCCGGAGTGGGTCATGCGATACGGCAACCCCGAAAGCATCCGCTACTCGGTGGCGGGCCTGCTCGAAAGCTACGACTACCTGCTCGGATCGCACATCAGCATGCGCGAAGCGACGAGGCGTCTCAGGCTGCTCCGCTCCGCTCGCGCCGCTCTCCAGAAGGACACCACCCATGGCTGACCTGGAAGAGCTGATAGAGCGCGTGGAGAGCGGGACGGGCTACGACAATGAGTTGAACAAGGACATTGCGCTCGCCCTTGGCTGGTCGATCGAAACCGGTTTGCCCCAAGGGCTGCGCTGGCGCCGTCCCGATGGCTCACTGACCGCGAGCAACCCCGAATACGAAGAGCCCTTCAACGTCACCGGCTCCCTCGACGCCGTCCTCGCTCTGATCGAGGCGAAGCGGTCAGAGCTACCCGACATCTCGGCAGCCGATTTTCTGGCCGGGTGCATCGACGAAATGATGCAGCGCGGCTGGCGACCGGACGAGCCGAACGGGCCGCAGATCTGCCGGGCAGCGCTCGCTGGCCTGCTCAGAGCACTGGAGACGCAGCATGATCGATGAGAAGGGCGCGAACGATGCCCCGTGCTGGTACGGCTCAGAACAGGCTGACGCGTGGGCAGCAGGTTTCGAGGCTGCACGCCTCGCCTACGAATCCGCCAAGCAGAAGGGGGCGGACGGGTGGCGCGATATCGCGAGCGCGCCGAAGGATGGCGAGATTTTTCTCGGGACCGGGCCTGAGGAGGCGTGGCCTGTCGCGATGCTCTGGCAATCCTATGACGCGGATGACGCCGCCGAAATCGGGAGCGATGGCTACTGGACCTATGCCGAGCAGTTGATCGCTGATGTGACCGGCGAGGCCAAGCCCACCCACTGGCGCCCTCTCCCCGAGCCTCCGAGCGCCCTCGCGGGAGGGGAAGGATGAAGCTCGCTAAACGGCCGCCATCAGGAAGACTCTGCTTCGTCGCCTGCCCGCCCGATCAGTGCGACTGCGGACGGGCCGAGCAAGATCCTATGCTCCCAATGACCGACGCAGGCGCAGGGATGCCGGGAGAGCACCATGCAGATCCTGCATATTGCTCGGGTGGGGACCATTCTCCCGACGCCGGGAATATGGTCTCAACCTGTGCACAGGTTGGGCTGCCGAGCGAGGAGGCGATCGCGCGGACCCTGATCGCTTACTTCGTCGATCGAACGGGGTTCCAGACCATCAACGAGGACGACACGAAGACCAGTGTCGCGGCGTACTATGGCGGCTCTTGGGTCGATCTGCGCGTCTACCCGATGGCCCGCGCGATCCTGGCCCTTATGCGCCCAGCCTTCGAGGCGAAGGAGCGGGAGATCGGTCAACACGCGGAGGAAGACCTAGCAGCGGAGGCCAGCTTGGATCTTTGGCGTCAGCGCGCCCTCTCAGCCGAAGCCAAGCTCGCGCAGGCGGTGGAGGCGCCAAAGGTTGTGCAATGCATAGCCGAGGTGGCCGCGGCAGTAGGCTGGCAAGCGAACGTAGGAGCGTCGGAGACGGCCGGCCTCATCGTCTCGGTCCTGGCGGCGAACCCCGAGCAGATCGGCCGCTTCATGGAGGAAGGCTCAGAGCTGTTCATTGACGGCACGATGCGCGCGGAGAACGGCTGCCTGTCACACCGTGCAATCAACGGACAGATCGTCGAGCCGACAAAGCTCCGAGAGATCAAGGGGCAATCGCAATGAGCCGCGCCCGCTCCGCAGCCAGGGGAGAGACGACCACCCTCGCCTCCGGCAAGGAGAGGCCTTAGACTGAAGGGATGAAGACGCCCCTCAAAATCGGCCGATACGGCGAGAGCTTCAATATCAGGGACGCGAACGACACGTCTATCTGCACGGTCTTCTTCGACAAGGGCAATGACAGCGAGCGCGCAATCCGAAAGCGCATGTCAGAGGAAGAGGCCGAAGCCCTCGCCAAGCGGATAGCCCGCATGCTGACCGATGAGGAAAACGCCAAAAGAGCCGCCAGCCCCGATGAAGGGACCGGCGGCTAGTTCAACAGGGAGGCGTCAAACCGAGAGGCAGGAGCCACTCGACGGCCGGTTACGCCGGCCAGGCGATCGCCGGTCAGCCCGGCAATTCAGGATCTCGTCGTGCGCCGGCGACGATCGACGTCGCGCTGCCGTATTCGGCGCTCGACCTCCTCCTCGATCGCATCGTCCTGCGCCTGGTCGCGCAACAGCTTGAAGAGCCCTTCGGCCGCGACCGCGATCCGCTCATTGGCCGCGGTCGTGCGCGCCTGTTCCGCGGCGAGCTCGCGGATCGGCTGCATGTCGGCGATGGTGACGCCGGGCACGATCCGGTCGCCGCTCGGCGCCGTGGGCGCTTTGCGCTCCTGCAGGTACTTCCGCACGGCGACGATCGCGATCGCGACGCCGGCGAGGACCGTGCCGATCACGTTCTCCGTCGAGAGTGCGCTAGGGTCCATCCGCGACGGCCTTGTCCATGCCCGCCGCGTCCTTCGACGCCGCGACGATGTTCATCGCGTCGAGCACAAACAAGCCGGGGTACACAGCAAGGCCGGTCGTCGCCGCGTCGGAAGCCCAGAGCCCGAACGATATCTGGAACCAGATGAAGCATGTCAGGAAGCTGGCCAGCCCACGGACATGCGGTGACCAACGCCCGTACCAGGTGCGGGCGAAGGTGCCGTTGATGATCAGCGCGACGAGGCGGAAGGCGCCGATGGCAATGGCGAGCCAGCCCCAGGCGTTCTCGCTCATCATGGCCGCCATCTGCGACCAGGCGGGATTGCCGGCGAAGGCTTGCCCTGGCGCCAGCAGTATCCAGCCCCATGCGACCATGATACCGGCCAGCACCCATTCGGAGCGGCGGGCCGGGAAGTGATCGTGGATGCCCAGATACAGCCGGACAGGAAGGGGCTTGTCGCGGTGGGGCATCATCGTGCCCGTCAGCCGCGCGAGACGACGGTACCCGGCTCATCCACCTTTGCGGCGAGTGCCGGCGTCGTGACGATCTTCGCCACTTCCGGCAGCGCCGCGGCGGTGGCGACGAGCCCGGCCTTGCGGCGGATGTAGAGGCTGTAGAGCGTCGTTACGATCGCCATGACGGCGCCAAGCAGCACCTGGAGCGACGCTTCGTCGAGATAGCCGCGCGTGACGAGGCCGGCGCCCAGCATCTGAAGCAGCGTGCGGACGAGCGACCAGAACTGTTCGGACGTGAACATGGTGATGATCTCCGATTGCTGGATTGGTCAGCCGCGCCGTGCCGTCTCGATCGCGGCATAGGCCGCGGCGAGACTGGCGAGGGCGTTGGCGAGGTTTCGGGGCGGGCTGGCGCAGAAGGTCGCGACAACGATCCTTGCGTCCTGTGCGGCGCGCTGCACCTTCTCGGGCGCGAACAGGTCGACGGCGAGCGCCGCGGTCTGCACCTCGGCGCAGTAGCGAGCGAGTTTGGCGCTGACCTTCTCGATCTGCGGATCGATCTTCGTCTCGCCCACGACGACACCGACGCCGGCGGCAATCTGGCCCCAGCCGGCCGATGAACCCGGCGCGGTCTGGCAGGCAGCGAGCAGGCAAGCGACGGCAACCGCCGCGAACAGGCGTTTCAACATGATGATCTCCATGATGATGAGCAGGATGGCGGCAGCCGGCCGCCGGCGGTTGTCAGACCGGGCTGATTTTCGGGTTTGGTTGCGATCCCCGCCGCGCAACCGATCAGACCAGCCGTCCGAGCTCGTCCTTGCGGACGTCGAAGCTGGGGCAGGCTTTGGCGGCGTGCTGATTGTGGCCGGTCACCCTGCGGATCGCCGGATAGCGCTGGATCAGAGAGCGGCAGAGCGCCAGCAACGCGGCCTTCTGCGCGGGCGTGCGGGTGTCCTTCGGCGTCTTCCCATCCGCGGCGACGCCACCGACGTAGACGACGCCCATAGTTCCCGAGTTGCGGCCGGCAACATGCGAGCCGACCTGCGATTCCGGCCGCCCCGGCGCGATCGTCCCGTCGAGCAGCACGACCCAGTGATAGCCGATGTCCTTCCATCCCTGCCCGATGTGCCAGCCGCGGATCGTGTGGACGGAAACCGCTCTGCCCTCCGGCGTCGCAGTGCAGTGCACGATGATCTCCTCGATGCGGCGGGTGGCGGGTTTCGGGAAGCCGGGGAGCTTGACGACGGGCCCGGGCGCCGCTGGCCGCCTCTCTGCCATTGCAGACTGCATCGCCTTGATCGTCTCGGCGTCGAGCATGCCGGTCGCGGCAAGCCCTCGGCCGCGTTGGAAGGCGGCGCAGGCGGTGCGGGACAGGTTACCCCAGCGCCCGTCATCGCCCTTGCCGGACGGGCCGCCCTTGCCGAGATCGTAGCCGTGCGCGATCAGCGCCCGCTGAGCTTCAGCGTGCTTCATGGTTATCTCCGGAGAAAGAAAAGCCCGCCGATCAGGCGGGCGAGGCGGGCGGGAATGGCGAGGCGGCAATCAGGCGAAGGCCGCATCGATCTCCGCTGGCATGGTGATCGCCCCACTTTCGATCTCGGCGAGCACCACGGCCTCGATGCCGAACACCGTCCGGACATGCTCGCGGGCCGAGATGGCAAGCTGCGGGAACTCGGCGTTGCTTACCGGTCGGAACAGCCCGTCAGCGAACTTCCAGGGATCGTCGTCGATCCGCACACCGAGCGCGATCGCTTGCAGCTCGGAGAGGTATTTGCCCTGGCTCCGATCGTCAGTATGGATCGGGAAGCTGTTCCAGAGGGTTCCGGCCTGCTCGGCTAGCCAGCGACGATCGGCCACGTAGGCGATCAGCTCATTCCTGCTCGGGAGAGACTGGGATGGCGGGGGAGAGAATGCTCCCCCGGTGTAGACCCAACCCGGCTGTGTCTGAGGACCAGTCTCGACGAGGCTCGCGGCGATCTCCGGATGGAAGACCTCCGCCACGCTCTCGGTCTCGATGATCTCGGCGACGACTCCTCCGACGATGCGTGCATATCGAGCCATATCAGTACCTCACGATCACTTTGCCGGGCGCGCCGGCCCCGCCATTGAACGAACCGCCGGACGAGGTGACGCCCGCCGTGCCTGCGTCGCCGGCGTTGGTGGCGTCCGAGCCGGGGCCATCGCCGGAGCCGGGCTGCCGGAAGGGATTGCCGTAGGCGTTTCCGGGGGGCGCATAGGTGATGGCGCCACCGAGGCCGACCCAGTAGAGGCCACCAGCGCCGCCTTGCACGTTGATGTCACCGCCGACGCCGATGCCACCGGAGCCAGCGAGGGAGGGGAGACTCCCCGACGCAGACTGACCGGCGGTGCCGCCAGTGGCGCTGACGTAGGCGCCGAAGGACGACGTGCCCCCGCCTGTGGGCTGCGCGAACGGAGAGGCGACTCCCTTGGCTCCCCCAGCGCCCACCGTCACTGACACCGAGCTTCCCGGAATCAGGCCCTTGATGGTCTTGCGGGCGTATCCACCGCCGCCGCCCGTTCCGCCGCAGTTATGAGTGAGACCGAGGCACGCTCCGGAGCCACCGCCGCCCCCCCACACCTCCACATCAGCCTGCGTGACGCCGTCCGGCACGATGAGGCTGTGCGACCCAGCAGTGTCGTAGATGACCAGGCCTCCGAGGGGTGTCGGCAGGATCATCAGGCGCCAGGCATCGAGGACATCATCGAAGACGTACTCCGAGATGACGTTGGGCGGCCGGTCGCCGGGCTGCGTCGGAGTGCCGTCATAGCGTACCACGCTCTTCACGCCAGGTCCGGCATTGAGAGTGAACGCTGCCGTGTTCGTGGTGTCTGCTCGCAGCCGCAGCACGAGACCGCCAGTGTGGGCAGTGAGCGGAGGAATCATGGTCACGGTCAGGGCGTTCGAGGTGCCACCGACTGCAGCTGTGTAGTTCGGTCGCTGAGAGCGGTACGTCGCGATGTAGTTCGCGAGCAGAGCGTCAATGTCGCCGTTATCGAGGGCGTCGAGATCGCCCACCTCGGAGATGAACCGACCGACAAGAGTTGAGGCTGCGAGAGCCTGTCGCCACGCGGTGTTCAGCTCATTGGACTTCGCGACGCCAGCGGCGAAGCCCGACAGGCGTGAAGCGAGTCCGGCCCACTGAGCGGGAGTAAGCACGTTCGCGCCGCCCGCCGTTGCGAACGGCAGGAACTGGTTTGTGGCCATCGATTTCTCCGAAGATCAGGAGGTGAAGTAGGAGGGCTCAGCACCCCACGCGCCGGTATCGAACCCGGCGATGAACTTGTTCTCGACATCGAAGCCGAATAGCGGACCACTGACGGTTGTGATCCTGTAGTCAGCCCGAACTCCCTCTGGCTTGAGCGGGAGGTAGCCGTCCGACAGGAGCGCGATGAAGAGCGCGGACGGGATGACGCCGGCGACGCCAAACGTGATCGTCATGTCTTGGTTGTCGAGGACGATGATGTTTGTCTCACCGTTCGGAAACAGGATCTCCAGCGCGGCCTTCGCGCTCGGGAGCGTTCCGTCCCAATTGTTGGCCGCGATCTTGGCCCGCAGCAGGGTCCGGTAGGTTCCGTCATCTAGCCGCGTAATTCCGGCCGGTGTGTCGTACTGTGGCTGATACCAGACGCCCTGATCGAAGCCTCGCATCTCATAATCGAAGGAGAACCATGCGTTGGCGATCGGCACCCTGACGAAGCGATTGCGACCGACCCACTCGCCAACGACATCGAGCTGAACCCCAATGGCGTGATCAAGATCGAAGTCTAACGGTAAATGCGCGATGACGTCCTGTATCGCAACGAGCGGCTCAACCAGAGCCCTTATCATCGCGGCAAACTTAGGCTTCCCCCGGTGATAGGAGGTGATCAGCCGGAGGTAGGAGTCGACATCGGCCATCAGGCTACCGTGATCGTAATGTCCGCGAGAGACGCCGTTGCGGCCTCGTTGAACGCAATGACGAGATCAGACGTGCCGGGCGCTCCGGCGTTCTTGGCTATCGTCATGCCGGTGATCTTGTAGGTCCGGCGATCTGGATCGCCGTTCAGGTTCGCAGGGACATAGATCTCCGCGAACTCGACGTCTTCGCCGATCTGCAGACCATTCACCCAGTCGACGATCGTCTGTTTGATCGCCGTCTCGATCGCCGCGGTGTACCCGGTCATGCCCGTGATGTTCAGCGCAACCTTGATGGTCGCGGCAGTCGGCCGGAAGAACCTGATCGCTCGGGTTACGCCATACTCGTCGACAATATCGACTGCCGTGGTGCCATAGGTCCCGGTCCCCGGCGTCTTCTTCGCAGCGATAGCCTGGGCGATAGCCGCGGCATCTCCGCCCTGAACGACCATAGAGATCGTGTTTCCGGGAATTCCATCGGCGTCTGTGACGTTCGTGTCGTTCTCATATCCCCGCAGTCGGCCAACGCCGGGGAGGCCGGCCACCGCGCCCATCGTGCCCTCGAATACGGTGAGCGAAGGGATGGCGGTTGAGACAGACTGACGAACACGCAGCGCAGCATCGCTCTCAATCGGAGCGCCGGCAGTTGCCGTCTCTGGATTCGTGACCGCCTGCCAGCCGCGCGTCGGCGTGCCGATGCCGGTGATCGTATTCGCGGCAGCCTCGATCGCGCCGATCTGCTGAGCGGTCGCGGTGACCGTGATATCGCCATCGGGAGGGATGGTCACGATGGCCGGCAGCAGCCAGCGATTGCCGGCCATGTCTGTCGCGGCGCCGTCTGCAATCGTCGCCCCTGCCTGGCCGGTGATCAGCAGATCGACCGTCGAGAAAGAGGCAACGCGACGCGCGATACCGTTGATCTTGACGTTAGACGACAACCCAACGCCGCGGCCAGTCGACGGCGAGAAGGAATTGTAGACCTGCATCGCCATGGCGTTAGCGTCGTTGATCGCCGAGGCGAAGATCGCGATCTGCTGGCCATCCTGGCTATCGGGATCGATGTAAATATCCACGCCGAAGATTGCTTGGAACTGATCTACAAGCCAGGATCGGACCTCCTCATAGTCCGGCTTGTAGATGCCGTTCTCATCGATCGTGCAAACCGGAAGGGCCATCAAAGCGGCTCCACGAAGCTGGCCGGGCCATAGATCGTGTCGATCGTCAGTCCGACGGTGAAAGCGCGGGTGTCTCGGTTGAGGTCGGAGCTGTAGGCGACGAGCTCGTTGACGCCCGGTGTCTCGGTCACGCGCATCTGAACCATCAGGTCGCGCGTGTTCTCAGTCCGCACCCCGAGCACCTCAGTGCGCCAAGGCGTGCCTTCCTGATCGTCCAGATACCACTCGCCGCGCTCCAGCTGCAGGCGGGTGCGAACGGACTGGGCGACCGCATCCGGCACATCCCGCCAGAAGTCGACCGCGCCACGGCCGAAGCTGTAATCGCCGTCCTCGTCGAGCTTGCGGTACAGCATCAGTTCGTCGGTCCGGTGGAGGTTCCGCCGCCCGGCACGACGCCGGTGTGCTTGTGCAACGAAAGCTTGATGCCGTTCAGTTCGATCTCGCCGTCGACCTTGAGCGTGCCCGTGAAATTGATGTCCCCTGCCCCGCCCGACATCGTGACGCCCTGCGCTGCCGCGACCGAGACGCTCTTGTCCGTCGCAACGCTCATGCCGCCGGCCTGCGAGACGCTGACCCGCGTGTTCCCGTCGACGCTGCGCATTTCGACCGCGTCAGTGGAGACGTCCTTCAATTTCGCCGCCGACGGCTGAGATCGAAATCCGAGCTGGGCGAATCCCGATGAGAGGTTGTTCATGCCGGCATCCTGCGGCGACTGATCACCGCCGCTCTGCTGCCAACTGTCGACCGAGCGTGAAGCGAAGCTGATCAGCACCTCGTCGCCCTCCTTCACGGGGAAGGTCATCACCTGGTCGCCGCCGCCGGGGAACTGGACGGGGACGTCCTCGAGCTGCGGATAGTCCACCGCCTTGGTCGACCCATCTTCTTGCTGAATGTAGGCCTTGACGGTGATCTGCGCCTTGATGGTCTGTTTCGCGGCGTCGTAGCTGACGACCTTCGCCGGCAGCGAGGTCACCATCTGCGACTTCGCCTTGTCGATAGCGGCTGTGATCAGCTCGCCCATCGACGGCATGCGCTCACGAATATCGATCGACATGAAGCTAATCCGGAATGTTAATGCCTGCGTTTCCGTAACGGGTAGTGACGAGGCCCTTTTCGTTCAGGGCAATGCACGACACGTCGGTGTACCAGGGCTGGCCGCGAGTATCGCCGATATGATCGCGGGTCACGACCTTGTAGAGACCGTCCGTCGCCAGTGACGGATACTGAATGTTGTTGACGTAGGAGCCGGGCGTTCCGCTCGGATCGAGCTGGGCCTGAATGATCGACTTCTGGTCGATCTTGAGCCGCGTGCCGGGCACCACCTGCGGATTGAGAAGCATGCGGACCTGCACGCCGCCCAGCGTCTGTACCGGCATGCCGATCATGCCTGTTTCGCTGTTGAGCACGAAAGCGTCGCCCGGCAGCGTTTCCTTCGTCTTGACGATGTTGAGCTTCTGATCGGCGACGTGGAACGTTGCGCCGGTCGACTGGGTGATCGTCCGCAGCAGGTCACGGACGCCGCCGAACAGGCTACGCGCCCGCGGAAAGGTCTGGGCGCCAAGGTCCGCAATGTGGCCGGCGGTGATGCCGTAGGGCTTCAGAGCATCGAGCGCGACATCGACCTGATCACGCCATGTATGGCCAGCCGAGAGCGTCTTGTTAACGACGCCGTAGACCAGGCCGCGGTCGCCGGATTTGCCGGTGATCTGGAAAACCTTATCGGTCGGCGTCTCCCGCGCGTTGCCGCGCTTCTGGAAAATGTTGCCCTTGAAGATGACGCCGAAGCCATCCTCATATCCGGCCTCGAGGGTGACCTGCTTGCCCTCCTCGTGGATCTTCTGGGCCGTCCGGTCGCTGAGGTTGGTGATCGAGATGTAGGCGATATTCGAGAAGTCGCTGAGCGCGCCCTCGACCTGAAACCGAATGCGCAGCTCGGACATGTCGAGGTCCTCGCCGGCGCCCTCGACCTTCAGCACGCATTTGCGAAGCCATTGCTTCGTCATGGCGTCACCAAGAAGACGCGGCCATTGAGGCCGAGGTTGTCATAGGTTGGCTCGACGAGCGGGTCGTTGTCAGTCTGGACAGAAATGGCGCCCGGGATGCCGAGGTAGTCGAGCTGCTGGATGACGTTCTCTCCGGCGGTTAGCGGCAGGCCGCGCACGAGCGGCGAGCCATCAAGGCGCAGGATGTCCATGAACCACCCCCCGTCCGGGCTGTCCGCCCAGGCGAAGCGGAAAGTGAATTCCTGATCGCCGATCGGCACGGTCATCTGCTGCGCGTTCGGCGACAGCGGGAATTCGAAGGTGGCCATCGTCAAGCTCGCTGACTGGGGCTCGCAAAGCCTGTCGTGCCCGTGCTCTTCAGCTGCTGCGAGCCGGTGCGCTCGGTGGACGCCGTCTTCTGCGGCGACTGCTGGCTCTGCTTGCTCGCCTCGCTCGTCTTCGTCGTCTTCGTGCTGACGATCATGATGCGGCGGCAGCGGATCGTCGCGGCGAGCACCGTCGCCGTCGTCTTGTCCGTGACGTGAGACACGCTCTGGATGAGCATGTTCGCGTAGTGCCGGCGCACCGTGTAGACGTCGATCGGCTGGCGCTTCTTCTGGAACAGCAGCAGGTTGATCAGCAGGCGATTGGGGTAGTCCTCGCCGTGCGGCGAACCCGAGAAGACGCAGTTGATCTCGACGAACGGCGGCAGCTGGATCGCGTGATCGGAGACGACCGCGCCGGTCTCGACCGGATGATCGGTGATTGCATAGTCGTTCCGGCCGGTCTCCCGAATCGAGGCGTCCGGGATGAAATGCGCGATCTGCGTCGAAGGGGCGCTGAGTAGCGCAAAGCCGCCATCGAGAAGGGCCATCTACCCAACCTTCTATTCAGGCCGTCCAGCTGCTAATGTCCGCGACCTTCTGGGAGGCGGATATGCGGGCGCTGGTCGTTGCAATTGCGGTGATGGTGAGCGGAGCGGCGGGAGCGGCTGACAGGTGCCTGCTCGTCGTCGATGGGCGAACCTACATCAACGGACCTTGTCGGATCAGCGTCTCTCCAGGCGGCAGCTTCCAAGCCGCCTCGAAACTCTACTTTGCCGATGTCCAGTTGAATGGCTCTGGTGCCGCATCCGGATATTGGAACGAGGAGCCTGGCGCTGGACACGCCCATACTCGCCTAGGCGAGTTGACGCGCAACGATGCCTGCTGGGCGAATTCAAAGGCTATCGTATGCGCCTGGCGCTAGGACTCGCAGCTGCAGCTGTTGCAGCGCCGTGCCTTGCAGCAGAATTCCCGAAGTTCGACGTGGAGGCCGGGTGCCGTCGAGCGCATGGGCAGAACATCGCCTACTCATCCTGCATCGACCTTGAGCAGAGGCGATACGATTATTCGAAGCTGATATTCGAAACCCTATCGGATCAGCAGCGAGATGACTGCCTAAGGCGTCTCGGAGGCATCCAACAATATCACTACTCAATGCTATCAGGATGCATCGCGAGCTTTGCGGAACTGAACCGGATCGAAGGCGCGAAGAGGTCTCCGCCCCGGTTCAGATACTAGCGAACCGCCGTCTTCAGATCCCGAACTAGGCCGCCATTCACATCTCTCTGTGTCTGGCCGATCTGCTGCGCGGTATCGTGCGGATCGCCGGACCCCGTGATGTTCACGTGGTTCTCCTGGTTCACCGTCACGTTTGTGCCAGCCGTCGAAGCAGGCGGCGGCGCGAGCGCCGCTGAGGGATCACCGAGGCCGCCGCCTGTCGCCTTTCCGGCGTTACGGTCTGCCAGCGCAAGCTGCTCCTCGAAATTCGTCACATCGAGGATGGTCTGAGCCTTCGCGAGGTCTTCAGCGGCCGCCTGTTTACGCATACGGGCGACGTGGTCATTGACAGCCTGATCATCGGCCGCCGCGCGCTCGGGACTCGTGATGCCAGCGTTACCCATACCAGGCACATCGCCAGAACCCGGCGTATACTTTGGCATCGCACCGCCGGCCGAAACGCCCGCCTGTTCCGCCGCCCATTTGCGGACGTGCGGATCGCTCGAACCGAGATCTGCATTGAGGTCGCGACCGGTCTTCCGGCGGTAGACCTCGGCAGCGCCTGTGGTGGCGGGAGCCGCTTCCGACTGCGACGGGGCGCTATCGTAGGCAGTCAATGCACGCCCCGCCCACCGATGGCGCGAGCCGTAATGCTTGATGCCAGCGCGTTCGTAAGATTGCTCGAACGCGACCGTTGCCTCGCCCACGGTCTTAGCCCCTCTGACGGCCGCCAGCGCTCCTCGCTCTGATGTCTCAAGTTCGTGCTTCAAGAAGCCATAGTTCGCCTCGTCGGAAGCAGGGTCTAGCCCCTTCTCGGCGGCCCAAGCTTCAAACGCCCGACGACGCGGGCCGGTCCACTGCGCCCATCCATAGCCGCCACGAGAGCCAGGGATAAGCGGGTTCTTCTCCTGCAATTCGTTGAAACCGGTACTCTCATGGCCGAGATTGCCCACGATCCCCGCCGCCTGCTCCTTTGTCAGGCCGAAATCCTGCATCAGGCGGCGCATGACGCCCGGCGCCTTCTGATTGAAGGTCGTCCCTTGGATGGGCGCAGCACTCTCCGCATCCTTACCCCCGTTCCACCAGCGCTTGACCTTGCCCCAGAGCGAGTTGTCCTGCTTCGGCGCACTCTGCCGGCGAGCGGCGTCAGCCTCCATTTCTCCGGCCTTTGCAGGTCCCCACGTACCTGCAGCACGGCGCCGCGCGATCTCGGCATCCTCGCCCGCGTTCGCCTCGGTTGGCGTCATCGCAAGCGCGACGGCGCCACCGATCCCGAACAAGCGGAGGAACTTGCCGAGCGCACCGCCCAGGAGCGCGACCGAGGCGGCAGTGCCCACCTTCGTAATCGCCGCAGCGACGCCTAGGAGCCAGCCGGAGACTTTCAGCCCGATCAGCGCAACGAGCGCCGCGGTCAGGCCGTCAACGCCGGCGATCGACTGCGTGAGGTTGTCGAATTTCTGCCAGAGCGGCCCAACGACCTCGATCAGCTTCTCGAACACGGTGTAGAGTTCGCCGGCCACCCGACCGAGCTTCTCGAAAAACTGGACGATCTTGTCCGAGTTATCGACGATGAAGGTGTTGAGCTTCTCAAAAAACTGCGTCAGCGACGGACCGAACCGGTCCAGAAGAAGCGTGCCGATACCGGACAGCGTGTTGTTGAGCTGTCCGAGCGCAATCTGAAGTGCGTTGGCCTTCCTGGCCGCATCGTCCTCGTCGACGCCCAGCCGTTTCAGCGTAGCGGAATGCTCCGCCATTCGCTTGGCGAGATCACCGCTCTGTAGCGCCTCGAGCGTCTTGAGGTCGATGCCGGCGAACTGCGCCAAGCCCATCTGCTCGGCGCGGCTCTTGCCCTTCAGGACGCTCGCGAAGTCCTTCATCAGCGCGACGCTGTCGCGCAGCTGGCCGTTCGAGCGAGTGACGACGCCGATCTGCTTCAGGAAGCCTTCGAACCCAGGGTTCCATTTCAGATGCTTGCCGAAGCTCTCGATCGACGACCCGGCCTCATCCGCCGATCCCCCCAACTGGGAGACCGCATAGGACATTGCCTTGATCTGTGAGACCGTCGTCTGCGTCCGCTGCGCCTGCCAGTACAGGCCGTCAAAGGAACGGCTGATCTTGACCACGGCAGCCGAAACCGCGGCCGAAGCCGCCGCTGCAGCTGCCCCAAGCGCGACAACCGCATTGGTCGCTGATCCGACGGACGCCGCGAATTTCTTCTCCTGGTTCGCCTCGATGCGATAGCCGAGCGAGACCAGGAATTCCTTGATGACGTCACCGGCCATTTCTTGCGGCTTCCTGGGCTCGCCACGTGTTCTCGTCGAGCACGTCGATGGCGTCGTTCATCTCGGCAACGTCGAACAGAGTGAGCGTGCCATCCACGAGATCGGCATAGCGGCACAGACCCCTCAAGACCGGCCGCATCACGTAATCCTTGCCGTCCGGTAGCGCGACCGCGTCGTATTTCAGGCCGGGCTGCCGACGGTCAAACTCGACGCCAGCCCGTCGAAAAAAGGGCCGAGCTCGTTCATCACCACGCGCGATGCGATGGTCAGGAGATGGAAGCCGCCGATGTCGTCGAACTGCGGCTTGCCTGCAGCTTTGTTCCAGGCCGGAACCCAGCCACGATCGCCTTCGATCTTGCGCTGGACGCGCTCCATGCAGCGGGCGATGACGTATTCGACCGAGTTATCGGACACCTCGCCGAGAGCCTCGACGGCGCGCTGCAAGGCAGCCTCCGGCGCAACGCCGCCAGCAGCGCCCTCTTCCGCGACAGAGCGCAGGGTGGTCAGGATCGGCGCGAGCCTTCGCACGACGTGCAGCTGGGTCATCGCGTCGAGCTTGGCGACCTTATAGGTGTGGCCGCCGAGCTCGAACTCCATCGGGACGGGCACCATGTCAGATCACCGACGGCGTGCCGGTGCCGAGCAGATACTCGATGCGCCCCGCATTGAAGGTCCACTCGTTGATGCCCGAGTCCTTGGCATAGTTCAGATCGGGGACCTTCGCCCAGCCGCAGCCGAGACAGGTGACGACGTCGCCGGTCGCGGCGTTGCGCAGCACGATCACGCCCTGGCCGTAAAGCGCCGCCGATTGCGTCTCGATATTGTAGGCCGTCATCAGCTGGTTGTTCGTCGGCGAACCCTTGAGAAGGCGCACCGTCACCGTGCCGTTCTGGGCCTTGTGCAGCGAATGAGTGCCGGAGCCGTCGGCACCCATCATCAGCGTGCCCTTGTTGTCGGCCTGGGCAATTGAAATGCCCTCCTCCGACGGCCCGGCTCCGTCGCCGAGCGTGATCGCCCCGCCCGGACCGACATAGGTCGCCGTGACATCGGCAAAGCTGTATGCGTTGATGAACATTGCGGCCCCCGGTTACCGGTTGACGGAGATCAGGACGTCCACGCTGTGGACGGCGCCGGCGAGCTTCACGGCGATCTGGAAAGGAGGCGACTTGCGCGCCTCACGGTCGGCTTGGCTCTGCTGTGCGACCGGCGGGCAGTAGACGTAATAGCCCTTCGTGAGGATATCGCCGGTCCGGAGCTGGCCGAAACCGGCGGCGTTCCACTGGCCGGGCGCAACGAGGCCATTTCGAACTGCCTGGTCGAGCCGAGCCTCCATGACGGTCTGAAGGGTGGTCATGCCTTCGTCGGTCTGCGGCACCTTCGGGAAGGTGTAGAGCACGTTGTAGATCGCGGTCTGGAGATCGTTCTCCAGCCAGTCCAGGCCGTGCCACTCGTCGAAGAACGAACCGTCGCTGTTGACGCCGTGCTGGATGATCGCCGTCGCATTGTCGTAGTTGACGAACACGTTGGCGTGCTTCGCCTTCAGCGCGGCAGCCTGCGACTGCGTGATGGTCTCCGGAGTAACGCCCGGCTCCTGCTTGAACATCAGGGTGATCGTGGTGTTCGATCCCTGGAAGTTCACGGTCGCGGCCCGGCCGAAGAACGAGGCAACCGCCTGCCCCGACTTGGTCGAGTACTGCAGGAACGTGCGCTTGTAGCGGGCTTCCGAAAGCTGCGAGGCGAGATCGTCGGTGATGCTCGGATCGATGATCCGGGTATCACCGGACGTCACGCCCATGCGGCGCTTCTTCTGCTGCGCCTCGATAAAGTCAGCTGCGGCGAGCAGCTCGGCAATGCCGACGCCCTCTTCCGCGATGATCGCGGCGTACCAGTCGCCGGAGACGTCGACGAGCGCCGCGAGGGCCTCGGTCAGGCTCTCGGGGTCGATGCCGTCCGCCGGCGCGGAAGCGGTCGCGACCGTCAGCTTCAGGATACCGGAGATATCGGTACCGGAGCCGCCGGCCAGAGTTGCGCCCGAGACTGCGATGTTGGTGCCGGTCTTAGCGATCGTGATTGCGTTGCCCGGCGTACCGGCCACCTTCGACACGACATAGAGCACCGAGCCCGTGACCGAATAGGTGCAATCCTCGAGGTTCGCATCCGCGCTCTCGTTCAGGAAAGCGACCAGCGATGCCAGCGTCTCGGGGAGGCTGGCGCCGATGTTGACCTGGTTGCCAGCCGCGCCGGAGGCAACGAAGGTCACAGCCGTGCCGTTGATCGTAATCGCGTCCGCGGGCGCAGGCTGGCCGGAGAAGGTATACGAGCCGAACGCCGTGGGCGCACGCGCATAGGACAAGGTCCGCCCGGCGCCTGCCCCCGGCCCCTGGAGACGGAAGCGCCGGGTGTTGCTGTCCCAGACGAAGGTCGACCCGCCCGGCAACTCGGCCTGTACGAGCGTCGCGGCGCCGTTGAGGTTCGTGATGGCGGACCAGTTCACGCCGTCGATGGTCATCGGTACGCCGTCGACATAGAGGAAGAACGCCCCCGCCGTGACGGCGGTGAACACCGACAGCGCGCTCTCGGCCGAGGTCAGCACACCGCCGCGGAGGGTCGCCTTGGTCGCGGTGCGCGCCCAGCGGCCGATATAGTAGAGCGAGGGCTGCGGCGTCTGGCCGAAATGGCGCTGCGCCGCGAGGTACTCGACGTCGGTGGACGAGAAGTCCTGGGCGACGCCGGCCATGTTGGCGTACTGGCGAATGCGCTCGCCGATATCAATGACGTCGGACGCGCCCACAGCCATGCCGGCGCCGAAGTTCCGCGTCGGAGCGGCGATCGGCGCAAGGCTGACGTTGATGTTGACGACGTCCGATACTGCCAGTCCCTGGGCCATCGGTCAGTTCTCCACGGTGAAGGGCTGGGTCTCTCCGTCCTGCGCCTGGAAGGCGCCATTGACCGAGAGAACGCTGAGGATCGGATAGGTGCGGACGAAGGCTCGCCGCAGGCGGATTTCGAGATCGACGCGGCGGATGAAGCGCTCGTTCAAAAGGTCGGACGCGGTTCGCATCCGCGTGGACTCAAGGAGGTTGACGCCAGCCGCGCGCATCGCCTCGCGGTTCTGCGCGACCATGAGCCCGTCGCGCAGGCGGCTCGCGAGCGAATAGGCGCCCGGCCCGTAGAAGCTGGCCAGCAGGTCGACGGTATCGTGTCGCTGTTGCTCGTCGCTCCCCTGCCCCTCGGGGTGATGGATCTTGACCGTCCCGTAATCGGACACGATCGTCGTGATGCCGATCGCGCACCAGTTCGTGGTGATATCGGGATGTGGCGGCGGTTTGGACTGCAAGCGCGGACGAACCATGGCGCGGACGAGGCCGGTGATCCCGGCGACGACGTTGCCGACGAAATCCTCGAAGGCATCGTCCTCGACGGGGCGCGACGATACCGGCGAGAGATACCCGCCGGTCGAGCTGTCATTTGGCATTGCGGCCTCGGATCAGCGCGGGGCGAGCAGTCGGCAGGTGGCGCAGGTGAAGCCGGCCCCGTAGCGCGAATAATCGTCGACGGTCACGACGGTGTAGCGCCGGCCGTTCCAGGTCACGATATCGGCGTCGAGCCCCTCACCGCCCTCGGTGAAACGGAAGGTCGAGTGCATCAGGATTGAGCCGGTCGAGATCGCGGCCTCCGGGTTGCGCTGGAGGTTGCGGCCCTTGTCAGAGGTCACGACGACCGAGATCGCCGTCTCCGTCATGGCCTCGACCGTGCGCCCAGTCAGTGGATCGACCGTCACCGTCGCGCGAGCCACGGTTGCGGCGTCCGCAAACATGGGGTCCGACAAGAGGTCTGAAACGTCGAGGAAGGGCATCAGCTGCCTTTCTTGCGGACCACATGCGTCACGGCTCGCCGAAGCTGGCCCGTGTCGATCAGCGGTCGCTCGCCGGTCCTGCCCTTCGCCCGGCGCTTCTGGAGCGTCTTCGGCGACAGCGGCGTGAACGGGCCATCGGTGATCTTGGCTTTGACGGCATTCGCCGCGACGAAGCCGGCCCGGTCGAAATCGCGGTCGATCGTCGCGACCTTTCCTTCCAGGGCCGAAAGGCCAGCCGCCTTCAGGTGCGGAATGAACTGCTTGCTGGCGCCATCGACGCCCGGGACAAGGAACGGTCGCTCCGGGATGTTCTGCGCCGGCGATCCGGTTTCCATCAGGTATCCGATCTCGGCATTGTTGATCGGCGTGTCGTCCCGGCCCGCGGTCGTCGACGGAATGCCGACCAGAACCTCTTTCGAGGTCAGCGCCTTGACGGACTTGAGGACGTCAGCGACGCGATCCTTGACGACCCGAAGGCTCATAGCTGCCACCCGCCGGAGCCGAACATGCGGACCAGCTGAAGGAACTGCACGCCGTAGACGGTCGCGTTCCAATGGCCCGCACCCGCATCCAACGTCGTGCTTCCGGCGTCGTAGGAGACGGACACCTTGTCGACCGTCTTCGATGTCGTGACGCCGGTGTTGGCGCCTGGGCTTCCACCAGCGGCAGACGCTTTGACAGCCTGCGCCGCAAGCGCAATGTGATGGGCCGCAAACAGCTCCAGGCCGTGGTCGAGCATGTCCTCCCAGCGGTCAGGGCGCAGCAGCTTCGCCCCGATGCCCAGCCAGTAGTTGACCGTGGCATCGGGGTAGATCGAAGCGCTGGCGAACTCTGGAAAGTTCGTGCGGAAGCTGCCTGGCGTGACGGTCACTTGCCGGCCTTCGCCTCGGCTTCCGCCTCCTCGACGAGCTTGGTCACCTCGTCATCGGACAGGCCGGAGCTGTCGTCGAGGCCGACAGCCTTGGCGCGATCGGCAAGCGTGGGCTCGTCGGCCTTCTTGCCCTTCTTGCCCTTGCCGGCCGTTTCGTCGGCGGCCTTCAGATCGACGATCGAGCAGCCCGAGGCCTTCGCATACCAATGGTGCGCGACGTCGCCGGGCACATCGTGGTTGAGCCCGACCTTGAGCCGGTGGACCGTGCCGTCGTTCAGGGTGATGTCGACCTGGACGGGCGTCGAGACGATGAAGCTCTCGATCTTGCTCATGGCTCAGATCCCATCCCGGTACGCGACGGTTTCGGGGTAGACGAACTCGACGACGCCGAGCCGGCCGAAATAGGTAACCAGCTGGCGCAGGTCCCGGTATTCCAGCGGGGTGCGCTGGAGCGGCACCATCGGGAAGCGGACGAAGTGCTCCGCCTGGCTATACGCCACCATGCGGTCGCTCGGCCCGGCGCCGCGCCCGGTCAGCCACTTCACCGGCTGGATATCGAGCGGCCGCCCGGTCTGCGCCATCGTCAGGGAGTTTTCCTTCAGATAGGTCAAGATCGACTTGTCCGCCGCCGACGAAACCAGCTGGCCGTTGATGTAGGCGAACTTGAGGGGCGGCAGGAGCAGCTTCGTCGGGACAACCGCGAAGCCGCTCGCCTGCCAGGCAGCGCTCAGCATATCGTTGACGTCGCGCAGGATCTGGGTCGGCGTCTTGTTGGCCCAGAGCGTCGAGCTGCCACCACCGCCGGCGCCGTCGGCCGCCACATTGGACGGGGTGATCAGCCCAGTGGAGTTGACGAGGCCGGTGAAGCCGAGCTCGGAGTCGCCGATATAGACCTGCTCGTCGATATCCATGTTGTGCTTCAGGACCATGCCCGAATACTTCTGGGTGTCGACGGGACGTCCGACCTTCTGCGCGCTCTCCAGCTCGGGGATCGTCCAGCCGATCTGCATGGCCCACAGGTTCAGCGGGTTGGCGGTCTTGCCGATGTCCAGCGCCAGCGAGGCGATGGCCGAGGCATCCTTGCCGATCCAGGCCTTGCCGGTCGGGGTCAGGCCGCCGATCGCCGCGAAGGTCGAATTGGTGAAGGACGAGACCTCGTCCGCGATCGAGACGTCCGAGCGCAGATCGATGTCGCGCGACCACGAGAACGAAACCAGGGGCTCATGCAGCGTCTGGTCGAGACGCTCGAGCTCGCCGATGACGAAGGCACCAGCGCTGTCGATGGTGGCGCGGTCGAAGGTGACCGCGTCCTGAAAGCGCACTCGCTTCAGGATGGCCGGGGCCGCCAGCGGCGCGCCGAGGCCGGGAAGGATGATCGTGTTCATGATCTCTCTGGCCCCGTCAGATGTTGAAGCGGATTTCGACGTTGCCGCTCGCGTCGGCACCGCCCATGAAGATGCAGTTCGGGACCGCGACGCACTTCGCGGAATCGGCCGCCGTCTCGATGTCGCCGACGAGCTTGCCGGTATCGGCCGTGACGCGGACGTAGACCTGGCCGCCCTTGGCAGCCGTGCCCTGCGCGAGCTTGACGGTCATGTAGCCGCGCACGACAACGTCACAGAGCCCGGACGCCGGCGGGGTGGCCGTGCCCAGCGCCTCGTTGGCGGCGTTCGTCGGGTACGGGCGCTGGAGCAGGCCGTAGACGACGGTGGCGGCGTCGCCCGAGGCAATCGGCTGGACCTTGCCGGAGACGATCTTGACGAACACGCCGTACTTGGTCGGAGGCGTGCCGCTATCGATCTGCTGGGGCTCGGTGGTGGAGTTGGAAGGACGGGTGACATCACCCGCGATGCCGGAGGGCATCCGATAGAGAAAGGCGACCATGTCGGATGCTCCTCAGCTGGCCTGTTTTGGGTTCCAGAACGCCCGGTTTTTGGCGTTCAGGTCGGCGGTCTTGACGGGTGCGCGCCCGAAGTCCTGGGTGGTGACACCGGGGCGGACGCCACCGGCGTTGTTCTTGGCGCGCATCAGCTCCGAGGCGCCGACGAAGACGGTCTGAAGCGCGGCCGGGTCCATCGTGTCGAAGGTGGCTTCGGCGCCGCCGAGGAAGGGCTCGATCGCCTGCTTGCCGGCGTCGGTGGCGTAGGCCGTAGCGAGCGCCTTGCGCTGGCAGGAGCAGACCGCCGCGTCCATCGCCTTGGCCGTGGCCTTGGCGTCGGTGGTCGGCAGGCGCAGTCCAGGCGCGATGATCTCGGCGCGGGCAACGGCGTCGCGGAAGCGCTTCGCAGCGGCATCCTTGGTCTTGCCGTCATCCTCGTCATCGTCGTCGCTGTCCTCGGTCTTGCACTCCTCGTCTTCCTTGTCGGAATCCTTGGTGGCGAGGGCGGCGACCTTGGCGTCGAGCGCCGCGATCGACTTGGTCAGCGTGTCCAGCACGGCCGAGTCGATGGTCAGCTTGACCACGCTGTCGCCGGTCTTGGCCTTCTCGTCTTCGTCGTCCTCGTCGGCATCGGAGGTCGGGGCCTCTTTCAGGGCCTCCTCCATCGCCGCCTCATCCTTCGACTTAAAGGCGCTGCGGACCCGATCCAGCCACGTCGGCTTCTTGGCCATGTTTTCGTCTCCGATTGCACACCGCGAACCGCACCGGCCCATGGCCACAAGCGCTACGTGGTTGGCGATGATGTTCCGCTGAACCCCGCGGCCGGGCTCGATCTGCTCGTAATCGGCCTCGTACCCAGCCGAGACCTCGCGAATGTCGTCGTCGGTCACGAGCTTGATGGCGTCGCGACCAGTGATCAGGAGATCGGCAAGGATCACATCCTGATCGAGGCCGGCCCCGGCCCGTGGGTTTAGGACGATGCCCTTCGACAGCGCGTGCCAGTTGTCCGGCCCGACGAACTCGGAAGGGTGGTCGATCGTCACCGGCTTCCCGGCGAACGACGCAACGGTCTCCTCGCGAAAGACCTCTTCGGCCGGCCGGTCGATGAAAATCTCTCCGACCATGTTGGCGTCGACCGGGACCTCGTAGGCCGCATAGATCTGCTGGCCGACGCGCGCGATGGGCACGTCATGGCAGACCAGGAAGCCTTCAGGAGTGAGCGACCGCTTCGCTCCCAGCTGCGCTGTGGTGAAAAACCTCATAGGTCCGCTTCCGGGATGACTGGCTCGGCGTAACAACGACAATTCGGTAGCGCGCCGGCGTGACCCGTCATCCCGTCGAGCTCTGGCGGCTCGTCCCAGGCGACGAAGCGGCCTTCCATCTTTCGGTGCGAAGGGCGGACATCGCTGTCGCGGGAGGTCCGCCAGATATACCCCACGCTCCCGACCGCTTCGGCCCTGGCCATCGTGAGCATTGAGGATGCCCGGCCGACTTCCGTCCTCGCGATCAGGTTGGCCCGTGCTTTCGTGACATCGCCCGTTCGCATGATCTCGCGGGCGATCTCATCGGCGCGGGCGCCTGTCTCCTGCCCCTTGATCACCAGATTGTGGACACGCTCGGCGGCCTTGACCGGCAGGCTCTTGATGAGCCCGACCTGTTCGGCCATAGCGGACTTCATGACCTCGCCGACCGGCGTATGCCGGATGATGCGCCCGATCTCGGCGCCCATCTCCTGCGAGGCCTTCATCCAGGCGCGCTCATCACGCGCCGCCACATCCGTCAACATCCGGCGGGCGACAGACTTCGCCCAACCATCGATCAGGTCGGCGTAGCGGTTGAGAGCACTGCGAAGCGAGGCCTCGTTGCCGCCATCGATAAAGCCGAAGCCGGAGATGATGTCCGCGACGACGCGCGCCACCTTACGCAGCTGGCTCGCATACGCCTTTTCAGCCTTCCGGCTCCGGACCCACTCCGACCGGCTCGACCTTGTCCTTGTCTCCCGATCGTAGGTCAGCCGCTTCAGCATCGGGCATCATCTCGCTCGGATCAGGCGGCAACTCGTCCGCGGCCTTGATCTCTTCGTCGCTGATCCCGGACCAGATGCCGGTGACGTCGGCCGACTGGCGAAGCTCGTTCAGCGCGGTCTTGTCGCTGACAAGGCCGGCTTCCTGCGCCGAGAGGACCGTCCTCGTGGTGATCTCCGCGACCTCAGCCTTCTCCTTGTCGGAGAGCTGCCAGAGGGACTCGAACTCGAAGGAGAAATTCTCCGGCGGGTCCTCACCGAGGATCGACCGATAGGCCACATCCAGAACGCGCCCGAGCGGGATGCGCAGGGTGCTTTCCTGCTTCTGGGTCACGCCGTCGTAATATGTGCGAAGGTCGCTCTCGCCCGTCGAATTCAGCCCGGCCGGGCTTTGGCCGAAGAGGCGGACCAGCGGGATTTGCAAGGCGCCCGACAGCTGCTGACCGAACTGGAGCAGGACATCGGACAGACCCGAGAACGAATAGGCGTGGGTCTCGAATTTGTCGGTGGAGTCGAGCAGGGTCAGCCCCTCGTTCGACTGCATCGAGCGGATCAGGTCGACTTGTTTCAGCACCGCCTCGAAGGGCTTGCCGCCGATCGCGATCAGCTCCCGAAGCTTCTCGATCGAATAGGTGCGCAGATGAGCCTTGTAGACGAGTTGGGCAGCGCCCTGGCTGGTGCTGTCGTATGCGACCAGCTGGTCATAGATCCGCTCTGCGACGCTCTGGCCCCAGCCGTTTTCTGCGATGCGCTGCTGGTAGGGGAGCCGGACACCTTCGAGCCTGACTATCCGGGTGTGGTGCACCCGCTCGCCGGATAGCGGCAGCCACGGGTTGGGGAGGATGTCGTAGCTCTCTGGCTGGCCCATCTCCGGGCCGTATTCCTCGATCATGTTGACGACGGAAGGCTGGATCATCCAGCGGTCCAGCACCATCAGACCCTTGAACTGGCCGGGCGCGATCGTCTCTGGGCGGAGCCGGGTTGCGGGTTTCTGCCCGTCGATCAGCATGACCGCGATGCAGCCCCCATAGAGGCGAGCCCACTTCACGGTCTCCTCGAGCGAACGCCAGACGCCGAGGTCGCGCATGCCGGCCTGGAGCCGGTCGATCTTCTCGGCGTCGTCCACGCCCTTGATGTCCACGCCGGCGCGGGTCATGTCCTCCGCGACAACGTCGACCGCCTGCCCGATGATCCAACTGGTGCGATACATCGCCTCAAGCAGGATGCGGTTACGGCTGATGAAGTTGTTGTGATAGGTCGACTGGCTGAACTGGTTTCCGGCGCCATATCCGAGACGGGCCTGAAAGTTGACGAAGCCGTCAGCAGTCAGCGCCCGCGACGGGACGCGGATGCGAGGCTTGGTCATGTTCTGTCAGCCTGCGAGTTTCGACCACACCCCGAGGCCGCCGCGGGCCTGAATGTATCCGTCCAGCCCATAGCGGACGGCGTCGATGCCATGGTTCCATTTGTCGACGATGATCGGCAGGATATCGCCGGTGACCTTGTCGACCTTGTACGCGTAGAGCCTGAATTCCTGGGCGAGATGAACGCAGCGCTCGTGCACGACGATGCGCTTGAAGCCCTTCATGTGCGCGATGCCGTCTTCGACGCTGCCCGGCCATTTCTCGGCGGCTTCGATATTGAAGCCCTGCCGGCGCATGTAGCTGATCGTCTCGGGCCGGGCGCTGTCAGCCTTGATGGGCCACTGCCGGGCGCCGGGGACGCTGTCGAAGAGCTGCGGCGTCTCGTCGATCTCCACCCCGTGGCCATACGCCTCGTGCGAGATGAACAGCGTCTCGTCATCGAGCCAGAACCTGACCAGCGTGGTCGGATCGTTTGCAAAGCCCCAGTCGGCGCCGAAGAATATCCGCGTGCCCTCTGGCGGGTCATCGAACGTCTCGACCGAAACCCGGCGCCGGAAAATGACCGCCTCCGAGATGGTGACGTAGCCGCCGTTCCAGACGTGCTCGAAATCGTCCGGGTTGCGGCCCTGATCCGTCAGCATCTCCTTGCGGAGCACGTCCGGGAAGAACGGGTTGTCGCGCCAGTTGGCCTGGACGACAGTCGCCTCGGGCGCCGGTATGCAGTTCTCGCCTCGCAGCAGCTTGTCGACAGGGTCGTCGGGGCTGCTAGGGTTCCATGTGAACCACAACTCTGACCCGGGCTTGCGGATCGTCGGGCGAAGCAGCTTCAGGCTGTGCGCCGACAGCGACTGCGCTTCCTCGACCCAGGCTCCGTCATACCCTTCCAGCGACTTGATCGAGTCCGCGGTATGGTTCTGCATGCCCTGGAATATGATCAGCCCGTCGCCGGGTGTCTTGATCTCCACCTTCTGGACCTCGAACTTTCGTCCGACGCCGAGCGCTTCAATCTTGTCCTCGATCAGCCGCTTGACCGACTGCTCAAGGCTCTTCTGGACCTCGCGGATGCAGACCCAGCGAAGGCCAGGCTGCATCAGTGCGCGCTCGACGAGCGCCTCGGCAAAGAAATGCGACTTGCCGGAGCCTTCGTCCCCCCCATGCGCCCTTGTAGCGCGCCGGCGCTAGCAAGGGCACGAAGACGCGAGGCGTGGGGATGTCTAAGCAACTCACCGCCTGTGGTCCTCCGGGCTAAATGCTGCCTCTGGAGCCCAGCCCCGCGATAAGCGATACCTGACCTTCGAAGGCTCTATGCCGAACTGATCGCACCATGCCTGCAACGTCTTGGAGTCGCCGCCTATCGTGATGATCCTGTTCGACCTCTTGTTATTGGCCTGCGTCTTGGCCTCTGCCCATCGGCAGTTGCTGGGCTCGTAGTTGCCGCCGTTCTCGATGCGGTCGATTGTGTGACCGTCTGGCCGGTTGCCCATATCAGCGTAGAACGCCGCGAAATCATCCCATCTGCTGCAAACCGCGATACCGCGACCGCCATAGTCGGCGTAGTCGGTATCGTTGGGGTTAGAGCAACGCGCCCGCATATCCTTCCAGCTTCGATATTCTCGCGGCTGTCGGCGCGAAAGACCGTGCGTCGAGTTACGGTTGACTATGGCCTCTGTATGAAGGCACCCGCAAGATGCTGTGTGACCAGACCGGGCAGACTTAATCCTCACATCCTTGATTCTGCCGCAATCGCACCTGAACCGCCACAAATGGTTGTTCTGTGACGATTCCCTCTCAATCAAGGAAAGAGCCACAAGGCGACCAAAGCGTTGCCCCTCATAGTCTTTGATAGACCTGTTGCGCTGGCGCCCCGGCAAAATCTCTGTCTTAATAACCATTGAAAGCCCTCTTTTGGACCTTCATAAGGTACCTCATATCAAGCGGAATGGCCACCCTCTCCGTCTGAATTTCGAGGGTCGACGATGACACGGCGGATCGCCTCAACTTGCACCGGGCCGCCGTCGGCGCCGCTCAGCTCGACCTGATGCTTGTCGCTGTACTTCTTCGGCTGAAGCTTGCCGGCCATCCATTTGCGGGCTTCGACGCGAAGGGCCGACCGCCGAAGCGCCTCGCCATTCTCGCGCCAGCCAATGTTCTCGCCCTCGTCGTTCTTCCGCTCCATCCAATCGTTCGTGCCGTCGTCGGCAATCTCGAGGATTTCGTCGAAGAGCGCGTCGGCCTGAGCTTCGCGCGCACGGGCGTACTGATCCGAGAATGGCTTGTTCTCATTCAGCCACTTGAAGACCGTGCTGGTGGCCGGCATCCCTTCATCCGCACAAATCGACCGAAGGCTGTGGCCGTCGGCGATGCGCTCGCAGATGAGATCGGCAACTGCCTGGGTGAACTCGGACTGGCGAGCCATGAGAACCTACTGGTGGGACGCAGCAAAAAGCCCGATCGCGAGGACCGGGCTTCAGCGCCTTGGGGCGGCGGTACATCCGCGCTCGCCCCAGGAAGGGGGATTTCAGGGACAAGCCTCCAAACCATGCGGTGGCATGACGGGGTCCGGGGAGCATCAGCCGAAGCGAGCACACGCGCCGAACAATCCGTGAACATCGTCTCGCACATATCGCGCGGGCGCGCAAGCGTTAAGCGGGATCACCGTCGTCCTTAAGCTCTTGCTCGGGTAGCTTTTCCTCGGCGAGCTTCGTATAGCGCTCTCGCTCCTCCTCAGTTGCCGGATTGACCTGAGCATCTGGCCCAGATCCTCGCTTAACGAACTCGGGTCTCCAGGGCCGGCCCGGGTGGTCTCTCTCAAACATTTCACCGGCGAGCTTATCCACCACGTCGCGCTTCATACTTCGGCCTTTCGCCCTTAACACCCCGATCCTTTCAGGCAGCGCGCAATGAAGCAAGCGTCAGCGTGGCTTGAACCTTTCTCCCGAACGCCTCGATCAGCACCTTGGCTTCATCCAGGCCGATGCAGTCCACGATTGTCGCCTGTAGCCGCATGAACGGCCCTTCAATGATGGTTGCAGCATCGCCGCGGCTGAATGGTGCCTTCGGCTGTTCTGGCTTCGGCGCTTTGATTCCGTTCTGGTAATCGGCGATCGCGCGCAGGGCGGCGGCCGGCACGCGCACCCAGCCATTGCTGTCTGAAACGATCGCTTGGACACCGTCGATGTCGAAGACGCTGCCAATGGGTTTGCCCTTGACGATGAAGCGCTGAGGCTCGGCTTCACCGGCGAGTAGCGGGCCTGTGGCGAACAGATATCGCGGGAAGGTCGCGATATCGGCGTCGAACGTGGTGCGCTTGCCGACAGTGACGGTCTTGTGCTCGCTGGGCCAGAACACCGAACATCCGGCCTCCTCAAGCCCGGCTTGAGCACGCGCCTCGCCGCGCGGAGAGGTGAAGATCAGAAACCATTTCGTCTTGGGCCGAAGATCGAGCTCGGGTGCTGGATTCAGCTTCCGGATCTCGCGACGCTCGCCCGGCTCAGGCGGCTGCGCCGCTGCCTTTGCGGCTGCTTTGGCCCATCGATCCTGGCGCCGGTTGCTGTTCGACTTGGCCATCGGAGAATGCTCGGTCAGTGGTGGACTTGCGCGGCGAAATACCAGCCGTCGGCTTGCTGCTCGGGGTAGAACTTGCAGAGGCCTGGCTTGTGGCCGGCCTTGACCCTGGCGAACCATTCCTCGGTGTCGCGCTTGACGAATATCTGCTCGGGACGGTCGGACATGGCCGCGACGGCGTAGTCGTTCCACCGCTCCTGGTTGAGCCAGGTTACGGCCTGAGCACATTTCTCGGTGCCAGCGCGCCCTGCCCTGCGCTCGATCTCGGCGAAGCGCTTGGCGCCGGCGATGATGGCCGCCGGTTCGGCCCCGCGCTTCACGGCCCGTTCGAACTTCTCCTTGGCCGGTTTCTTCGGATCCGAGGCCTCGCCGCGATGGGGATAGGCCTTCCAGAATTCATCGAAATCCGCATCCGGCGCTGGTCGCGTCGGCTTGCCGACCGACCGAACGTTGGTCGTAGAGCTCTTGGATTCAGGATTGGGTTCTTTCTTCCCTTCCCTATCCTCTCCTAATAGCTCTGCGTCCGCTGAGCGTTCGTTGAGCGGACGTTCAGCGTTCGCTTGACGGGCTGCGACCGATGCGCGAGCGGAGGCCTTTGCCTTGGCGGACTTTTGCTGAGCGACCGCGATTTCTTGGTCTATGCGGGCGTGTCGCCAATCGTCGCCATCGATATCGAAGAACTCTTCGAGGGTCGGCTTGGCGGCCGCCCACTCGGCATCAGTCATGCGGGCGATGCGCGCGAGCTTTCGATCGTCAGCCGGCAGCGGCTTCTCCCGCTGCCAGTAATTCATGATCAGCATGAGATAGGCGCCGTGCTCGGCCGCGCTGAGGTGCGCGGTGTCGGCGAGATAATCGGCGACGAAAAGCGGCATGTACGGGGCACTCACCGCAGCGCCTCCAACTCTTCGACCTTGAGCGCGACAGACCAGCCGACGGGACCGCCGTCGAGCTCGACATAGATGCGGTCTAGACCGCAGGGGCGGCCGCGGTAAGCGCGTTGGATCGTGCCGTGCTTGCCGGCGTGCTCGCCTGCGATGACGCGGACGCGGGCGCCTTGGGAGAGAGGATCGGGTTGGAGAGCGGCGCGGGTCATGCGACCTCCCCGAACAGTGGTCCGAGGTCCTGTGGCTTGTCCGCGATCTTCGCCTTGATGGACTCGCGGGCGCGTTCATCGGGGCCGGCCATCGCGAGCTTCATTCTGCGGGCTATATCGGCCTGATAGGCTTCCTCGCGCTCGACCAGCACAGCACGGAAGCCCTCCCGGAAGGCCGCCTCGCCCGTCGTGCCGGTGCCGGCGAAGGGATCGAGAACGGTGCCGCCCGGCGGCGTCACCAGCCGGCAGAGCCATTGCATCAGGTCCACCGGCTTTACCGTCGGATGCTTCGAGCCGACCCGGTCATTGGCATCGGCCTTGGAACTATAGAAGAATCGTGCTGCAGACCCGCTATCACCCCGCGGTTCAGCCCGTCCGGCTCTGGACGGCATGTCGCCATAGACATTCGCGAACGGTGACGAAGGCTCGTTGCCAGTGACGACGCCCTGCTGACCAGCAGATTCTGGGAAAGCCGACACGACCTCATCGCTGCCGTCGTGGAGAATGTTGGCAGGCCAGCGGCCAGGCTTCATTTCGCCGTGGTAAAGCGGCCCATCCCCTTCCGGCTTCCAGGTCCCGCCCTCCTTGTCGAGAGTGGCCCCGGGCTTGAAGCGCTTGATCGTATAGGCGCCACCTTGCGCATCGTCCGCGTGGACGCGGCATCCGTCGATGTTCAGCGCTCCCGTGCCGTGCTGGTGCACGGTCTGTGCGACGGTGCCGGAGAGGGACTTGCGAGCCAGAACGATAGGCTCCCAAGCCGGCTTTAGGGCCGTGCCCCAACCCGCCCAGTCGCCTTTTTGATTGTGAGACTTCGGGAACCCGGAGCCGTAAACCCATGCGAGTTGGTCGCGGATTTCGAAGCCCGCGTCTTCGATCGCGCAGACCATCCGGTGGTAAGTCCTCGTGCCGGAGAAGGCGACGCAGTGACCTCCGGGTTTGAGAACACGCAGCACATCTTCCCAGAACTCAGCGGCGAAGGCTGTCTCGCCAGTGTCCCATCTTTGACCCATGAACCCGCGGCCCGTCCGGCCATAGGGGTTCTCGGCGTTCTCTGTCCGCTCGCTGCGTGGCGAATTCGCGAAGCGCTTCACGATTGAAACCAGGGCATAGGGCGGGTCAGTGACGACAGAGTCGATAGAGGCATCGGCGAGGCCGCGCAGCACCTCCCTGCAATCTCCAGGATGCAGCACCACGCGGCCGTCAAGAAAGGAACGAGGCTTGCTCACGCCGCCCTCTTCCGTTCCTGCTCGCGAGCCGAGGCGATACCGTTGGCCGCAGCAGCCGGCGTGCATTCGAGGCGCCAAGCGATATCGACGTTGTCGAGGCCGGATCGGAACAGCGCGAGCGCGGCGGAGGCGCCGAACTCATCGAGCTCTTCGTCTCGGACCGTGCGCCCATGGCCGACCAGCATCAGCGGCCGGACGCCACAGTCGAGTTTGAGCGGGCGAAGGCTGAGGTTGACGCCGTGCGCGATCATGCGGCCCTCCTGATGAGGCGTTTGAAGTTCAGCCGGCGGTCGGTGTCGCGGGTGAGCTCTCGCGAGGAGCTGAGCCCCTGGCAGTGAGAGCAATAGGAGCCGTTTTCGAGGGCGGGTAGCCCGCAGAAGAACTTCTCCGAAAACGGGGCGTTCGTCGGCCAGAGCGGCCACCGGCAGAGGCCGTCGGCGATCTGGAAATAGGACAAGGCCTTCGGCTGCCAGACCGCAGCCACGAGGACCGGATCCGGCTTCGGCTGCTCGGCCAGGGCCACCACAGGAGCAAGTGCCGGAATCGGAACCGGGGCCAGCTGCGGCGTAGGCGCCTTCGGATCAGTCTTGGCCTGTCGCGGGATGGCGGCAGAGCTTGTCGCCCGCGCACCGCCGCCGATCTTGCGCCGATGCCGATAGACGACCCCAGCAACAACGCCTCTCTGGATGGCGAACTCCTCCGCGATCCGGGTGTAGCTCTTGCCCGCAAGCGCCGCCTGGACAATGGCGAGCTTAATGGCCTCGGGATTGCGGTTCTGTGCGACCGCAAGCAGCCGGACAGTCCGGCTCATGGCGCCTCTCCGACCGCCTGGAGGTACAGGTCGAGGATCGCTTCCTCTTCTTTGCGCTCGTCGAGATCGCGCTTGCGCAGTGCGATGACCTTGCGCAGCACCTTGACGTCGTAGCCACTGGCCTTGGCCTCGGAATAGACCTCGCCGATATCGTCGGAGATGGTCTGTTTCTCTTCCTCAAGCCGCTCGATGCGCTGCACGATGCTCGTGAGCTGATCGCCTTGAACCAGATCTTCCATCACTCTCGCTCCATCAGTTTCCGCGCCGTCGCCAGCGCCGTTTCAATCTCGCCCACCGCAGACAGACGAGGGTCCGCGCCAGTTGCGCGAAGGCAGGCCAGCTCGTGTTCGAGCGCCGAAATTTCATGTTCAATCTCGCGGATGAGCAGGGTCTCAGCGCGGGCGCGTAGCCAGTCGTCGATGCGCTTGAGGCGGCCACGCGCCAGCGTCTCCAGCGTCCCCGGCACCGTGCCGAGGCGATGGGCAAGCCGCTGGCGCGCGACGGAGAGCGACCCGGAACGCCGGGTCTCCCTGAGCTCCAGCCGCGCGATGATGTCGCGGCTCTGGTCCCGAAACTCTACGCTGGACATGGGTGGCTCATTTGTCCGTCTGGGATGGATGATCGGTCGCAAGGTTCCGTGCTCCTGTCTGAGGACAGGAGTGACGGGAGGTGCCAGTGCAGAGGTTGGATTCGATCGTTCGCGAGTTGCTGGCAGGCGTCCGCGCGAGGATCGATGCAGAAAATCTGAGAGACGTTGTCGATAACGACAACACTCGGGACGGCGCGCGATTTCAGCGCGTCGCTTCCGAGCTTGAGGCGCTGCGTCGGAGGAACAGGCGCAAGCGGCGCGCAAGATCGAAGGAGTGAGGCCATCACGCGGCCTCGGTCTTGGGGGCGGGCTTGGCGCCGAAAATCTCTGGGAGCAGATCATGGCGCGAAATGCCGGTAGTCCGCTCGATCTCGACGACCAAGCGCGGCGACGGCCGGCGCCTCCCCTTCTCCAAGTCGTGGAGATAGCCGGGGCTCGTGCCGATCTTGGCGGCCATCCCCTGCAGCGTCAGCTCGTTGCGAGCGCGGTATAGATGAAGTGGCGACATGAGAGAATGTTCGCACATGGCGAACGCGACCGCAAGTCAAAAGTTCGCAAATGGCGTGACGCGGAATCGCGGCCAGCGAACTACTATCTGGCCATGGATTTTGACGACGAATTCTTCCTGGGCGCGAAGCTCAAAATCTGGCGCAAATCCAGAGGGCTGACGCTTGAGCAGATGGCCGCCGATATAGGCACGTCGAAAGGCTACCTATCGGATATGGAGAGGGACAAGCGCCCTCTCACGTCGCGCTGGCTTGCGAAGGTTGCCGGGGTCTACGGGACCAAGGTTTCAGAAATCATCGGGGCTCCTCCGCCGTCTGCCGACCCCGGCGACGACGAAGAGCGAATGGCGAAGCAGATCCTTCGATTGAAGGGGCTTGGGAAGATCGACAAGGTTCGATGGTATCTGGATCTGCTCGAAGCAGAAGCTCAAAGTGCGCCATCGCCTTCTGACGAAGATGCCACGGCAGCGCGGCAAAGCGCGAAATCAGGTCGATAAGTTCGGTATCCTCGTCCATCCCACCCCCTCACGCCACCGTTCTTATTTTGTTCACTATGAAGCTGACGTAAAGCCGCCCAACTGACAAGGGGAGTCAGCAGAGGAATTCTGTCCTAGATTGGTTAACGGGGTCAGCATGGACAAGGTCGACGCCATCGCCGCCAGTGGGCTTGTCTCTTCCGCGACGCTGGCGGCACTCGTCTCGATGCTCCGACGCCGTCACCTCATCTCAGAGCAGGAAGAGCGGGAGATATACGAACACGCCCTGATGCTGCTTGAGATGCAGCAGGGGCACGCGCCGGAGATCGCAGAGGTCTACGCCGCCGCTCGCGGGGTGATCGAGGATCAGTTGCGGTAGCGTCCAGATTACTATCGCGGTCGGCTTGGTGCTCCTCGCCGTCGGCTAGCCATCAATGATCAGTTGTCAGGAATTAGGTCCGTCTGATCCCCAGGCTTCGGGAAAACCTTAGAAAAAAGCCGCTTGAACATAGCCCAATTGTCTGATGCCTGCATGAGCGTGATCGTCTTCGTGATTTGCTTTTCGAGATGCGGGTGGCCGACGTCCTCGGTCAAAAACTGGTGGTGCCGAAGACGACGCCTTCCGAGATCGTCCTTGGGGTTCTTCCGCTTCAGCTCCTCCAACACGCCTTCGGGCAACCGCTCGTAGATGAACTGATTGGTGAACTTCCCAACCACGCCGGGGCGTTTTACCGAGGCCGGGTCATACGGCCAATCATGAAGGCGGAACATCTCCTCATAGAACGAGCTCGGAAAGCGCTGCGTCCAGGGGAGCAAATCTGGCGCGATATATGCCTCCAGAATCTTATGCAGAGCGTCTCGCTTGCGAACCTCTTGGAAGCCGGTCGCCTCGTCGACAAGAGCGACAATTCCAACTCGCGCCAGACCGCGAATGATCAACTCACATTGCTGGGCAATTGGGAGTTGCTGCTTCTGGAGAACGCCTGCTGCCCGGGCCGCGAGGACAGCTTCACATAGCTCGACTAGGGTCTCAGCTTCGTACCCGTACGCGCGGCCACCAGTAGGGGTTATGAAGATTATTGGGTTGCGGACTCGCTCCGCTAAATCATTGAAAACGTAAGGCTTAATCCGCTCTCCTGAGGTAAAAAGCTCGAAACGATTCAGGCCGCGCACCATGCTCCCGCCGACCGCCATGTTCATTGCACGCTGCATGCCAGTTACGGTCAGAACGCGCCGTTCATCGTCGAGCACATAGCAGGGGATTTCGATCTCCCCTATTTTCAGGGGCTTCTTATCGTCGCCGAATTCCGCCCGAGGGAGTTGGTCGCGCTCCGGGTCGGCTTTTGCCCACCTGGCTTGGGCGCCTGCCGACGCTACTTCACGCCTTCGTTCCGGCGTCATTCTTTCGAGTCGAGCGAGCCCTGCCTTTTTGTGTTGATCTGCCATTTCAATCGCCCCTTGCTAACTCACGCTAGCATAATGCATGCTAGCGACCGATAGCACAAGCTGGACGCTGGCGCTCAGCCCCCACGGCAGGTCTTTGCGAAACCAGCAGGTGATGCTGGTCACTCGATAACATGCAGGTGATGCAGGCCGGCATGAGCACCGCCCAGCCTCTCCGAACCCCGCCATCCCGGCGGGGTTTTTTGTTGCCTGCTGACAGGGGAAGGCAGGGGCGTTTATCGGGAGCGAACAAAAGTTCGCTTTAGGCGAATATAGCGCTTGCATGTTAGTTCGCGATCTGCGAACTTCACTCCATCGAACGAGAGCCTGCCTCTCAGATGGAGCAAACAGATGGCCCCTCGGTTTCTGACCACGGCCGGCGAGATCGACGAGACCAAGGTCTCGATCGCGATCGAGCGCAAGGCAGACGAGCTGTCCCGATGGCGGGGCGTCCCGATTGCCGATTGCGTACCGGAGGCACGCGCGCAGTACCGGAATGCTGCCAAGGCCGAGCGCATGCAGTGGCTCCTCGACCGTGAGGATGCCATGGTCGCGGCAGCACGGGCCTTCGTGGCTGGGGCTCTGGCCGCGATGGCCCCGCCTCGCGCCTTCTATCGGATCGAAGGCATCCCCGACGGCGGCTCCTTCGAGCGCGCCCAGCACTGCCAGTCCGAGGTCTTCCGCATCCAGCAGGATGATCGCCGGGCGACCTTCGCGAAGTGCCTCGCCTCGCTGGATCGGTCGCTCGCTGGCATCGCCGCGTCGGACGACATCACCCGCCACCTGCAGGCTGCGGAGTGATGGCGATGAAGCACGCCACCCGCCAGCGCCAGGAGCGCTTCGCCAAGAGCTTCGATGGCGTTCAGGGCCTCGACTGGTCAGCAGCACTTGATCGCCTGCTCGCCCAGCGCGGGCTCTCGTTCTTCACCGACGAGCAGATGGAGGACATCGCCTCGGAGATGGTTCGGCGCGCCCGGTTCTCCCAGCGCCTCCGCGTCCGCAACCGCATCGCGCTCCGGAGGGCTGCCTGATGGTCACGATCTACTACATCCCGGCCGCGTCCGAGGACGCCGCCCGCGCGGTCGTCAGCGGCATCGAAACCGGCCGCATCCCCGCCCTGCCGGAGTATCTTGACGGCGATCTGGCGGCAGAGAGCTTCGCCACCTACCCGCGCGGATACCGCGCCGGCCTTCGCCTCTGGATCATCGATCACCGGGCAACCCATGACGGGCGGATCACCATCGCCCGGCTCGTTGACGGCGCCGGATCAGTCGCCGCCGCGCTGCTGCTCGTCATCGGCGGGGCCTTCCTCGTCGGATGGGGGAGCATGCTGTCATGACAGTCTATCGCAAATGCCGCCCCTGCAAGCATCGGGGCAACTGCGAAATCCAAGAGGCGCTTGGCGAGGCAGTGCGAGGCTTTGGCGTCGGCACTATATCGCACCGCTGCCGCAAGTATGAGCCGTTCTTGAAGCCCGGCGATCATGTGTGGGTTCGGGCGTTTGAGGGGCCTTACGAGAACGACGAATATCGCAGCTACGCTCCGGCCCTTGCCGAGTTCCCGGCGCACTTTGTCCAGTTCAGCAAGACGCTCGGCCGGGCCGTCGTATTTATCAAGCCCGGTGCTGAAAGCCGAGATGGCGATACGACGTTTGAGCCGGCCAATAACAAGGATGGCTTCTGCAAAGTCTCCTATGCCCCGATCCGCGACCCGCGCCCCTATGCGAGAGCCAAAGGCATCACAGAGCATCGCGAGGGCTTCACCGCGACGATGACCTGTTGCGGGCGGCCCATGCAGACGCCGTGCCGTGAGTGCGGCAATGCCCTCTCCGAATTGGAGGGCGCGGCATGATCGCCCTCCGCCGCCTCGCTCGTCAAGCCCTCGCTTCCTTCACCGCATGGCGCCACCGCCGCCGGCTGGCGCGCGCCGCGCCCGAGCTTGCCTCCCTCGCTCAGCAGATCGAAGCCGAACGCCGCAAGCACCGCCCCGTTCGCCGTCTCATCCGAGCCCATCGCGAGGCCATGACAGCCCGCCTCGCCCGCGAGCTTTCCGCAACCCTTCCTGATCGGAGATTCCAGTAATGACCGACGCCGCCACCCTCGAACGGCCCGCCACCATAGGCCACAACTCCGCAGCCGTCGGCGAGATGGTCAAGGCAGAGCCGGCTGTCGTCTATCGCGACGAGACTGTGCTGCCGGCCCTCGTTGCCGAGATCAAGGCAGAGATCGCAGCGCTTCCGGTTGACCTGAAAACCGCGGGGGGCCGCGCCGCCATCGCCTCGCTCTCTGCATCGATCTCGCGCCGGAAGACGCCGATCATTGATGCCGGCCTCGCTCTGACCGAGGGCTGGCGCAAGCAGACGACGGCCGTCAACGCCCTCAAGACCAAGGTCGCCACGCAACTGGACGCCCTGCGCGATGAGGCCCGTGCGCCGCTGACCGCTTGGGAGGCCGCCGAAGAGAAGCGCAAGACCGCCATCGTCAGCGCTCTCACCTTCTTTGCTCAGGCCGCCGTCGTGCCGGCAGGATCGACCATCGATAGCATCGACGCCACGGTCGCACGGGTCGAGGCGATCCAGATCGGCCATGAATTCGGCGACAGCGAGACGCGCGCCAAAGAGGACCAGTTCGCCGCTCTGGCCAAGCTGCGGGAGGCCCGCGCGTCCATCGTCAAGGCCGACGCCGAGCGGGCCGAGTTGGAGAAGCTGCGCGCCGAGGCGCAGGAGCGCGAGCGTCAGGCGCAGGCAGCAGAGGCGAAGCGCCTTGCCGAGGAGGCCGAGCGCGAGCGCATCGCCAACGCTGAAAAGCGCGCGGCCGAAGCCGCCGAGGCCAAGCTGAAGGATGAGGCAGAGGCGGCCATCGCTGCGGAGCGCCGCAAGGCGCAGGAAGCCGAGCAGGCTCTTGCTGCCGAGCAGGCCCGCCAGCGCGAGGCCCAGGCCGCGGAGCAGCGCCGTCTAGACGCCATCGCCGCGGAGGATGCCCGCCGGCAGGCCGATCAGGACCACCGTGGCGCCGTCATGCGCGCCGCGAAGGAAGCCCTCATGGAGCACGGCGGCATCGGCGAAGGGCCGGCCAAGAAGCTCGTCCTCGCGATCGTCGCCGGCACCATCCCCGCCGTCACCCTGAAATTTTGAGGTCAGCCATGTCCGAAGCAGCTCTGACCATCCGCGAAGATGCCGCGCCGCCGGCCGCTCAGGTTCAGGCCAGCGAGACGACCGCAATCATCTCCATGATCGAGCGCGCCGCGCGCGACCCGTCGGTCGACATAGACAAGATGGAGCGCCTGATGCTGATGCAGGAGCGCGCCCTGGAGCGTCGTGCCCGCGCCGCCTATGCCGAGGCGCTGGCGCTGATGCAGCCGGAGCTGCCTTCCGTCGCTCGAAACGGCAAGATCGAGATCCGAGACAAGAGCGGGAACAACGTCATTCAGAGCACCGCCTATGCGCGGTGGGAGGACATCAACGACGCCATCAAGCCGGCTCTCGCGAAACACGGCTTCTCGCTTTCGTTCAAGGTCGGCATGGCCCCTGACGGCAAGATCACCGTCACCGGCATCCTCATGCACCGCGAGGGGCATCAGGAGGAGACGACGATCACCCTGCCGCACGATGCCACCGGCAGCAAGAACGCTGTCCAGGCGGTTGGCTCGTCGACCAGCTATGGCAAGCGCTACACCGCTGGCATGCTGCTCAACCTCACCAGCCATGGCGAGGACGATGACGGTAAGGGTGCGGTGCAACCCGCTGTCATTACCGATGAGCAATCCGGCCAGATTAACGACCTCATCACGGCGAAGCGCGCCAACATCGACGCTTTCCTGAAATACTTCCGGGTGGAGTGCGTCCCTGACTTGCCCGCCAAGGCCCTGCCTGAAGCACTCGACATGCTCAACCGCATGCAGGTGCGGCCATGATCCTGTTCTTCGACACCGAGACCACCGGGTTCTTCATGGACCGCGAGCCGGTCGATCACCCCGGCCAGCCCTACATCGTGCAATTGGCCGCGCAGCTCTGCGAGGACGATGGCCGCCCGGTCGCTAGCTTCTCGTTCATCGTCGACCCCGGCATTGGCGAGATCGAGATCCCCGACAAGGCATCTGCCGTCCACGGGATCACGAACGAGATCGCGGCGGGGTTCGGCGTCTCGTCCGAGTTCGCGCTGAGCGCCTTCACGCATCTCTATCAGCGCGCCGACCTCGTTTGCGCTCACAATATCAAGTTCGATCGCGGCGTGATCGAGGCGGCTATCGCGCGCCACTACGGCAAGGTGATGCCGCTCCGCAAGGCGCTCTTCTGCACCATGGAAGCAGCCTCTCCGATCGTGAACCTCCCGCCGACTGAGCGGATGATCGCGGCCGGCTTCACCAAGCCCAAGCCCCCGAAGCTGGAAGAGTGCATCCGTCATTTCTTCGACGAGGATCTGACCGATGCGCACGACGCCATGGCAGACGTTGTCGCCTGCCGGCGCGTCTACCTCCACCTCAAGCGCCTGGAGACCGTCGATGGTTGAGATCGTGCAGGGCTCTGAATCCTGGAAGAAGCTGCGGCTCGGCAAGCTCACTGCGTCCCGCGTTGCTGATGCGACCGACCTGCTGAAATCCGGCAAGCCCAGCGCTAAGCGGCTCACCTACCTTGGCGAGTTGATCGCGGAGCGCCTGACCGGTCTCGTCGTCGAGAAATACCAGAACGAGCTGATGCGCTGGGGCACCGAGCAGGAGCCGCAGGCCCGCGCCCTCTACGAGTTCTATTGCGGCGTCGATGTCGAGCAGGTCGCGTTCGTCGAGCACCCGACGATCGCCATGGCCGGCGCGAGCCCCGACGGCCTCGTTGGCGACGACGGGCTGATCGAGATCAAGTGCCCGAGCACCAGCACGCACGTTGACACGCTGCTCGCCCAGGCGATCCCCGAGGAATACGTCAAACAGATCGACTGGCAGATGGCCTGCACCGGCCGGCTCTGGTGCGACTTCGTCAGCTACGACCCGCGCCTGCCGCCTCACATGGCGATGTTCGTCTGCCGGCGCGAGCGGGATGAAGCCGCGATCTCGGACCTTGAGGCCGACGCCCGCGCCTTCCTCGTCGAGATCGACATGAAGGTCGACGCGCTGAATGCGCTCTATGCGCAGGAGGCGGCGGCGTGATGACGACGCGCATCATCGAGACTGAATACCAGCGCCGGCAGTTCATCCGCTTCGTCGAGAGCCACAAGCTCCCTATGACGGCGAAGGTGGATGCTATTGGGAAGCGCTCTGCGCGCCAGAACAGGCTTAATCGGCAGTGGATGCTCGACATCGCCCGCGACCTCGACGGGTGGGAAGTCGAATATGCGCGCGGCTATTGCAAGCTGCATTTCGGCATCCCGATCCTACGTGCCGAGGATGATGCGTTCTGCCATGAATACGACGCGATCGTCCGCCCGTTGGCCTACGAGCACAAGCTGAAGCTGATGATGGTCCCGTTTGATTTCGGCGTCACCCGCCGGATGACGACGAAGCAGCAGACGGCCTATCTCGACGCCGTTCACCGGCACTTCTCCGAACAGGGCGTTGCGCTGACCGATCCGGGCGACCTCTTGGCACCGGAAGGCACCGACCCGCTCGAGATCGGGAGGGCCGCATGACGCGCCGCGAGTTCCCCAACAAGGTGAAGGCCGCTGCCTTCCAGCGTGCCAACGGCCAGTGCGAGGTCTGCGGCGCCCGCCTCACGGTCGGGAAGTTCCGCTACGACCACCGCCTTCCCGACGCCCTTGGCGGAGAGCCGACGCTGGATAACTGCGTCGTCCAGTGCCTCCCCTGCGATAAGCCGAAAACAGCGGATGATGTGCGGCGCATTCGGAAAGCCGACCGGCAGCGAAACCATCACCTCGGCATCCGGCCGCCGTCCCGCCTGCGCGGACCCGGCTTCCCGAAATATGCCCCGCAGCGCTCCGCCACCCGAAAACTGCAAAAGCCCGCCGCTTGGAGGGACCAATCGTGAACACGCGCACCCTTTACGTGCCCGCCTCCGACGAGGCCGAGGCTCGCGTCATCGCGGAATCCATCGCCCGCGGTGAAACCGGACTGCTGGCGCACCACACCGACCGCGCCGAGGTCGACCGCATCTGCGCGCACCTCAACCGCAATCGGTCGGGCGAGCGCTACCGGACCTTCGCCGTGCCGGTGCGCGAGCGGTTCGTCGATGACGGCCGGATCTTCGTCGCGTGGCCTGCCGACAAGGTCGGAGATGCGGCGGCCACCCTAACCTTCTTCGCCATGATCCCGCTGGTCGGGATCGCGAGCCTTTGGGAGCGGATGATCTGATGCGCCGCGTTCGAGAAATCCGGATCGAAGGTGATCTAGCCTTCATCCCATTGAGCCGTGGCCTAGAGGCCGTCATCGACGCGGTCGATGTGCCGTTGGCTGCGGGGCGAAACTGGTACGCGCTTAAGGCGTGTCGGACCTTTTATGCCGTGTCGAAGACATCGTCTCTGCAGGGGCCGCGACAGCTGATCAGTTTGCATAGGACGATCTGCCCTAGCACCGAAGTCACTGATCATCGTGATGGCAATGGCTTGAACTGCCGGCGTAGCAACTTGCGCGCAGCCAGCATCGCGCAGAATGCCATGAATCGCCGCCGGCCTGCCAATGCCTCGCCTGGGTTGAAGGGCGTGACCTTCCACCGCCAGTGCCAAGCCTGGCAGGCGCAGATCAAGGTTCGCGGGAAAGCCATCTATCTCGGGCTCTACAGCACGCCGGGAGAGGCGCATTCGGCATACCGGGCCGCGTCCCAGCGGCTGCACGGCGAGTTTGGGAGGGCATAGCGCATGCTGACCTGGCAGGGCTTCACCGCCGGCTTCATCACCGCGCTCGTCATGGTGATGATGGTCAGCTTCGTGCTGTGGATCGCGTACTCGCGCGAGATCCCAGACGACGAATGGGACAAGGCGATCGACGACGCTGTCCGGCGCTATCCGATCGTCAACGGCACCCTCGCGAGCCAGCCGTTCGATGCCATGCAGGGCGAGAACGGCGACTGGCCGCATGTGGGCGGGAGGTGAGGATGCCGCGCGCTCCGATGCCCTTCCTCGCACCCGACGACGCGGCTATCCGGCCGGCGCCGCGGCGTGGGCTGTCGTGCGTCGAGGCCGCCGACTACATCGGCGTTTCGGTCACGAAGTTCCTCGAGCTCGTAGCCAGCGACCGGATGCCCCCTGCCAAGCGGATCGACGGCCGCAGGATCTGGGACATTCGGAAGCTGGATCAGGCATTCGATGCTATCGACGGCGACGAGGATGAGGCCCAGCCCGGCACGCCCTTGCCGAAGAAGCGGGAGATCGTGCTGTAATGCTCGGCATGACCACCACCGCGCGCCTGAAGTACGTCACCACCGATGTCTCGGAAGGGATCACTCGGTACTATCTGCGGCTGCCCGGCGAAAAGACCAAGGCTCGCCTGCCCGGCCAGCCGGGTGAGGAAATCTTCATGGAGGCCTATTGGGCTGGCCTGAAGAAGCTTCCGCAGCCAAGGCGCTCAGACGGCACGCTCGCAAAGGCTGACGCCAAGGGCACGCTCAGCTGGCTGGTCGACGAGTATTTCCGCAGCGCGGCGTTCAAGGGGCTGGCTGAGGCCACGCAGGGCGCACGGCGGAACATCCTCAAGGTCGTCCTGTCGACGGCCGGGAACGAGCGTGTCGTCGACATCACCGAGGACGTGATCCGCGCCGCGCGCGATCGACGCGCTTCGACGCCGGCCGCGGCTAACACCTTCCTGAAGGCGATGAGCCACCTGTTCACCTTCGCCATCGAGTACAAGCACGCGAAGAAGAACCCGGTCCTGGCGGTCGAGCGCGTCAAGCACAAGTCCGAGGGGCACCACACCTGGAGCGAAGCCGAGATCAATCGCTTCCTGGAGGCCTACCCGCTCGGCACCATGGCGCACCTGTGCATGTGCATCATGCTCTACACCGGCGTGCGCGTGTCCGACGCGGCGGTGATGGGGCGCCAGCACGTGCACAAGGGCTACCTAAGCTTCCGCGCCCAGAAGAACAAGGTCGTGGTCGATATGCCGGTGGCGCCGGAGCTGCAGGCCGCCATCGAAGCGGTGCGCGTTTCCCGCAAGGGCCACATGCATTTCCTGATCAACGAATGGGACAAACCTTTCTCGGTGAAGGGCCTTGGTCAGCGCATGCGCAAGTGGTGCGACACGATCGGACTGAACCATTGCTCCAGCCACGGCATCCGCAAGGCCGGCGCGACGATCGCCGCAGACAACGGCGCATCCGAACACGAGCTGATGGCAACCTTCGGATGGGAATCGCCGAAGCAGGCCGCGCTCTACACGAAGAAGGCCAATCGGCGCCGGCTGGCCGGGTCCGGAGCGGCCAAAATCACGCTCTCGAAGAACGAAACCGCGAACAAAATTGTCCCGCCATCTGAATGGGTGGAAACCCGGCGGGACAATGAAGCCGAAAACCGTAAGGAAATCAGCGCATGATAAAAGGGATTGGAGGCCTCGCCCGGAATCGAACCGGGGTGCAAGGATTTGCAGTCCTCTGCGTAACCACTCCGCCACGAGGCCATCCGGGAGCGCCGCCCGAGGCGTGCTCCACGGCTGGGCCTATAACCACATGCTGCGGCGCGCCGCAACCGAAACTCTCTCGCCAATGTGAATTGACGATGGCGCAGATCGCCTGCCCACGATTTTCTCCGCCTCGATGCCAGCAAAGGGGTTGCGTGTTCCCGGTAGCGTCGCTATACGCCGCCCACCGATCCCGGATAGCTCAGCGGTAGAGCAATCGACTGTTAATCGATTGGTCGCAGGTTCGAATCCTGCTCCGGGAGCCAGCATTTTTCGAGGGCTTGAGCGATGACCGCTTGGGCCCTTTTTGCTTTCCGGAGACGGAATTGGTGCAGCAGGAGCGACAGACGTCCGTGCCGCGACTTTTCGGGCTGGAACTTTCCGTGCACCGCTGCGCTGCGCTGATCGGCTGGAGCGCCGTCGCCGTCGTCGTGTTCGCGACGCTGTCGCCGATCGGCGCCCGTCCGCATCTGGCGCATATGGGGCCGCAGCTCGAACGCTTCATCGCCTATCTGGTCGCCGCGGCGGCGCTCGCCACCGCCTACCCGGCCCGCAAGGGCGCGATTCTCATCTGCATCGTCGCCGGCGCCGCCGGGCTTGAGATCGCCCAGCATTTCGAGGCGAGCCGGCATGCCCGCGCGCTGGATGCACTGGTCAAGATCATGGGCGGCGTCAGCGGGCTCGCCGTCGTGACGCTCTGCGAGCGGCTCTGGTCGAGGCGCGCCCCCGTCGCCCTCGCACGCCGCCCGGACTGAGCCCTGGCGCATACGCGTGCGGCAACAGCTCGGCGCCAGGACTCAAGGGCTGTAGCCGCCTTCCGTGCCTGGCAACGGCACGGGGCGGACCGCATGGATGCCGCGCTCGGTGACGGTGCGCGTATAGGCCTCGGCCGTGCATTCGTTTCGTGCCGCCCGGTGCCAGAGCTCCTGCCAGCTCCTCGGCGCGAACATCACCAGCGCATGCCGGAACAGGCCATCCTCGCGTTCGAGGATGCAGTTGCAGGCCGCCGCCTCGATGAGATCGCCGGCGCGCTCGCGGCAGCGCTCATGCGCGGCGAGAGTCACGGCGAGCAGGCCCCACAGGAGCCAGCCCTCCCGAATCGACGCCTCCTGCCCTTGCAAGGCCTCGCTCATGGCCGGATCACTCCCCATCCGCATTCGCCCTGCTCGGAGCGAGAAACGACGCAGCGGGCGGCGCTCCCGCTACCGGCAGGCTCAGGCCGAACGGGCCAGAGCATCCGGACGCACGACGCTCAGGCGCGCGGAGCCCTGCTCGCCGCCGATCTTGAACGTTGCGACCAGCCCGTTGAGCCGCTGGATCTGGTCGGAGAGCGAGGTCGCCGACGCGGCGCTCTCCTCGGCCAGCGCCGCGTTCGCTTGCGTCATCTCGTCCATATGGGCGACGGTCTGGCTCATCTCGTCGATGCCGTTGGCCTGCTCGGCCGAGGCCGTCGAGATCTCGGAGACCGTGGCCGAGACCCGCTTCGACGATTCGACGATCCGGCCGAGCACCTCGCCCGCCTGCCTGACCAGGCTGACGCCCTGATCGACCTTGGCGCCCGATTCGCTGATCAGGGCAGTGATGTCCCGGGCGGCCTCGCCCGAACGCTGCGCCAGGGTGCGGACCTCCGAGGCGACGACAGCGAACCCCTTGCCGGCATCGCCGGCGCGGGCGGCTTCCACTGCCGCATTGAGAGCCAGCAGGTTGGTTTGGAAAGCGATCTCGTCGATCACCGAGGTGATGGCGGCGATCTTCCTCGACGCTTGCTCGATCTGCGTCATCGCCGCGATCGCATCGCCGACGATGGCGCCGCCCTGCTCTGCGATCTGCGTGGCCTCGCTGGCGAGCGTCGCGGCCTGCCGGGACGAGCTGGCGGAGGCCTTCACCGAGGCCGCCAGTTCCTCGGTCGTCGCCGCAGTCTCCTCCAGCGAGGAGGCCTGCTCCTCGGTGCGCTTGGAGAGATCGTCGGCGCCCATATTGATCTCGTACGCCGAGGTGCCGACCTCGGAGGCGGTGGTCTGGATCGTCCTGACCGTCTCCGCCAGCCGGTTGACGGCACGGTTGAAGTCGTCGCGCAGCTTCTGGTAGTCGGCAGCGACCTGATCGCCGATGCGATAGGTCAGGTCGCCCTGCGCCAGCAGGTCGAGCCCGTTGGCGAGCAGGGTGACGACCTGCTGCTGCTCCTTGGCCAGTTGCTCGCGCTCGGCTTCGGCGCGGCGCCGTTCCGCTTCGTTCTTTTCGCGCTCGGCGGCGGCCCTATGATCCTGTTCGCTTGCCTGCGCCTCGAGGCGCTTCATCTCGAGCCCGTTCTCCTTGAAGACGAGCACGGTCTTGGCCATCAGTCCGACCTCGTCCCGGCGCTGGCTGCCCTCGACGGCGGTATCGAAATCGCCGCCCGCGAGCTTGTCCATCGCGCCGCGCAGGCGCGCCAGCGGGCCGGTGATCGTCTTGTCCGACATCAGCAGCGCGAGCCCGATGCCGAGCAGGATGCCGGCGAGGCTCAGCCCCATCATCAACCTGATGGTGAAATTGACGTCGTCCGTCGTCCCGTTCGAGGCGTCGTCGAGCTCCTTCAGTATTCTGGTATTGAGCGCGATGATGGCATCGACCATTGCGGTGACCTGGGCATCCGCCGTATCCAGGATTTCCAGCGCCTTGGCATTCTCATCACGGGCGCCCAAAACGACGGCCTTGTCGAGCGTGGCCTTGAGCACCTGCGTTTCGGCGAGGATGCGCTCATACTCAGCCTTCTTCACCGGCAATTTGGCAATGGCGTTTTGCAAATGCTGCACGGCCATCTTGTAGCTCGCGCCCATCTGAGCCACGCCGTCTGCAACCCCTTTCGAGCCTGCCGGATAGGCAACGACCTTATAAGTCTGCGCCAGCATATCGTTGACGCTCCGGCTCCCTCGTCCCGAAGCGTAAATGGCGGCCGGCGCTGTAGCGAGCATCTCGCTATAGACAGCATCGGCGCGGGCGAGCTCCCGGCTGATGAAGAAAGACGCTGCTAGCCCGATCAGGCCGACGAGAGTGACGGCCGCGGCGATCTTGGTGCCGATACGGATATTGCTCAGATTGAATGCAGAGATGGCCATGATGTCCAACACCCAAGGATGACGAGAAAAACCCTGGGCTGACAAAGTAAATAAATGCCAAATTTTTCAGTATAGACAAAAAAATTCCGCCATCGACAAAATAAAGCGATGACGGAATTGATAGTTATCTACAATCATTGATCACCGAAGCGATCAAATCTCAAAAGATCTATCACTAAGTCGTTTTGACCGGTGCAGGACGGGAGGCACCATGCGGCCAGTCAAATCAATAGAGCTATTTGATAAGCTGGGACCGCGCCGCCTCCCGTGCGTCGCCCACGCCGTGGAGAGGTGCAGCCCCAGCTTACAGTTCGAGCATGGAGGAAGAGCCGCGCTGCCGATATCCGGAATGCGAAGGGAGTTATCCGGAAAGCGAAATTGGGCATCCCGGCCTCCACGACGGCGACTTCCGCAGTCGTGGGGCGGTGACGCACAGGGCGGCGAGAAGCCCGCCCCCGCCCCGATATCGCCACATTTGCCGCCTGATACGACTAAAGTCGCTCGTCCCGACAGATTCGCCTGCCGATCACGGAACACCGAAGCTGTGAAGATCGCATGACGCAGCAGACGAGCCAGCATCACCTCGATCACGGTGAGCAGGATGATCTGTTGGCGCGCCATAATCGTTTCCTGACCGACAGCGCTGCCGCTGCGTGCAGGCAGACGATCCTCTTCGAGCGCCAGGATTTCCTCGAGCCACTCGACCGGGCCGAGCCTTTTCGCATGTCGATCAACTCCGTCCTGCTCGACGATGTCCGCATCAGCGCCGTCAGGACCAGCGGCCACCGCGTCCGTCTCGTCGAGGACGAGAACATCACCCTGCTGCTGCCCTGGACCGGAACGATCGAGACCGACGACATCGGCCGCCGGATCGAGGCGAGGACGGAGTCGATGCTGATCCCGACGCCGGGGCCGCGCACCACCATCTGCGAGCCCGGCTATCTCGGACTCGTGGTCCAATTGCCGCTGACGCGGCTGCGCAGCGCCGCCGCCCTCAATCCGGACGATCGCTGGCGTCCGGACGGGCAGGCGCCGGGGGTGGTGAGCGCCGCCGCCGGGCAAGGCGCGGCGCTGAGCCGCTATCTGCGCCATCTTGCTTCAGAGCTCGACCAGTCGGACGCGCTGCTCGTCGCGCGCGGTGCCGCCAAGGCGGCGACGATGATGGTGACCGAATTGCTCGGGGCCGCCTGGCAGGCAGCGACGGTGGGCTCCGAAGCCCACCCCCGCTCCGCCGGCCGATACCAGGTCGAGATCGCCGAAGAGATCATGCGCGCGAAATCCGGCGATCCGCTCTCGATCACGGCGCTCGCCGCCAGGGTCGGCGTCAGCACGCGCTCGCTGCAGCTCGCATTCCGTCAGTATCGCGGGATGGGGCCGCGCCAGATCCTCGAGGATTTCCGCCTCGACGCCGCCCACGCCCGGCTCTTCGCCGCCGCCCCCGGCGACAACGTCACCCGGATCGCGCTCGACTGCGGCGTTACCCATCTCGGCCGCTTCGCCACGCGCTACCGCGCCCGCTTCGGCGAGACGCCGCTGGCGACCCTGCGCCGCCGCCGCAGCTGACGAGACTGGCTCGAACGACTGGCGGTCTGGCTGACAGACAATGTCAGCAATCATCCCCACCACCCGGTGCGGCGCCATGATCGCGCCACCCTCGCCCCTAGATTGACGCATCCCCGAACGGCGCAGCCGCGATCGACCGCGGCGCGCCCGTCCCTGGAGACCTGATCCGATGATCGTGCGTTCCGTGCTCGTAACCCCGCTGCTGCTGGCGCTCGCCGGCCCGGCCGTTGCCCAGACCGCACCGGCGGCCCCGGAGCCGGCCGCGCCGGGCAAGGCTCCCGACGCCTGCCGCCTGCTGCCGCAGGCCGATCTGGAGGCGCTCTTCCCCGGCCGCGCGATCACCGCTAAGGGCCCGACACTGAGCGCGATCCATCGCGGCCCGCAATATGCCGAGAGCTGCATGTATTCGGTGAAGCTGCCGAGCCCGACCTCGAAGCTCGAATTCGCGCGCTTCGCCTCGCTCACGGTGATCCGCTGGGATGGCGTCGCCAAGGGCCGCGAGACCCCGGCGCAGGCCTTCGCCTCGATCAAGGCCTCGCGAGAGAAACTCACCGCCGATCCCAAGATCACGCTCAAGCTCGAACCGGTCAGCGGCGTCGGCGACGAGGCCTTTCAGGAGACCAGCTCCTCCAGCGTGGTGGTCCGCGCCCGCAAGGACGACCTGATCTATGCCGTCTCGCTCGACCTCTACTCCGAGCAGACCGCACCGAACGCGCTCGCTCTGGCGAAACAGGCAGCGGCGCGCTGGCAGGGCGGCACCGGCATGGTGGACGCGCCCCAGCAGGTCGCTGCCAACAGCGCCGTGACCGTATCGGCCGACACCCGCCCCTCCTCGGTCGCCCCGGCCGATCAGTGGCCGGACGCCTGTGCCCTGCTGACGCCGGAGGAGGTCAAGGCCACCTTCCCTGGCATGACCATCAGCGACCCCCGCAAGCTGATGGGCAAGATCACCCATGAGAGCCGCGAAAACCGGCAGGAGGCGCTGCCGAACCCGATAGGCTGCCAGTTCGACGCCAAGCGCACCGTCGAGAAGGACGGCAAGCGCACAGTCGAGCTGAACCAGATCCATGTCAGCGTGCGCAACGTCGCGGCCACCGAAGAGCTGTCGAAGCGCTGGTTCCAGAGCGCGATCAAGGTCTCGGAAGCCAGGACGCCGGTCGCAGACCTCGGCGACGAGGCGGCGCTCGACATCATGAACCGCATCCATATCCGCCAGGGCCTGACAACGGTCGAAGTCCGAGTCTCGGGCGGCGAGCGCGACCAGGCCCTCCACGATCAAGCCAAGGCGCGCGTCGGCAAGCTCGCCAAGATCGTCGCAGCGCGGCTGAAATAGCGTGCGGTCGCGGCTCGGCTGCTGATAGGGAGAGCCCGATCAGCAGAAGGCTACGCCGATGACCGAACGTTTCACCGAGATTCTCCGCCAGGCCAGCCAGCCGGCCTGGTCGCAGTCCGTCGGCCACCGCTTCGTCCGCGAATTGCTCGACGGATCGGTGTCCGACGCGGTCATGGTCCGCTACCTCGTCCAGGATCATCGCTTCATCGACAGCTTCCTGACCCTGCTCGGCGGCGCGCTCGCCAGTGCAGACAGCTTCGAGGCCCGCATCCGCTTCGGTCGCTTCATCGGCATGGTCAGCGGCGAGGAGAACACCTATTTCCTGCGGTCCTTCGAGGCGCTCGGCGTCAGCGAGCAGGATCGGACGGCGCCGCCCGACAGCCAAGCCACCGCCGGCTTCAAGGCGATCATGCGCGAGGCCGCCGCGACGCGCTCCTATGCCGCCGCCCTCTCCGTGCTGGTCGTGGCCGAATGGCTCTATCTCGACTGGGCGCAGCAGGCCTCGCAGCCGCTGCCGGCGAACTTCATCCACGCCGAATGGGTCACCCTGCACGACAATTCCGACTTCCGCGATTTCGTCGGCTTCCTGCGCAGCGAGCTCGACCGCGTCGGCCCAGGCGAAGCGGAAACGAGCCGCGACTTCTTCCTGCGCACGGTGGCGCTGGAGAAGGCTTTCTTCGACTCGGCCTATGACGAGGCCTGAGCCGCGAGCTGCGGCCTGAGACAGGCGTGACAGGCGCAAGCCTTTCTGCCACAAGCGCTTACGAGAGACGGGGGCGTTCGCCGGGAGGCGAGCTGAGAAGCACCCTTCGAACCTGAACCAGATCATGCTGGCGGAGGGAGTCGCTCGGGGCAGCCTCGCAAACGCTTGTCCCCGCGCCGCCTTCCACCGGAAAGGCGGACCTTGACGACGCAGGGCGCGACAGAGCGGCACTCGGCTTCCGCGAGGCCTATGGTGGCCCCGCTCGCCGCTGCCCTGCGCACGATTCTCGTCCTGCTCCTGGCGTGGCAAGGCGCGGTCCTTCTGTTCCAGCCGCCGCGCTACATCCTGCCCTCGCCGCTCGACGTCGCGCTGGCCTTCCAGCGCCAGCCCGGATTGCTCTTCAGCCATAGCCTGACCACCATCGCCGAGATGGCGCTCGGCTTCGTGCTGGGATCGCTATTCGGGGCGCTGACGGCGCTCGCCATTGTCGCGCTGCCGCGGTTCGGCCGCTTGCTCTGGCCGGTGCTGCTCGTGCTGCAGGCCTTCCCGGTCTTCGTCATCGCGCCGCTGCTGGTCGTCTGGTTCGGCTTCGGCATGGGCTCGAAGGTGATCATGGCGACGATCATCATCTTCTTTCCGGTCGCCTCCGCCTTCACCGATGGCCTGCGCCGCACCGATCCCGAGCTGATCGATGCCACCGCGCTGACCTCGGCGACCCATTGGCAGACGCTGCGCTATGTCCGCCTGCCACTCGCCATGCCCGCTCTGCTCACGGGCCTCAGGGTCGCGGCTCCGCTGGCGCCGCTCGGCGCCGTGATCGGCGAATGGGTCGGCGCCTCGGCCGGGCTCGGCTTCGTCATGGTCCAGGCCAATGCCCGCATGCAGACCGACACGGTCTTCGCCGCGATGACCGTGCTCGCCGTGCTCAGCCTCGCCCTGCGCCATCTCGTCGACGCGCTCGGCCCGCGCCTCCTCCCCTGGGCGAGCGAGCCATGATGCGATTCCGTTTCAAGCCGATCCCGCAGAAGGATTTTCGCCCGATGACCCTGAGCTCCCTGACCAGACGCGCCCTCCTCGCCACCGGCCTTGCTCTGGCCGCCGGCTTCGCCAGCCCGGCCCGCGCCGCCGACAAGCTCACGGTCATGCTCGAATGGTTCGTCAATCCGGACCATGCGCCGCTGGTGGTCGCTGAGAAGCTCGGCCTGTTCAAGGAAGCCGGCCTGGAAGTCACCATGGTGCCGCCTTCCGACCCTTCGGCCGTGCCGCGCCTCGTCGCTGCCGGCCAGGCCGATATCGGCATCCACTACCAGCCCAATCTCTATCTCGACCATGCCGCCGGCATCCCGATCGTCCGCGTCGGTACCTTGGTCGAGACGCCGCTCAACAGCGTCATCGTCAAGGCCGACGGTCCGATCAAGAGCCTCGCCGACCTTAAGGGCAAGACGATCGGCTATGCCGTCTCCGGCACCGAGACCACCCTGCTCGGCCAGATGCTGGCCAAGGCCGGCCTCAAGCTCGACGACGTCAAGCTGGTCAACGTCAACTTCGCGCTCTCGGCCGCGCTGATCGGCGGCAAAGTCGATGCCACCCTCGGCGGCTACCGCAATTTCGAGCTGACGCAGATGAAACTCGAAGGCCATCCCGGCACCGCCTTCTATCCCGAGGAGCACGGCGTTCCCGCCTATGACGAGCTGATCCTGATCACCCGCCGCGAGTCCGTCGGTGACAGCCGCCTGCCCCGCTTCCTCGACGCCATCGAGAAGGCGGCGCTCTACCTCACCAACCACCCGCAGGAGGCCTGGAAGCTCTTCATCGCCGCCCATCCCGACCTCGACGACGCCCTCAACCGCCAGGCCTGGATCGACACGCTACCGCGCTTCGCCAAGCGCCCGCGCGCCCTCGACCAGGGCCGCTATGAGCGCTTCGGCGCCTTCCTCGTCGAGCGCGGCCTGATCCAGAAGGCCCCGGCGCTCGCCGAGATCGCCAGCGAAGTGAAGTAGCGGGCGAAACACGGCGGCGGCCCTCGACAGCCGCCGCGCCCCATCCCGCGTCCACATCAGGGCGGCTCTGTGCAGTTGGCTCTGGGTTTACAGCCGATCGCGATGCTATGAGCCGACTTCGCAGTCACCCGGCAGGCCTTCGCCGGTGATCTCGGCTGCGCCCGGTGAAATCAACCGTATGAACGTCAGCCAGCCGATCGCCCAGACCCGCCGCGCCGACCTGCCGGTGCTGTTCGTGCTCAGCGCGACGCATCTGCTCAACGACATGATCCAATCGCTGATTCCGGCGATCTACCCGATCATCAAGACGGCTTACGCGCTCGATTTCGGCCAGATCGGCCTGATCACGCTGACCTTCCAGATCACCGCCTCGCTGCTGCAGCCGGTCGTCGGCGCCTATACCGACAAGAACCCGATGCCCTATTCGATGGTCGTCGGCATGGGCTGCACGCTGACCGGGCTGATCGGCCTCGCCTATGCCGGCAGCTATGCGCTGCTGCTGATCTCGGCGGCCTGCGTCGGCCTCGGCTCGTCGATCTTCCATCCCGAGGCGACCCGCATGGCCCGCAATGCCTCGGGCGGCCAGCAGGGGCTGGCGCAAGGCATCTTCCAAGTCGGCGGCCAGAGCGGCGGCGCGCTCGGCCCGCTGCTCGCCGCCTTCATCATCGTGCCGCGCGGCCAGACCAGCGTCGCCTGGTTCTCGGCCGCGGCCCTGCTCGCCATGATCCTGATGGTCTGGACGGCGCGCCGCTATGCCGAGCTGAGCAAGGCAGCCGCTGCCGCCGCGGCAGCCAAGCCGGCGAAAGTCGCGGCAGCCGCACCTGCGACGCCCGCGCACACCAGGGCACAGATCGCCTTCGCGATCACCATCCTGGTGATCCTGCTGTTCTCGAAGAACGCCTATTCGTCGAGCTTCAGCTCCTATTACACCTTCTATCTGATCGGGAAGTTCGGCGTCTCGGTGCAGGGCTCGCAGCTGATGCTGTTCCTCTTCCTCGCCGCCGCCGCCGTCGGCGCGCTCGCCGGCGGCATCATCGGCGACAGGGTCGGCCGCAACCGCATCCTCTGGTTCTCGATCCTCGGCGCCCTGCCCTTCTCGCTGATCCTGCCCTTCGCCGACCTGTTCTGGACCGGCGTGCTGACCGTGGTGATCAACCTGATCATGGCGAGCTCCTTCGCCGCCATCCTGATCTACGCGATGGAGCTGATGCCGGGCCGGATCGGCCTGATCGGCGGGCTGTTCTACGGCCTCTCCTTCGGCCTCGGCGGGCTCGCGGCGGCGATCCTCGGCGAGGTCGCCGACTGGATCGGCATCGAGGCGGTCTACCGGATCTGCGCCTTCCTGCCGGCAATCGGGCTGCTGGCGTGGTTCCTGCCCAAGGTCGAGCACCGGCGGGGATAGAATCCGCTACTGCGCCAGCGCGAGCAGGATCGCGCCATTCAGGCGGGCAGACCACGCTGCGGCATATCGCTTGCCGCAAGGCCAACGACAGAAAGCGATTTTCAATGATCTACGAAATGCGCGTCTATCGCTGCCTGCCCGGCCGGCTGCCGGCTTTGCTCGACCGCTTCGAGAAGGCCACGCTGAAGCTGTGGGACAAGCACGGCATCCGGCCAGCCGGCTTCTTCACCACGCTGATCGGGGCGTCCAATCAGGAGCTGACCTATTTCCTGGCCTGGGAATCGCTCGCCGAGCGCGAGACGAAATGGACGGCGTTCGCGACCGACCCGGACTGGGCCGAGGCACGCACCAGGAGCGAAGCGGACGGCGAGATTATTGAGAACATCGTCAGCCAGATTTTGGCGCCCACGGCCTTCTCCGCGGTCAAGTAAGCACCCGGCAGACCGCTGCTTTCGCCAAAACAATAGCGGCAAGGACGATGCCGCCCTTGCCGTCAGCTGAGTCGAAGCCTTTGCGGTTCCGATGCCTGAACGCAGGCAGAAGACCAGCTCATCCACCCATTTGCGGGACGTGAAGCGGCTTCGGCACCAGCTTGATGTCGTTCTCCGCGAGCGTGGTCCGCACCTTGGAGAGGATCGCCTTGCGGATCTGGAATTGCCGCCCGGCCCGGGCCTTGTATTTGCCGCGGATCACCAGAGTGCCTTCCTCGAGGGCGGCGATGCCCTGGCTCTTGAACGGCTCGATGAGATCGGCGTTCAGATCCGGATCCGCCGCGACCTCCTGCCCGATCTTCTTGAACAGTTTTCGCACGGCTTCGACATCGGTGTCCAAAGCCACGCGGAACAGCATCTTCTCGACGACCCATTCGCGGCTGAAGTTCTGGATCTTCCCGATCTGCCCGAAGGGAATCGTCGCAACCGGCCCCCGCGGATGCCTCAAGGAGACCGAGCGCAGCGAGATTCTCTCGACAGTGCCCTTGGCCCCCGAGGTCTCGATGTACTCGCCGTGGCGGAAGGCGTCGTCGACGAGGAAGAACAGACCGGCCACCACATCCTTGACCAAGGTCTGGGAGCCGAGACCGATCGCCAGGCCGAAGATCGAGAGACCGGTGATCAGCGGCCAGACATTGATGCCCAACATGACCAGAACGGTCAGAGCCCCCAGCGTCAGAAGCGCGGCCTTGGTGAGACCCACGAGCAGCGGGCCGACAGTGGTCAGTCGCGTGCCGATCACGGCGGTGCTGCCATGGGGATCGCCCGACGCATGGGGTTTGATGCGCGCGGTCACGATCGCCACCCAGTTCCAGCAGAAGGCGATGACCAGCACGAGCATCAGGATCTCGGCGGCCTTCAACACGACGGTGCCACGCGCAATACCGACGACGTCCAGAATGGGCAGCAGCCAGAGCATCGCCAAGACCGCGAGGATCGATGAGGCGACCACGATGCGGAACGTCCGCCACAGCGCGCCGGCCAGTTCGCCTCCCCGCGATCGAGCCACCAGCCAGCCGCGCCTTTCGATGGCGATGTCGAGATGGGGGGCGGCGAGAGCCAGAAGAAGCGAAATCAGCAGCAATCCCCCGCGCGTCGGTCTTCCGATCGTCAAATCCAGCTGGATGAAGACGAAGGCGAGTGTGACGATCGCGACCGCGAGCCAGGGCCAAATTGCCGCCAGCTTCCGGCGCAGGGAGCCTGCCCTGCTGCCGAAGGAGAGAGCCCTCGTGACCAGTTCGCGATGACGAAGATACGCCGCTGCGACCAGGACCGTGAACGGCAAAGACACCGCGAATGTAGCGAAGAGATCGCGTAGCGGATCGGCCGCATTCCATACGCGCAGACAGGCCAGCACCAACAGGCCGCCGCAGGCGAGGCCAATCGCGACGGCGAGATCACGCCGCCAACGCGAGAAGATCGACCTGCGACCCATGGCCAAGGGAAAACATATCGTTGTCGCCGCGGCCGAGATCACGACGCAGTTCAACAAGGCGCGGCGGAGCACTGGATCGGGGACGAGGCTCAGCAGCAGGACCCAGAACGTCAGCACCACGAGCAGGGTGGCCGCGAACCAGGCCGCAGCGGACAGAAATGGCCGAGCCTTCAATCCGGCCGTCATGGAACGGCCAGCCGCAGCCGTGGCAGCGATGGCAAGGAGGCAAATCGCCAGGACGCTGAGAGCGAGCAATGCGGGACGATAACCGGCAGCCTCCAGCCCCTTGATGAAATCGTGCCATGCCTCGCGGGAAGAGAGCCATCCGGAGAATCGCGCCGCCAGACCGTCCTCGATCAGCATCGAGAAACGATGGAGCATCGCGGTTGCAGCCTCGAGCTCGTCGGTCCGCAAGTCGGCAGCCATGGTCTCAGTCTCGCGTGGAAGTCGACGACATTCCTGTCGGTGCCAAACGGATGGTGAACCCGGAGAGCGTTCTGGACGCCCTGCATGAGGGCGCCCGTTACCGCCGGGACAGAACCGCGGCCTCAGCGGCCAGGGCGGATGGCCTGTTACGAAGCAGGCTGCGCCTCCGGCATCTTCCACGTGCCGTTCAGGATCTCCGCCCGAGGACGGTAGAGCCGGAACGTGTAGTTCCACCCCTGCGTGATCGGCAGGCAGTTCGCGATCTTGCCGTCGCAGCCGCCGAACTGGATATCGATCGCGCCATCCGCGCCCTTCTTGCCGGTGATGCTGTTGACCGAATAGGCGTCGTAATCGTTCTTCCGGAAGAAGCCCTTGTCGTCATAGACGCTGATCGACCAGAACGCGTCGACGGGAACATCCTTGACCCTGAGCTTGTAGACCGTCTTGCCGTCGCTCCTGGCTGGGGTGAATGAAGGGTAGGATGCGTCCTTGTCGGGGTTGCCGCCCCAGCCGGCGGCCGTGCCGATCAGGTGCATCACCGGATCGACCTTTCCCTTCGGGCCGAATGCGTTGGCAAAGCTGCCTGATGCGGCGGACAGGGCTTCGAGCGCATCACGGATCTTCTTCTGTTGCGCCAGGTCCCAATTCGGCGTCTCGAACTTGCCGGCCGATGTCTGCTCCACCTTCAGCGCATCCTGCAGCGCGTGAACCTGCGCGAGGTCCTTGGCGTCATTGGGGTCGACAAGGATACGGACCGCGACGAACACATAGCGCGTTCCGACCTTGTCCCTGGTGAGCGTCGTGCGGCCCGGCCTGTAGACCACCATGGGGGTGTAATGGTCTTCGCTGATGACTTGCATCGAGACGAAGCGCTTGCCGGCATCGGGAAGAGTGATGGTCACCGGGCCGGCGTCGAGGTCGAAGAGCGCCTGGGAATAGAGCGTATCCCGGTTCATCCGGACCACGGGCTGGTTGTCGATCGGCGTCGGCGTCCTGCTATGCGCGAACTTGCCGAGGGCGCCGGCGTCGGCCGTCTTGCGCATATAGAAATCGCTCTCGGCTCGCTTGAAGTTGCCGACATTGACAGGAACCGGCTGCGCGCTCGCCGCGCATGGCGCCAAAGCCAGGAAACCCAGGCCATAGATCAGCGTCGTTCGCATCAAACCGTACCTCATCGGCGTCTTTTATCCATTGCTCACCCGGCGAGGCCGGATTGGCCAGCGCCCGCGCTTCGGCTGATCGTCGGCTTTGGGCGGAAGATGCCCGTGATCCGCTCGGCCGGGGATGTCGTCGCGAGCATTTCGTGCATGAGCAGCCTGCCCGTCTTGCCATTTCGCGCCAATCACGCCCGGCCATGTCTCGCCGGAGGCAACGCCAAGGCCTGAATGATGAGGGTTGCGGTTATTCGCCGCGCAGAATGCCGGGAGGGTCCCCCCACCTCCATTTAATTCTTGGATAACAATTTATGAATTACCGTCATCGTCGATTCTCTATTCGGTTGAATTCACGGCTACCTGTCGCGTCCATGTGAAGTAGCTGACCACGTTTGGAGATCGTCGGCCGGGGAGCGCGATGGCGAGAGAACTCATGGGAGGCGGCACTGCCGCTCGCAGCTATCGCCGAGCCCTGTTGCAGACGACCGCGCTTGCTGCGCTGGCCTGCGCCACCGGCCTTCCGGCGCGCGCGCAACCGGTCACGGGCCTCGGCGATTTGAGTCCTGGCTCTGTCCAGACGCCGAACTGGACGATTACCGGAGATCTGACTGTCGGCAATACCGGCATTGGCCAGCTCGACATCACCGCCGGCGGAACCGTGACCAATGATTTCGGCACGATCGGTAATGGCATTGGCAGCAACGGCACGGTCACGGTCTCGGGCGCCGACGGCAGCGGCAACGCATCCACCTGGACCAACAACGGTGACCTCACCATAGGTCAATCCGGGTCCGGCTCCCTGAGCATCCTGAATGGCGGCGCGGTCAGCAACCTGGCCGGCTACATTTCCGGCGCCGGCGGCGGGGGGGCGGTCACGGTTTCGGGCGTCGGCAGCAACGGCACGGCCTCGACCTGGACCAACGCCTTCGAGCTCTATGTCGGATTTGACGGCGCCGGCGCCGGAACGCTGAGCATCCTGAATGGTGGCGCGGTCAGCAGCCTCGGCGGCTACATCGGTTACAATCCCGGCAGCCAGGGCACGGTCACGGTTTCCGGCGTCGGCAGCAACGGCACGGCCTCGACCTGGACCAATGCCGGTAATCTCTATGTCGGATATGACGGCACCGGAACACTGGAGATCCGGAATGGTGGCCGGGTTTCAAATGTCGTTGGCAACATCGGCGGCGGCAGCAACGCCTTGATCAGCGGACAGGGCTCGTCCTGGCAGAACAGCGGCCAACTGGTCGTCGGCGTGTACGGCACAGTAGGTTCGACAGGAACTTTGCGCGCCGAGGGCGGTGCGACGATTTCGAGCGCGTATGGCGTCATCGGCAGCGACACACGCGGCGACGCTGTATTGACCGGCGCGGGCACAAGCTGGACCAATACCGGACAGTTCACCGTCGGCAGCTTCGGCCCAGGCACCTTGCGTATCGAAGACGGCGCAATCGTCACCAGCAATCAGGGCTATATCGGCGCCAACGACACCGGCACGGTCACAGTGACAGGCGCGGGGTCGACATGGTCGATGTCACCGTACAGCCTGACCATCGGCAATATCGGCACCGGCTCGCTGACCATCGAGAATGGCGGGAAGGTTCGCGCCGAAGGCGGTGTTCTGCTCGGCGTTGCCTCGGGGTCCGGTGGGACGCTGCTTCTGCAGGGCACGGCGAATAATCGCGGCGTTCTTGAAACCAGACGGATCTTCGGTGGCGATGGCGCGGTCAGCGTCACCTTCGATGGCGGCCTCCTGCGCACCACAGCGGACAATCCCAATTTCTTCGCAGGTTTCGACACCCGCACCATCACCATCGGCGCGAACGGCCTGGTCATCGACACGGATGGCCATGATATCGGCATCTCCTCCACCTTCACCGGCGCGGGCGCGCTGATCAAGGATGGCGCGGGCAAGCTGGAGCTGACCGGCAACAGCGGCGCGACCTACACCGGCGCCGGCAGCGTATTGGCCGGCACGCTCGCCGTGAACGGCATCCTCGGCGGGACGATGGAGGTCATCGGCGGCCGCCTGCAGGGCATCGGCACGGTCGGCGCGACGATCAACCAGCCGGGCGGCACGATCGCGCCGGGCAATTCGATCGGCACGCTGACGATCAACGGCAATTACGTGGGCAATGGCGGCCGGCTCGAGATCGAAACCGTGCTCGGCGGCGACGCCTCGCCGTCCGACCGCCTCGTCATCACCGGCAGCACCGCAGGCACGACTCTCGTCACGGTGCTGAACCAGGGCGGGGCTGGCGCACAGACCATCGAAGGCATCAAGGTCGTCGATGTCGGCGGAGCCTCGAACGGCGTCTTCACGCTCCAGGGCGACTATGTCTTCCAGGGACAGCAGGCCATTATCGCCGGCGCCTATGCCTATACGCTGCAGAAGAACGGCGTCAGCACGCCGAATGACGGCGACTGGTATCTGCGCTCGGCCTATGTCTCGTCATCGGATTCGGGCTCGTCGTCGCCTGGATCATCCGGGACGGGAGCGTCCGGAGTGGTCATCTCTCCGATCTACCAGCCGGGAGCACCGCTCTACGAGGCCTACGGTCAGGTGCTGCAGAGCATGAATCGGCTGCAGACGTTGCGCCAGCGCGTCGGCGAGCGCTTCGACGGCCAGCCGGATGCCTCCTCGCCGACGGCGGGGCACGCCGTCTGGGCGCGCATCGACGGTGCTCACGCGCGGGTGACACCGAGCTTTTCCACCACCGGCGCCGGCTACACGGTCGACAGCTGGCGGCTGCAGGCCGGCGTCGACGGGCAGCTGCTCGCCACTGACTCCGGCATGCTGGTGGGCGGGCTCTCGCTGCACCATGGCGGAGCGTCGGCCGATGTCTCCTCGGTCTTCGGCCGGGGCAGGATCGCTTCGCGCGGCAGCGGTTTCGCCGGCACGCTGACCTGGTATGGGTCGAGCGGCTTCTATGCCGATGCCCAGGCGCAGTTCAGCTGGTTCGACAGCGACCTGTCCTCGACCACGACCGGACGCAGGCTGGCCAAGGGCAAGGCCAGCTTCGGCTCGGCCGCTGGGTTGGAACTCGGACAGCGCTTCGCGCTCGCCGGCGGCTGGTCGCTGACGCCGCAGGCCCAGTTGAGCTATGCCCGCGTCGACGCCGACAGCTTCGTCGATCCGTTCGGAGTCCGCGTCGCCCTGACCGACGGCGACAGCCTGCGCGGCCGCCTCGGCCTCTCCGCGGACTATCGGGCGAGCTGGCGCGACGCTGCCGGGCGGAAGGTCGACATGGCCTTCTACGGTATCGCCAACCTGCACTACGCGTTTTTCGGCGGGACGACGACGACGCTCGCTGACGCCCGCCTGACCAGCCGCGAGGAACGGCTCCAGGGCGGGCTCGGCCTCGGCGCCAAATACGAATGGGGTCGCTATGCGCTCTATGGCGAAGTCGAGGCGCGCGCCAGTCTCGCCCATTTCGCCGACAGCCACAGCATCGCTGGACGGGCTGGCCTCAGGATCAGCTGGTAGAGAGCCCATCGCAACCGCGAGCCCCTAGGGAGCCTCTGCCGCCGGCCTTCAGGAGCTTGGTGCGGACGGCGGGGATCGAACCCGCATACCGTTCCCGGTGAGGCATTTTAAGTGCCTTGCGTCTACCAGTTTCGCCACGTCCGCACGGCAAAACTGGTTAGCGATGCCAGCGCCCGGCGACAAGCGCCGGTTGCGCATCTGTCCTCAGCGCCGATGCGCCGGCTTGTACCACTCGACCCCATCCGGATCGACATAGAGCCCGGGCGCGACGTCGGAGCCGATCTTCTTCTCCTGCATCGGCACGCGCACCGTGTCGTCGCGGTCGCCGCGGCGGATATAGGGGCCGCTCGCCTGCTGGTGCTGGCCGCGTCCACCACCATCGCCGCCGCCGATCACCGCCCTTCGGGCCGCGACCTTGTCGTCGAGCGCCGCGACCTGGCGGGCGGAGAAGGCGACCTTGGCCGTGCCCTCGATGATCGGCACCGCCTTGCCTGAAGCACCCTCGCCGGTGACGCGGATGCCGACGAAGCGCGGCACATAGGTCTGGCCGCCACCGGCACGCGCCAGCGCGTCCCAACCGCCGGTGGTCGAGATCTGCGCGCCGCAGCGCTTATGGGCGCGCTCGCAAGCCGCGCGCGAGGCGTAGCGCGGCGCCTTCTGCTCGAATTCGGCGCGGGCGTTGCGATAGGCGTGCTCGCATTGCTCGGCCGAGAGCTTGCCGGCCTCGATGCATTCGTCGCGGCGGACATAGGTCTGGCCGGCCGCCTGGGCGACGACGTCGGCGGGCGTCAGGGCGATCCCGGCCACGGCAAAGGCCGCCGCGCGGGCGAAGACAAGGGGAAGGAGCGTGATCATGCGGCTTCCCTGAGCATGCGATTGTGGCGTCACAGCAGCGGCCTCATCGTGATGGCGAGCTCGCGCGTGCCACCATAATCGATTTTGCCGTTGCCGAGCACCGGAATCGTGGCGGTGACCAGGATCGCCTTGGGCAGCCACAATTCCGGGAAACCCTGACGCTTGGCCTCGTCCTGCAGCGCCTTCTTCTCAGCATCGGGCTTTTCGGTGACGAGCACGAGCTGCTCGCCCTTGCGCATGTCAGGCAGCGCCACGACCACGTGATTGTGACCGGGCCAGACGCCGGCGACCATCGATTCGACGGCCGCCAGCGAGACCATCTCGCCGCCGAGCTTGGCGAAGCGCTTCGCCCGCCCCTTGATCGCGACGAAGCCGTCATCGATCGAAACGATATCGCCGGTGTCGTGCCAGCCGCCCTCCGGCGGCACGATCGCGCCGGGATTGTCGGCGTTGAGATAGCCGAGCATTACGTTCGGGCCCTTGACGCAGAGCCGCCCGCCCTCGGTGATGCCCTCGACCGGTTCGAGCCTGGCGGTGATGCCGGGCAGGAGCCGCCCGACCGTGCCCTCGCGCATCGCCACCGGCGTATTGCAGGCCAGCACGGGGGAGCATTCCGTGCAGCCATAGCCTTCGAGGATGGTGGTGCCATAGGGCTCCCAGAGCTTGCGCGTCTCCGGCTTCACCCGCTCGGCCCCGGCGACGACATAGCGCACGCTCTTGAGGTCACCCTCGTCGGCGGCACGGGCGTAGCCCTGGAGGAAGGTGTCGGTGGCGAACAGGAAGGTCGCCCCGGTCTCGCCGATCAGCTTGGGCACCTGCTTGTAGTGCAGCGGGCTCGGATAGAGCACGACCTTCATGCCATGGCTCAGCGGCATCAGCAGCGCCGCGGTCAGCCCGAAGGAGTGGAAGGCCGGCAGCGGGTTCATGACGATGTCGCGCTCGCTGAGGAAGCCGGCGGCGAGCTGGAAGATCTGGTTGGCATTGGCGACCAGATTGGCGTGGCTCAGCACCACGCCCTTGGGCTTGCCCTCGGTGCCGGAGGTGAACAGCACGACCGCCGGATCGTCGGGCCGTGCGGTATGGTTGCGAAGGACCAGCCCGGGCATGAGCGAAGCCAGCGCGCCGAGCGCCTTGTCGAGGCTGGTCAGCTCCTTGCGGACATCTTCGAGATAGATCACCCGCCGCCCCGGCGCGAGCGCCTCGACGATGTCGTCGAGCTTGGCCTGGTCGACGAAGCGGCGCGAGGTGACGATGGTCGAGATCGGCCCGATCTCACAGGCCGCGGTGAGGTTCTTCAGGCCCGCCGTAAAGTTGAGCAGCGCCGGCACGCGACCATAGGCCGAGAGCCCGAACAGCGTCACCGCCATGCCCTGGACGTTCGGCAGCATCAGCCCGACCGTTTCGCCAGACCTGGTCAGCCCGGCGAGCTTGCGGCCGAGCACCAGCGCGCCCAGGACGAGACTGCCATAGCTGAGCGGCTTGCGTTCCGGATCCTCCAGCGCGATGCGGCTCTTGCCGTGCTTGCCGGCGGCGGCCAGCAGTGCCTGGAACAGGCTCAATCGGGCGCCTTCGACGTCGAAGGGCTGTGCCGGCAGTTCGGTTACGGCCATTCGGCTCGTGCTCCCCTTGTCGTTCCTCTCGCCCGCAACCTAAGGCCTGTGGGCAGCGATACAATCCGTCGGCAGAACTTCCCCAGCGTCACTCACCGCGCTAGGGTTGTGCCGCCAATGGAGGCTCCCGCCATGCTCCAGCTGCGCCTGTTCCTGTCATCGCTCCTGATTGTGACAGCCGGGTTCGCGGCCGGCGGCACGCTCGCCCAGCCGCGCATCGAGTGGGAAATCGCCAACCGCTTCCGCCTGTTCCGCGACGAGGCGCAGTTCCGCAGGCTGGCAGAGATCTATGCCGCCCTCCCCGCAGCCGACCGGCGCGAGCGCCCGGCCTTCGCCTTCGAGGAAGCGATGCAGGGTGCCGCGGCCGCCCGCACGCTCGGGCCGGCTTTCGGCGATTCCGTCAGCGTCGCGCGCTGGGGCTGGACCTCGGCGGTCACGCGCCGGACCTGCTTCCAGAACGGCAATCGCGGCCATTGGCAATGCCTGCTCGACACCGGCGACCAGTTCATGGAGCCGCGCGTCGCCGATCTGCTCGTGCGGATCGCCGGGCTGCCGCCGGCGCTCGCCGGCAAGACCTGCCGCTGGACGGCCGGCGAGCTTGCCATGTCCGCCCCCTGCTCCGCGGAGGCGAGGCTTCCGCGCCGCGCCTTCGGCGAGCCCTTCGACATCGCTGTCAGCGCCGAGAACGCTCCGCTCGCCGAAACTAAAGCCGTGAAGCGGCGCCACATCGCCATCGCCGGCTTCGGCGATTCCTTCTCCTCGGGCGAAGGCAATCCCGACCGGCCGGCCGAACTGGTCGACGACGGCATCGACACCTACCGGAATTCCTCGCCCCTGCCCGACCGCCCCGGCTTCCGCAACTATCCGCGGCGGCGCGGCGCGACCGACAGTTCGCTCGGCGGTGCGGCCGCGGCGATCTGGCTCAACGCGCAATGCCACCGCTCGCTCTATTCGCAGCATGTCCGCGCCGCGCTCATCCTGGCGCTCGCCCATCGCGACGTCGCAGTGACGCTGACGCCCTATAGCTGCACCGGGGCGGAGGTCAGCGCCGGGCTCCTCGGCTATTACGCAGCCCGCGACGATGTCGGCCATGCCGTCTACGACGCCTCGCCGCAATTGATGCGCTATTGGCGCGACTACTGCCGCAGCTTCGCCGGCTACAACCGTTTCGAGGACGAGGGCTCCGGCTTCAACTGGCGCCGCGACCTCCCGCGCTGCAGCCAGCCGCGCGCCATGAAACCCGATGCGGTGCTGCTCAGCATCGGCGGCAACGACATCGGCTTCTCCAGCGTCATCGCTGAGGAGGTGGTCGGCCGCGGTCGCTTCGGCCTGCGGGTCGGCCTGCTCTACAAGCTCTGGCTCAGCCAGATCGACACCAGGACCTTCGCCGAGGCGCGCCGGGCCGTCGACGAGGTCATCCCCGATCGCATCCGCGAACTCTCCACCGCCTTCGAGAAGCATCTCGACGTCCCGGCCGCGGCCATCGTCCAGACCGCCTATCCGCAGATCACGCGCGGCGAGGACGGTCCTTGCGGTGTCAGTACCACAGGCATGGACGTGCACCGCATCCTGTCGATCAGCAAACCCAGCACCGGCAGCGAGGCCGCGGCATTCGTGCCCTATCTCAACCGCGGCATCGCCGCAGCGATCGCGAGCTTGCCCGAGGCGCGGCGCTGGCGCTTCGTCGATGCCCATGTCGAGCGCTTCACCAGCCACGCACTGTGCTCGGCAGGAGCGCCGGCCGAGACGCCGGACCGCGCGGTCTCCGGCGCCATGGCCTTTCCGACCTGGAATTTTTCCCAGCGCCGCTGGGAGCCGTTCGCACCGAGCGCCTGGCGTGCCTATCGCCCGCGGCAACGCTGGTTCGTCACGCCCAATGACTCGTTCCTGACCGGCCATTACATGCGCGTCGGCCGCTTCGAAGGCTCCGACACCACCGACCCGCTCAGCCCGGAGCAGCCGCTCTTCGCCGCGACGCTCGGCGGCTCGTTCCATCCCAATGCCGCCGGCCATGCCGCGATCGCCGACGCGACCATTCTGGTGCTGCGCGAGGTGCTCGGCCTTCCACAGCCTTGATCGCCTCGACGGCGCATGACCGCGATGCACCGGGCGCGGCCGGAATGCTGCAGCGCAACGAAAAACGGAGCGAAAGCCGGCCTCCACTCAACAATCCCGAAACGAAGCTGACGCAATCGCCGGAATGTGACGAAGAAGCGATTCATCACGTCGCGCGCCCGTCATTGAGATCGGGCACGCTAGTCGCTATCTCCGGTTGCGGAGCTGGGGATTGCAGCCGTGCCGACCATGTCGAAAAAGATCATCGCCGCCGCTGCCCTGGCAGCAGCTTCGATAGCGTTCGCCTCGCCTGCGAGCGCGGCGGGATTCTGGGAGACGCTGTTCGGCGTCCCGCAGCGCCCGACCTACGCGCCCGTGCCCGACAATCCGCTGCATATGACGGTTCGGCCGAAGCGCAAGAAGGGCGCGGCCACGCTCGACGCCGGCAAGGACGGGCCGAAGCCGAAGCTCGTCAAGCCGATGGAATATGCCAACGACCCGTTCTGGTACCTCCGGGACGAGACGCTGAAGAAGGGCGACATCATCGTCCTCAAGGATCGCGTCGTGGTCTTCGACGGCGGCGGCCGCGACTATGCCAATTTCGCCAGCTTCCAGACCAGCAAGCTGCTCTCGGCCAAGGCCAAGGGCCAGCTCAAATACCTGGTCTCGACGCCACGGGACAACCACACGGTCTGGGAGCCGGTCCAGTCGATCACGGACCGCAATACCAGCGCCTCCGCCGAACTTTCCGAGCGGGCGCGCTGAGACAATCCGTCATTCTCTGGCGGAGCGCGGCGCAGACCTTAGACTCTCTTTCAGACGATGGTCGGCTCAAGGCCGACCATGACGCCCACACCCCTCACCCGAACGCCCCGATCTCGTGCTGGATCGCGCCGGAGATCTCGCGCAGCAGCGCAAAGCACGCCCGCATCGGCTCGACCACGTCGCGATGGAAGGCGGCATAGGCGCCGCCTTCGCGCGGCCCCGGCGGCTCGCCGAAATCGAGGCCGAGCGCCGGGTCGGGATTGAGCGGGAAAATCTCGCCGAGCAGCGCCAGCGCCCCGGACATGTCGAGCCTGAGGATGCGTTCGAGCAGGAGCTCGCGCGTCACCCCCGCATGCGGCCGGAAATCCGGGATATGCGTCGCCGACAGCCAGATCCGGTGCAGCAAGGCGAGCCGTAGGGTATGCAGCGCCACCAGCCGGACCGGCATCGCCGGTGGCTCGCCCGCCGCCTCCTTCAGCTTCAGCCGGTCGGAGGCGAAGCGCCAGAACAGGCGCCGCAGCGAAGGCGCAAGGTCGAGCTGCGCCAGCGCCTCGGCGACCGCGAGCAGTTCGTCGCGCCGCCCTTCCTTCTCGGTGCGCCTGGCCCGGTCGAACCAGGAGCCGGCGTCGAGCGTGTCGAGATAGGCGCGCAGCACGTCGAGGTCGCTGTTCGCCATCGCATGGGCCGCGAGCCGATAGGCCCGCCCGAAGCGCTCGGAGCTCTCGCGCATATTGGCGAAGAGCTCCGGCGCCCGCGCCGCCGCCTGGCCGATGCCGTGCACGCTGTTCGCCAGCCAGCCGAGCTGCTGCAGGATGGCGTTATTCGGGATGGCGCGCAGCTCGCGCGGATGGCGGATCACGGTCGGTCCGCCGGCATCGCTCTGCCGCGCCGCCGGGCGCGAGCCGGTCTTGTCGAGCAAGGACGGACCGAAGGTGCCGATCAGCGCCGCATAGCCGGGATCGTCGACGAGATGCGTCATCTCCTCGCGCACCGTCTGGAAGAACTCGGTGGCGAAGTCGGGCTCGGCATAGATCGGATCGTCCGCGCCACCCGCAGCATCGGCAAAGACGGCCTCACCGATGCGCGCCACCGTCGCCCCCGCGAGGCCCTTGGTGCCAAACATCAGGTAGCCGTCGCTGCCCTGGAAGCTCGTCTCGCGGGTGACCTTGACGCCGGCCCTGGCGAAGGCGCGCCGCGGCCATTCCGGATCGAGATAGGCGAGCCGGTCTTTGAGGCTGTCGGGATGGGCGCCGCGCCCGGCCGACTCGCCATGGGTGTCGAAGATCACCAGCTCGATCTCGGTGAGCCCGTAGCGCTGCAGCAGTTCGAGGATGCGGCTCCGCAGCCGTTCGACCCAGAAGGTCGCCGCGACCTGGCCGATATAGCGGCCGGAATCGGAGTAGCCGAACTGGACGCAGAGCCGGCCATGGCGCTTGAGATAGTCGCGCCAATGCGGGCTGCGCAGCGCCTCGTCGATGATGCGCGGCCCTTGCTCCAGCGCATCCGACGTCTCGAACAGCGGCGAGATCTCGACGAGGTCGGCGATGCCGAAACGCTTCGCTAAATAGAGCGCCGAGAGCAGCGTATAGCCGGTCTCGGTCTCGGCGATCAGGAAGCGCACCGGCCGTGAGCCGTCGACATGCTTCACGATCTGCGCGACCATCATCATCATCCGCGCCGCCGAAGCGCGCTCGACCGCGAGCGCCCCGAAATCGACCGGCGTCGGCTTCGCTTTGGCGAGCGCCTGGTTCACCGCGGCGAGGAAGGCGCGCCGCTGCGCCGGCTGGGCCGGCTCCTCGTCGAGCGAGATCACCCCGCGCATCGCATTGTGGAGCTGCGAGGCGTTGAGCCGGAAATGCGGCAGCGCGATCGAGACGCCATGAGCGATGACGCCGGCCCGCGCCAGCACCAGCGCTTGCGTCGTCGCCTCGTCCTCCGCCAGCACGATCGCCTTGTCGAGCGCCGCCAGCAGCTTCGAAGCCTCCGGCAGCGCCGCCTCGCGCTCTCCGACCAACGCTAGCGAGAACGCCTGCAATGCCGCGATCTCCGGCTTGCTGTTGAGCGGCGGGCAGAGCGAAAGCTGCCGCTCGACGGCCGCGAGCGCGGCCGCGACCAGCGTCCTCACCTCGGCGGTCGCCGGCACCTCCGGCAGCTTCTCCAGCAGGCGGAAGAACTGGCCGCGCTTCGATTCCAGCC